>NZ_JBHXSY010000009.1:0-133590 GCF_042715295.1 Streptomyces sp. NPDC058701 | reverse complement strand
GTGTAATTGGCAACACGAGGGTTTCTGGTTCCCTTATTCTAGGTTCGAGTCCTGGTAGCCCAGCGCAGTACGAGGCAACACCAGCTGGCCCCCGTTGTGTAGCGGCCTAGCACGCCGCCCTCTCAAGGCGGTAGCGCCGGTTCGAATCCGGTCGGGGGTACGCATCGAAGAGGCCCTCCGCGATCATCGCGGAGGGCCTCTTCGCCGTTCCCGGACGGATCCGGAGCCATTGTGAGTACGGGCCCGGGGGCGCGTGTTCGGACGTGTGCGGCGTCGTACGCGCCCCCGGACCCGGGGGAGTGGGGGGAAGGGAACGGAAGGGTCAGCCGGTGCGGCGCAGGGCTTCGGTCAGGCGCGCCGCGGCGTCGATGACGGCCTGGGCGTGCATCCGGCCCGGGTGGCGGGTCAGCCGTTCGATCGGGCCGGAGACCGACACGGAGGCCACCACGCGGTTCGAGGGGCCGCGCACCGGCGCCGAGACGGAGGCCACGCCGGGCTCCCGCTCGCCGATCGACTGGGCCCAGCCCCGGCGGCGTACGCCCGAGAGCGCCGTCGCCGTGAAGCGCGCGCCCTGCAGACCGCGGTGGAGCCGCTCGGGCTCCTCCCAGGCCATCAGGATCTGCGCGGCCGAGCCCGCCTTCATCGGGAGGGTGGAGCCCACCGGGACGGTGTCCCGCAGGCCCGACAGCCGCTCGGCTGCCGCCACGCAGATGCGCATGTCCCCTTGACGGCGGTAGAGCTGCGCGCTCTCCCCCGTCACGTCCCGTAGATGGGTGAGTACCGGTCCCGCCGTGGCCAGCAGGCGGTCCTCGCCGGCCGCGGCGGCGAGCTCCGCCAGCCGCGGGCCGAGGATGAACCGGCCCTGCATGTCCCTCGCCACCATCCGGTGGTGTTCCAAAGCCACGGCAAGGCGATGCGCCGTGGGTCGTGCGAGCCCTGTCGCCGCGACCAGCCCGGCGAGGGTGGCCGGACCGGACTCCAGTGCGCTCAATACCAGAGCTGCCTTGTCGAGAACGCCGACGCCGCTAGAGTTGTCCATGAAACGATATTCGCGTCTCACACTGTGAAACGCAAGTTCAATTTTTCCAAGAACCAGCGAGTCTGTATGTGCGGGTCCACGAACCACTGGGTCCGAGCCGTCGTCCGGTGCGTGGGGTACGGGCGATCAGGCGCAACAGATCTCTATGAAGCGCCGCCACAACCGGGCGGCCGGAGGGAAAGCGATGGGTAGGACACTCGCGGAGAAGGTCTGGGACGACCATGTCGTCCGGCGCGCCGAGGGCGAGCCCGACCTCCTCTTCATCGATCTGCACCTGCTGCACGAGGTGACCAGCCCGCAGGCCTTCGAGGGTCTGCGCCAGGCCGGCCGGCCCGTCCGACGCCTCGACCTCACCATCGCGACCGAGGACCACAACACCCCCACCATCGACATCGACAAGCCGATCGCGGACCCGGTCTCCCGGGCCCAGCTGGAGACGCTGCGCAAGAACTGCGCCGAGTTCGGCGTGCGCCTGCACTCGCTGGGCGACGTCGAGCAGGGCGTCGTCCACGTGGTGGGACCGCAGCTCGGCCTGACCCAGCCCGGCACCACCGTGGTCTGCGGCGACTCCCACACCTCCACGCACGGCGCCTTCGGCGCACTGGCCTTCGGCATCGGCACCAGCCAGGTCGAGCACGTGCTGGCCACCCAGACGCTCCCGCTGGCCCGGCCCAAGACGATGGCCATCACCGTCACCGGCGCGCTGGCCGAGGGCGTCACCGCGAAGGACCTGATCCTGGCGATCATCGCCCGGATCGGCACCGGCGGCGGCCAGGGCTACATCCTGGAGTACCGCGGCGAGGCCGTCGAGCAGCTGTCGATGGAAGCCCGCATGACCATCTGCAACATGTCGATCGAGGCCGGCGCCCGCGCGGGCATGATCGCGCCCGACGAGACCACCTTCGAGTACCTCCGCGGCCGCGACCACGCCCCCGCCGCGGGCGAGGAGTGGGACGCGGCGGTCGCGTACTGGAAGACGCTGCGCACCGACGACGACGCGGTCTTCGACGCCGAGGTCGTCATCGACGGCACCGCGCTGGCCCCGTTCGTCACCTGGGGGACCAACCCCGGCCAGGGCGCCCCGCTGTCGGGGCACGTCCCCGACCCCGCTTCGTACGAGGACGCTTCGGAGCGCCACGCCGCCGAAAAGGCCCTGGAGTACATGGGGTTGACCGCCGGACAGTCGCTGCGCGACATCACGGTGGACACCGTCTTCGTAGGTTCCTGCACCAACGGCCGCATCGAGGACCTGCGGGCCGTCGCCGGGATCATCGAGGGCCGCAAAGTGGCCGACGGCGTACGGATGCTGGTCGTGCCCGGCTCGGTCCGGGTCGCGCTGCAGGCCGTGGAAGAGGGCCTGGACAAGGTCTTCAAGGAGGCCGGGGCCGAATGGCGGCACGCGGGCTGTTCGATGTGCCTGGGCATGAACCCCGACCAACTGGCTCCGGGCGAGCGCTCCGCGTCCACCTCCAACCGCAACTTCGAGGGCCGGCAGGGCAAGGGCGGGCGGACGCACCTGGTCTCCCCGCAGGTGGCCGCCGCCACCGCGGTACTGGGCCATCTGGCCTCGCCCGCCGACCTGTCCGACGCCCACGCGACCGCCGGAGTCTGAACACCATGGAAGCCTTCACCACCCACACCGGCCGGGCCGTCCCGCTGCGCCGCAGCAACGTCGACACCGACCAGATCATCCCCGCCCACTGGCTGAAGAAGATCACCCGCGACGGGTTCGAGGACGGGCTCTTCGAGGCCTGGCGCAAGGACCCCGAGTTCGTCACCAACCGTCCGGAGCGCGCGGGCGCCACGGTGCTGGTCGCCGGCCCCGACTTCGGCACCGGCTCCTCGCGCGAGCACGCCGTCTGGGCCCTGCAGAACTTCGGCTTCAAGACGGTCATCTCCTCGCGCTTCGCCGACATCTTCCGCGGCAACTCGCTGAAGAACGGTCTGCTGACCGTCGTGCTCCCGCAGGAGACGGTGGAGCGGCTCTGGAAGCTGACCGAGGCCGACCCGCTGGCCGAGATCACCGTCGACCTCGTCGACCGCCAGGTGCGGGCGGAGGGCGTCGTCGCGGAGTTCGAGCTCGACGACAACGCCCGCTGGAGGCTTCTGGAGGGGCTGGACGACATCTCGCTCACCCTTCAGAACGAAGCGGACATCGCCACCTACGAAAGCACCCGGCCGTCCTTCAAGCCCCGCACGATTAGGCTCTGATTCCAGCCTGATCAGCGCTTATTCGCCTTTCGGCGACCACATCGACAACACTGTGCCCCCCACCGTCCGGTGGGGGGCACAGCTGTGTGTTGAGGCCCCGTGAGGCGACAACTCGCCCCAGATGGCACAATCTGTGCATGGAACGCGACAGTCAACTTGAGCTCTACGAACTCGTCGCGGACCGACTGAAAGAAGCACACGCAAGGGTGCGCTCACTGCAAGTCCCGGAGGGCGTAAGGATGGCGCTGTCCCGGAAGCTGTTGGTCGCCACGGCTTCGGCGAAGCACGATCTCGCCGACGCGGCAAGGCGCCTGGACAGGTTGATGAAGGACCTCGACGAGGGTCGATTCCCTGAAGGCGACTGATGCGAAGGAACTCCGTAACGGCCTACAGCGTTGCGGCACTAGGGTGATTAGCCCGTTTCGTGTTTGATTTGCGGTATATATCCGCCTAACGTGCGAAATAAGCTTGAACACATTCGTTCTGGCGAAGTCTCCGAAGGGGAAGACGTTGAACAAGGCGCAGCTCGTAGAAGCGATTGCCGACAAGCTGGGCGGCCGTCAGCAGGCCGCGGACGCTGTCGACGCGGTACTGGACGCGATCGTCCGCGCTACCGTCGGAGGCGACCGGGTCTCGGTCACGGGCTTCGGCTCGTTCGAGAAGGTCGACCGCCCGGCCCGTTACGCCCGCAACCCGCAGACCGGAGAGCGCGTCCGGGTCAAGAAGACCTCGGTGCCCCGCTTCCGTGCGGGCCAGGGCTTCAAGGACCTGGTCAGCGGCACCAAGAAGCTGCCCAAGGGCGGCGAGGTGTCCGTGAAGAAGGCGCCCAAGGGCAGCCTGACCGGTGCCGCCTCCGCGACGGTCAAGAAGGCCGCTGCGAAGAAGGCCACCACCGCCAAGAAGTCGGCGGCGAAGACCACGGCCGCGAAGAAGACCACGGCCACCGCCAAGAAGGCCGCCACCGCGACCGCCAAGAAGACGGCGGTGAGGAGCACGGCCACCGCGAAGAAGGCCACGGCCACGGCGAAGAAGACCACCGCCACGGCCAAGAAGGCGACGCCGGCGGCGAAGAAGACCACCGCCGCCGCGAAGAACACCGCTCCGGCCGCCAAGAAGGCCACCGCAGCGACGAAGGCGCCCGCCAAGAAGACGGCGACGCGCAAGGCCACCGCGAAGAAGACCACCGCCCGCAAGAAGTAGGGGCACGAGTCACACACGCCGGGCCGGCTTCCCCCTCGGGGGAAGCCGGCCCGCGGTGCTGTTCGGACGCCGGCGCCCACGAGCGTCCGTGCCGGGCCGAAACTCCAGGTCAGAGGCTCAGAGGCTCAGAGGCTCAGAGGCTCAGAGACGCAGAGGTTCAGAAGGTCTGCAGCGTGACGAGGGTGATCCGCAGGCCCGCGCCCTCGCCGTCCGTCTCGATCCGGACCCGCTGCCCGGGCCGCAGCAGCCGCAGGCCGCCCGCGTCGAACGCCGGGGAGTCGAAGGGCACCGGGGTGCCGTCGTCCAGCAGCACGCTGCCGCTGCGGGTCTGGGAGTCGTACGTGTACGCGGTCGCCTGCATACCGGCACTGTATCGGGCGGTGTGCCGCCCCACGCCGAGCACGAGGGCCGCCCGCAGGTCCGCCGCGGTGTCCACGTCCCGGCGCACGCTGTCGACCCCCGTCAGCGTGATTTCCACGGCTCCCGAGTCCGAATGCCGGGCCCTGGACAGACCGCCGAACGAGGGTGCCAATTCCACGTACGGCGCAGCGGAAAGCAAGGTCGTCCCGATTCCGGCGGCATCCGCCAGAAATGCCCGGGGAAATGCCGAAGCGTTATCGAGCACGCGTAGCAATTCGGACGGCCGAAGGGCCGGAAGATCGGCGTTCATCGCGGCCACCGCCACCCCCGGCCGGGCCGCCCGGGCCGCCCGCGCCCCGTGGGCCAGCGCCGCGTTGAGCCCGGAGGCGGGCGCGTCCGGAACGATCCGCGCCCCCAGCCGCGACAGTTGCCTGCCGGCCGTGCGGTCGTCCGTGACGACCACCACATCGGCCACCGCGGCGCATGCCAGCGCCCCCGCCACGGTGTCCAGGGCGAAAGCCAGGGCCAACCCCGGACGGGACGCGCCGACGGCCGCCGCGAGACGGCTCTTCGCCAGCTCCAGGGGCTTCAGCGGGACCACCAGACTCCACACGGCGTTCGTGGCCGATCCCTTCCCTCCGGTGCGCTCCGGCGCAGGCTTATGCCATGGTCAGGTCATGGCCGGGTCACGTCTCGGCTCATTGTCGCCCTCCCCGGGCGACCCGGGGGACCGGTGGCGCGAGCGGGGCGTACGGTGTTCTCGACAGAGACCGGGCCCGGGGCGACACTTGTCCGGCCGACGAGGTGGCCGAGCCGCGCACCGGTCCTAGAGGAAGGTGTCCGAGTGTCCCGCCGCAGAATCGGCTTCTGGTACCGCCTGGCGGCGGTCATCGCGAAACCGCCGCTGGTAGTGCTCTTCAAGCGGGACTGGCGGGGAATGGAGCACATTCCGGCCGAGGGCGGATTTATCACCGCCGTCAATCACAACTCGTATCTGGACCCGCTCTCCTACGCGCACTTCCAGTACAACACCGGGCGCGTGCCCCGATTGCTCGCGAAGGCCGCCCTCTTCAAGGTCCCTATTGTCGGCGCGATCCTGCGCGGTTCCGGGCAGATCCCGGTCTACCGGGAGAGCACCAACGCCCTGGTCGCATTCCGGGCCGCGGTGGACGCGATCGAGCGCGGCGAATGCGTGGCCTTTTACCCGGAGGGCACCCTCACCCGCGATCCGGACATGTGGCCGATGGCCGGCAAGACCGGCGCCGCGCGCGTGGCGCTGATCACCCGGGCCCCCGTCATTCCGGTGGCCCAGTGGGGCGCGAACCTCGCGATGCCGCCGTACGCGAAGCGGGACAGGCTCCGCCTCTTCCCGCGCAAGACCCTCCAGGTGCTCGCGGGGCCCCCCGTGGACCTCTCCGCGTTCTACGACAGGGAACCGACGCCGGAGGTCCTCAAGGAGGCCACCGAGGTCGTCATGGCGGCCATCACGGCCCTTCTGGAGGAGGTGCGGGGCGAGCGCGCGCCCGCGCAGCCGTACGACCACCGCAAGGCCAGGGCACAGCAGCGGCGCAAGGCCGCAGGGGAGGGCAAGAAGTGACACGTCGCGTGAAGGCAGCCGTCTACGGAACCGGCTCCTGGGGCACGGCCTTCGGCATGGTGCTCGCCGACGCCGGCTGCGAGGTGACCCTGTGGGGCCGCCGCCGGGAACTGGCCGACGCCGTCAACCACGGCCGGACCAATCCGGACTACCTGCCGGACGTCGTGCTCCCGGAGAACCTCCGGGCCACCACCGACCCGGCCGAGGCCGCGGCGGACGCCGACTTCACCGTCCTCGCCGTCCCCTCCCAGACCCTGCGCGACAACCTCGCCTCCTGGGCCCCGCTCCTCGCCCCCGGCACCGTGCTCGTCTCCCTCATGAAGGGCGTCGAACTCGGCACCGCCAAGCGGATGAGCGAGGTCATCGAGGAGGTGGCCAAGGTCCCCGCCGACCGGATCGCCGTCGTCACCGGCCCCAACCTGGCCCGCGAGATCGCCGCCCGGCAGCCCGCCGCCTCCGTCGTCGCCTGCGTGGACGAGGCCGTGGCCCAGCGCCTCCAGGCCGCCTGCCACACCCCGTACTTCCGGCCGTACACCAGCACTGACGTCGTCGGCTGCGAACTCGGCGGCGCCGTCAAGAACGTCATCGGCCTCGCCGTCGGCATCGCGGACGGCATGGGCCTCGGCGACAACACCAAGGGCTCCCTCATCACCCGCGGACTCGCCGAGGCGACCCGGCTCGGCGTGGCGATGGGCGCGGACCCGCTCACCTTCTCCGGCCTCGCCGGCCTCGGGGACCTCGTCGCCACCTGCTCCTCGCCGCTGTCCCGGAACCACACCTTCGGCACCAACCTCGGCCGCGGGATGACCCTGGAGGAGACCATCGCGGTCACCCGGCAGACCGCCGAGGGGGTCAAGTCCTGCCAGTCGGTGGCCGATCTGGCCAGGCGCCACGGGGTCGACATGCCCATCACGGACACCGTCGTCGACATCGTGCACCACGGCAAGCCGACCCTGGTCGCGCTCAAGGAACTGATGGGGCGCAGCGCCAAACCGGAACGGCGCTGAGTCCTTTCCGGACGTCTGAGCGGGTACCCTCGTGGCGATATGAGCAGCGAGAACCTCCCCCAGACCCCTGAGCAGCAGGGCCGCAAGCCCCGCGTGGCCGTCGTGTTCGGCGGCCGCAGCTCGGAACACGCCATCTCGGTCGTCACGGCGGGCGCGGTCCTGCGCTCCATCGACCGGTCCAAGTACGAGGTGCTGCCCATCGGCATCACCACGGACGGCCGGTGGGCGCTGACCGCCGACGAGCCCGAGCGCATGGCCATCGCCGACCGCCGGCTCCCGAACGTCGCCGAACTGGCCGACTCCGAGGACGGCGCCGTCGTGCTGTCGGTCGACCCGGCCAACCGCGAGGTCGTCTACACCGAGCCGGGCGCCGTCCCCAAGGCACTGGGCGAGGTCGACGTCGTCTTCCCCGTGCTGCACGGACCGTACGGCGAGGACGGCACCCTCCAGGGCCTGCTGGAGCTCTCCGGCATCCCGTACGTCGGTTCCGGCGTCCTCGCCTCGGCCGTCGGCCAGGACAAGGACTACATGAAGCGGGTGTTCACGTCCTTCGGGCTGAACGTCGGCCCGTACGTGACCATCCGCCCCCGCGAGTGGGAAGCCGACCGGGACGCGGCGCGCGCCAGGGTCCTGGACTTCGCCGGCGAACACGGCTGGCCGCTGTTCGTGAAGCCCGCCCGGGCCGGCTCCTCCATCGGCATCACCAAGGTCGACGACGCCGGAGCCCTGGACGCCGCGATCCAGGAGGCCCGCCGCCACGACCCGAAGGTCATCGTGGAGGCGCTGCTGCGCGGCCGCGAGATCGAGTGCGGCGTCCTGGAGTTCGAGGACGGCCCGCGCGCGAGCGCGCCCGCCGAGATCCCGCCGGTCTCCAGCCACGACTTCTACGACTTCGAGGCGAAGTACATCGACTCCGCCTCCGGGATCGTGCCCGCCCCGCTGACCCCGGAGCAGACGGCCGAGGTGCAGCGGCTCGCGATCGAGGCCTTCGAGGCCGCGTCGTGCGAGGGCCTCGTGCGCGCCGACTTCTTCCTCACCGAGGACGGCGAGTTCGTCATCAACGAGATCAACACGATGCCGGGCTTCACGCCGATCTCCATGTACCCGCGGATGTGGCAGGAGTCGGGCATCGAGTACCAGGAGCTGGTGGACCGCCTGATCCAGGCGGCCCTGCGCCGCTCCACCGGCCTGCGCTAGAACGCGCCCCGCGGCAGCGGACCGCCCGCCCGCCCCGCCCTGAAGGGCGCGGGCGGGCGGGCGGCGGTGTGCCCGGGCGGGCGCGGCGTGCGGGACGCCGTCCGGGCCGCGCGAGCCCGACGCCGGTCCGGGCCTTCAGTAGGAGGAGATGCCCTCGGGCACGGTCCTCGCGATCACGTCGGACAGACCCACCAGCATCCCGGCGTCCTCGGCGTGCTCCCGGTCGACCCGCACCTGCGCGTACGCGAGCCGGCCCCCGGTGGTGAAACGGAAACCGCCGTCGGGGAGCTTCTCCAGCAGCCAGGCCACGCCGTTCACGTGGACGCCCTCCTGTGCCGGATCGGCCATCTCGCGGGGCTTGGGGATCCCGCACCGCAGTACGATCGCCGAGCCGCCCCACGAGGCCGTCAGATCCGATGCCGGTTCGGTGGTGGTCCGCGCCAGGCCGGCCACCGTTTCGGGGAGTTCCTCGTGCAGCGCTGCACAGAACCCCGCGACATCGGCGGGCGGCGTGGCGGGCGGATCCACCCGGGCCCGGGAACCGCCCGGTGAACACGCCGCGAGGACCAGTACGGACAGCGCGGCGGGCAGGGCCAGGACACGGAGGGGCCGGTGGTGGAGGGACATCACCGGCCCAGAGTAGACGGGGGCTACAGATGGACCACCGGGCAGGTCAAGGTGCGGGTGATCCCCTCCACCTGCTGGACCTTGGCGACGACCATGCGGCCGAGGTCGTCCACGGTGTCGGCCTGGGCGCGCACGATCACGTCGTACGGACCCGTCACGTCCTCGGCCTGGATCACCCCCGGGATCTGGCCGATGGACTCGGCGACGAACGACGCCTTGCCCACTTCGGTCTGGATGAGGATGTACGCCTGTACCACGGAACCTCCAGGGCGGCCACGAGGATCATTTCCCCTAACCTTCGGGTGGGCCCCACACGATCGAAGGGGCCGGGGGAAGAAGGGACGCCACGGTACCGCGTCGCCGAGGGCCGCGGGGAGACCCGCGAGCACGGAGCCGCGCACGGCGGGGCGTACGGAGAGCAGAAGTTGACGTATCTGTTGACGGTACCCAGAGCTGTGACGGCTCGCGACCGCAAGCGGACTGGGCAAGAAGGGGCACAGCGATGAAGGGCACTGTGGGCGAGCTGGGGGAGTTCGGGCTCATCAGGGAACTCACCTCACGGCTCACCACCACCCCGGCGGTCCGGCTCGGGCCGGGCGACGACGCCGCGGTGGTGTCGGCCCCCGACCGGCGGGTCGTGGCGAGCACCGACATCCTGCTGGAGGGCAGGCACTTCCGGCGCGACTGGTCCACGGCCTACGACGTCGGCCGCAAGGCCGCCGCGCAGAACCTCGCCGACATCGCCGCCATGGGCGCGGTGCCGACCGCGCTGCTCCTCGGCCTGGTCGTCCCGGCCGAGCTGCCGGTCACCTGGCCCACCGAGCTGATGGACGGAATCCGCGACGAGTGCCAGGTCGCCGGCGCCGCCGTGGTCGGCGGGGACGTGGTCCGCGGCGACACCATCACCGTCGCGATCACCGCCCTCGGCGACCTCCGCAACCACGAGCCCGTCCTGCGCTCCGGCGCCCAGCCCGGCGACGTCGTCGCCGTCACCGGCTGGCTGGGCTGGTCCGCGGCCGGATTCGCCGTCCTCTCGCGGGGCTTCCGTTCACCCCGGGCCTTCGTCGAGGCGCACCGCCGCCCGGAGCCGCCCTACCACGCGGGCCCCGCCGCCGCCGGACTCGGCGCCACCGCCATGACCGACGTCAGCGACGGCCTGATCGCCGACCTGGGGCACATCGCCGAGGCCAGCAAGGTACGGATCGACCTGCGCTCCTCGGCCGTTGACATCCCCAGCCAGATGCACGACATCGGCCAGGCCGTCGGCGTGGACCCGCTCCAGTGGGTCCTCACCGGCGGGGAGGACCACGCGATCGTGGCGACCTTCCCACCCGACGTGAAGCTGCCCGCCCGCTGGAAGGTCATCGGCGGCGTGCTCAACCGCTCCGCGCTGCCCCAGGTGACCGTCGACGGGGCCCCCTGGACCAGCACCGGCGGATGGGACCACTTCGGCGCCGACCCGGCCGCCGAGGACGGCGCCCCGTGAGGACGGCGCCGCCCCTGTGCCTGACCGTCGCCGGATCCGACTCCGGCGGCGGCGCGGGCATCCAGGCCGACCTCAAGACCATGCTCGCGCTCGGCGTCCACGGCATGAGCGTGGTGACCGCCGTGACCGCGCAGAACTCCCTCGGGGTACGGGGAGCCTGGGAGCTCCCCGCCGAGGCCGTGACGGCCCAGTACCGGGCCGTCGTGGACGACATCGGCGTACGGGCCGTCAAGACCGGCATGCTCTCCTCGGCCGTGCTGGTGGAGACCGTGGCCGCGCTGCTGGCCGACACCCCGGCGCCGGCCGTCGTGGACCCGGTCGGCGTCTCCAAGCACGGGGACGCGCTGCTCGCCGCCTCCGCGCTGGACGCCGTACGCGGGGAACTGCTGCCGCGGGCCACCGTGGCCACGCCCAACCTGGACGAGGTGGCGCAGCTCACGGGCCTGCTCGTGGAGACCGAGGACGACATGCGCCGGGCCGCCGACGCGATCCTCGGCTACGGTCCGCGCTGGGCGCTCATCAAGGGCGGGCACCTCGGGGCGCACGGCGACGAGGCGGTGGACCTGCTCAGCGACGGCACCGAGGAACGCTGGCTGAGGGCCCCCCGCTTCGACAACCGGCACACCCACGGCACGGGCTGCACCCTCGCCAGCGCCGTCGCGGCGGGCCTCGCCAAGGGCCTGACCGTCCCGGAGGCGGTCACCGAGGCAAAGGCGTACGTGACCGGGGCCATCGCCGCGGGCTTCGCGCTCGGCGCGGGCATCGGCCCGGTGGATCACGCCTGGCGGTGGCGCTGAGCCCCGCCCGGCCCGGGGCCCCCACCGGGTCCGGTAAAGGCAAAAGGCCGGTTCACCAGAGGTGAACCGGCCTTCTTGGCAACCGGAAAGGGCTGCGCTACGACGGGAGGCGTCAGCGCGAGACCTTGCCGGCCTTGATGCACGAGGTGCAGGCGTTGAGGCGCTTCGGCGTCCCATTGACCACGGCACGCACGCGCTGGATGTTCGGGTTCCAGCGACGCGAGGTACGGCGGTGCGAGTGGGAGATGCTGTTGCCGAAGCTCGGCCCCTTGGCGCAAACGTCGCAGTTGGCAGCCACAGGTCACTCCAAAACTTCAGGTGCAATTACAGTGAAACCGGCGCACCGGATCCAGAGATCTGAAGTGGCTTGCCGGGGGAATGGCCCGACTCTCATCGGGCAACCGGAGCAGCATACAACGCCTGCACCGGTCCAAGAAAACTACCATGGCTGCCGCAGCCCCCGTCCCGAGGTGCGGACGCCCCGGCAGTCCTTCGTTACCCTGCGGTGAACCCTGGCCCGCACAAGGAGGAACGCCCGGTGCCGCACGAGCCCCAGCCGCAGCGCCCCGACGAGCTCGACGCCGAAGCGGTGCGCACCTGGAGCTCGCTGGCCGTGGCCGCACTGGGCCGGGCCCGCGAGGACATCGACGCGATCAACGTCTACCCGGTCGCCGACGCGGACACCGGCACCAACCTCTACCTCACCGCCGAATCCGCCGACCGCGCCCTGGACGAGGCCTTCGGCAAGGTGACCGAGGGCACACCGCACACCTCCCTGTCCCACGCCGTACGGGCCTACGCGCACGGAGCCCTCGTCGGCGCCCGGGGGAACTCCGGGACGATCCTGGCGCAGCTGCTGCGCGGGGTCGCCGACGTCCTCGGCGACGAACCCGGCGCCCGGGGCCCGGGGCGGCTGCTGGCGCAGGCGCTGACCCGGGCCGCGGAGTCGGCGTACGCGGCCGTCGCCCACCCGGTCGAGGGCACCATGCTCACCGTGGCCACCGCCGCGGCCCGGGCCGGCGAGGCGGCCGGCGCCGCCGCCGGGACCGCCGCCGACGTGGCCCGCGCCGCCTACGACGGGGCCCGCGAGGCCCTGGCCGAGACCCCGGGGCAGCTGGCCGTGCTCGGCCGGGCCGGGGTGGTCGACGCCGGCGGCTGCGGCGTGGTCGCCGTGCTCGGGGCGCTGTGGCAGGCGCTGTCGGGGCAGGAGCCGGCCGCCGAACCGGTGCGCGGCCGGGCCGTGCCCGTACCCCGGCCGGCGGAGCCCTGCGCGAACGGGCAGGACGGACCGGCGTACGAGGTGATCTATCTGCTGGAGGCCTCCGAGGCCGCGGTCGCGGACCTGCGCGCCCGGCTCGACGGGCTCGGCGACTCCCTCGTCGTGGTCGGCGGCGACGGCCTGTGGAACGTCCACGTGCACGTCGACGACCCCGGTGCGGCCATCGAGGCGGGGGTCGTCGCCGGGCGGCCGTACCGGATACGGATCACGCACTTCGGCGACGAACGGCGCCGGGCCCGCGGTGAGCGCGCCCAGCGGGCCGTGGTCGCCGTGGTTCCGGGGGAGGGGCTCGCGGGACTGTGCGGGGAGGCCGGCGCGACCGCCGTGCTCGCCCGGCCCGGGGAGGTCCCGGCGGCGGCCGAGCTGCTGGACGCCATCCGCCGCGCGCACGCCCGCGAGGTGGTGCTGCTGCCGGGCGGCGCCGAACTGCGCGCCGTCGCCGTCGCGGCGGCCGAGCAGGCGCGGGCCGACGGCGTACGGGTGGCCGTGATCCCCACCCGCTCCGCCGTACAGGGGCTGGCCGCGCTCGCCGTGCACGACCCGGACGGCAGCTTCGACGAGGACGTGGTCGCCATGACGGCGGCGGCCGGCGCCACCCGCTACGCGGAACTGGCCGTCGCCGAACGGCAGTCCTTCACCTCCGCCGGCATCTGCCAGGCCGGTGACGTGCTCGGCCTCATCGACGGGGACGTCGCGGTCATCGGCGCGAGCCTGACCGAGACCGCCGAGGCGGTCCTGGAGCGGATGCTCGGCTCCGGCGGCGAGCTGGTCACCCTGGTCCTGGGCCCCGACGTGCCGGACGCGCTCGCCGAGCGCCTGGAGGCGTACGTCCAGCACGGGCACCTGGCGGTGGACACCGTCACCTACCGGGGCGGGCGGCACTCGGCGCCGCTCCTCATCGGGGTCGAATAGCCGCCTTGTCAGCGGCATGGTGTGCAATGGAACACGTGCCCGCGCTCGACGAAGACCTCAAGAAGACGCTCGGCCCCGCCACCGCGAAGGTGCTGGCCGAGCAGCTCGGCCTGCACACGGCCCTGGACCTGCTCCACCACTACCCGCGGCGCTACGCGGAGCGGGGCGAGCTGACGCCGCTGGCCGAGCTCGCCGACCAGCTCGACGAGCACGTGACCGTCGTCGCCCAGGTCGCCGACGCCCGGATCCTGACCTTCAACGGCGGCCGCGGCAGACGCCTGGAGGTGACCATCACCGACGGCAGCGGCCGGCTCCAGCTCGTCTTCTTCGGCGCGGGCGTCCACAAGCCGCACAAGGACCTGCTGCCCGGCACCCGCGCCATGTTCGCGGGCAAGGTCGGCATGTTCAACCGCAAGCTCCAGCTCTCCCACCCCGCCTACGAGCTGCTGAGTGCCGACGCCTCCGACGAGGACGCGGCGACCGCGTTCGCGAGCCGGCTCATCCCGATCTACCCGGCCTGCGCCAAGCTGGAGTCCTGGAAGATCACCAAGTGCGTGGACGCGGTGCTGCCCGGGGTCCAGGAGACCGTGGACCCGCTGCCGCCCGCCCTGCGCGAGGGCCGCGGACTGGTCCCGCTCACCGAGGCCCTGCTGAAGATCCACCGCCCGGCGACCAAGGCCGACATCGAGGACGCCCGCCAGCGCCTGAAGTGGGACGAGGCCTTCGTCCTCCAGGTCGCCCTGGCCCGCCGTCGCCACGCGGACTCCCAGCTCCCGGCCGTCCCGCGCCGTCCCACGCCCGGCGGCCTGCTGGACTCCTTCGACGCCAAGCTCCCCTTCACCCTCACCGACGGCCAGCTCAAGGTCTCCGCGGAGATCTTCGACGACCTGGCCACCAGCCACCCCATGCACCGCCTCCTCCAGGGCGAGGTGGGCTCGGGCAAGACGATGGTGGCGCTGCGCGCGATGCTCGCGGTCGTCGACTCCGGCGGACAGGCCGCGATGCTCGCGCCCACCGAGGTGCTCGCCCAGCAGCACCACCGGTCGATCACCGAGATGATGGGCGAGCTCGCCGAGGGCGGCATGCTCGGCGGCTCCGACCGGGGCACGAA
This sequence comes from Streptomyces sp. NPDC058701, assembly GCF_042715295.1. Lineage (NCBI taxonomy): Bacteria > Bacillati > Actinomycetota > Actinomycetes > Kitasatosporales > Streptomycetaceae > Streptomyces > Streptomyces sp. NPDC058701. Next base: position 118,767 of record NZ_JBHXSY010000009.1, on the reverse strand, counting down.
GGTGGTGCTGCTCACCGGGTCGATGGGGGTGCCGGCCCGCCGCCGGGCGCTGCTCGACCTGGTCACCGGGGAGGCGGGGATCGTCATCGGCACGCACGCCCTGATCGAGGACAAGGTGCAGTTCCACGACCTCGGCCTGGTCGTCGTCGACGAACAGCACCGCTTCGGCGTGGAGCAGCGCGACGCGTTGCGCTCCAAGGGCAAGCAGCCCCCGCACCTGCTGGTGATGACCGCGACCCCGATCCCCCGCACGGTCGCCATGACCGTCTTCGGCGACCTGGAGACCTCCGTCCTGGACCAGCTGCCCGCCGGGCGTTCGCCCATCGCCACCCACGTGGTGCCCGCCCAGGACAAGCCGCACTTCCTGGCCCGCGCCTGGGAGCGGGTCCGCGAGGAGGTGGAGAACGGCCACCAGGCGTACGTCGTGTGCCCGCGCATCGGGGACGGCGACGACGCCGCCCCCGGCAAGAAGAAGGCCGCCGCCGAGGCCGACGGGGACAAGCGGCCCCCGCTCGCGGTCCTGGACATCGCCGAACAGCTCACCCGCGGCCCGCTCGCCGGGATCTCCGTCGAGGTGCTCCACGGGCGGATGGATCCGGCCGACAAGGACGACGTGATGCGGCGCTTCGCCGCGGGCGAGGTCAAGGTGCTGGTCGCCACCACCGTCATCGAGGTCGGGGTGAACGTCCCGAACTCCACCGTCATGGTGATCATGGACGCCGACCGGTTCGGCGTCTCCCAGCTCCACCAGCTCCGCGGCCGCGTCGGCCGCGGCTCCGCCCCGGGCCTGTGCCTGCTGGTCAGCGAGATGCACGAGGCCAGCCCCGCCCGGGCCCGGCTCGCCGCCGTCGCCGCCACCCTCGACGGCTTCGAGCTCTCCCGGATCGACCTGGAACAACGCCGCGAGGGCGACGTCCTCGGCCAGGCCCAGTCAGGGGTGCGCTCCTCGCTGCGGATGCTCGCCGTCATCGAGGACGAGGAGGTCATCTCCGAGGCCAGGGAGGAGGCCACCCGCGTCGTCGCCGAGGACCCCGAGCTGGAGGGCCTGCCCGGCCTGCGCACCGCCCTCGAGGCACTGCTGGACACCGAGCGGGAGCAGTACCTGGAGAAGGGCTGACCGGTACGACCTATCGTGGGAGGTCCGTACCCCTCCGACCGCCGTACGAAGGACCCCAGATGACCCGCGTGATCGCCGGCAGCGCCGGCGGGCGACGGCTGGCCGTGCCCCCGGGCACCGGCACCCGCCCGACCTCGGACCGGATGCGGGAAGGCCTCTTCTCCACCTGGGAGTCGCTGCACGGCATCGGGGGGTCCCGGGTGCTCGACCTGTACGCCGGCTCCGGCGCCGTGGGCCTGGAGGCGCTTTCCCGCGGCGCCGACCACGCCCTGCTGGTCGAGCCCGACGCCAAGGCCGCCAAGGCCATCCGGGACAACATCAGGGCGCTGGGCCTGCCGGGCGCGGAGTTCCGGGCGGGCCGGGCCGAGCAGATCGCCGCGGCCGTCGCCGCCGGGGACCCGTACGACCTGGTCTTCCTGGACCCGCCGTACGCCGTCGGGCACGACGATCTCCGGGAGATCCTCCTCACACTCCGGTCCCAGGGCTGGCTCACCGGCGATGCGCTCGTCACCGTGGAGAGGAGCACCAGGAGCGGTGCCTTCCCGTGGCCCGAGGGCTTCGAACCGCTCCGGTCGCGAAAGTACGGCGAGGGCACCCTCTGGTACGGTCGCGCCGCCTTCACCAGCGAAGATTCATGATGTCCGCACCGGAGAGCGAGGGACTTCAGTTGCGCCGCGCCGTCTGTCCGGGGTCGTTCGACCCCATCACCAACGGACACCTCGACATCATCGGCCGGGCCTCCCGGCTCTACGACGTGGTCCACGTCGCCGTGATGATCAACCAGTCGAAGCAGGGCCTGTTCACCGTCGAGGAGCGGATCGACCTGATCCGCGAGGCGACCGCCGACTACGGGAACATCGAGGTCGAGTCCTTCCACGGCCTGCTCGTCGACTTCTGCAAGCAGCGGGACATCCCGGCCATCGTCAAGGGCCTGCGCGCCGTCAGCGACTTCGACTACGAACTCCAGATGGCCCAGATGAACATAGGGCTGTCCGGCGTCGAGACGCTCTTCGTCCCGACGAACCCGACCTACAGCTTCCTGTCGTCCTCGCTGGTCAAGGAAGTCGCGACCTGGGGCGGCGACGTGGCCCACCTGCTGCCCGCGCACGTGCACTCCGCCCTGCTGGAACGACTGCGCGACCGCTGACCGCCCGGGCGGGGCCACCGGCCGGTGTCGGGGCTGCGCCCGCCGGCCTTACAGTCGTCCCGTCCGACTCGGGAACCGCCCGAGGCCGAGAGAGTGCGAGCCCCCATGGACGTGCAGAAGAAGCTCGACGAGATCGTCGCGGCCGTCGGCGGCGCCCGCTCCATGCCCATGTCGGCCTCCTGCGTGATCAACCGCGCGGAACTGCTCGCCCAGCTCGAAGAAGTCCGTGCGGCTCTCCCCGGCTCCCTCGCCCAGGCCCGTGAACTCATCGGCGACCGGGAGCAGATGGTCGAGGAGGCCCGCCGCGAAGCGGACCGGATCATCGAGTCCGCGCACAGCCAGCGCGGTTCGCTGATCTCCGACACCGAGGTCGCGCGGCGCTCCCAGGCCGAGGCCGACCGGATCCTGGAGGACGCCCGTCGCGAGGCGGAGGAGATCCGGGCCGAGGCCGACGACTACGTCGACAGCAAGCTCGCGAACTTCGAGGTCGTCCTCACCAAGACGATCGGTTCGGTGGACCGCGGCCGCGAGAAGCTGCTGGGCCGCGGACCGGGCCTGGACGAGCACGGCTACCCGGACGCCGAGGCGCCCGAGCGCAGCCACGACCCCGAGACGCAGCGCCTGCAGGCGGACGCGTACGTGGACACCAAGCTGGCCACCTTCGAGGCGGTGCTCTCCAAGACCCTGGAGGCGGTGGGCAAGGGCCGCCAGAAGCTGCTGGGCAGGATGCCCACCGACGACCTCGGCGCACACATGGCCGCCCAGGACGCCGCGGGCTCCCAGCAGTCCCGCTCGTCGAGCGACGCGGACTTCCTGGCGGGCCTCGCGGAACCGGAGCGGGCCGCGGCGCCGGCGCAGCCGCCGATCCCCGCCCAGGCACAGCCGCAGCCCGTCTACGACGCCTACGCCGCGCAGTACTCCGGCCAGCCGGCCGCGCAGCACCAGGACGCGTACGGCTACCAGGACCCGTACGGCGGTTACCAGCAGCAGCCCGACCCGTACTCCGGCGCCGACCCGGCGGGTGCGCCCTACGCCGGCCACTACGACGCGCAGCAACACGACCCCTACGCGTCCTTCCAGCAGCAGCCCCAGCAGTCGCAGCAGTCGCATCAGGCCCAGCAGCCCTCGCTGGACGAGACCAGCCTCTTCGACACGAGCATGATCAACCTGGACCAGTTGCGCCAGTACGAACAGGGGCGCTAACACCGGATTGGGCGGAGAGCTCCCCGGCGGGTATCCTGGCTCTTCGGTCGCGCGTATGCACCGCGATCCATGCTGCCCACATGTGGCGGAAACTTCGATCTTGAGCAATCCGTGAAAGCAGGAACAGCCCTGAATACCCGCCTCGACCACCGCAACCCCCTCGTGTTCGACACGCACGAGCTGGGTCGGCGTCCTGGTGCCATGCAGAAGCTGTTCCGTGAGATCGCGGCACCGGCGGACCTCGGTCTCGCCGGGGTCATCGGAGTGCCGGAAGGCGCCCCGCTCAAGCTCAAGCTCCGCCTGGAGTCGGTCATGGAAGGGGTGCTTGTCACAGGCACCGCCCGTGCATCGGCCGTAGGGGAGTGCGTAAGGTGTCTGGAGTCCGTCGAGCGCGAGCTCAAGGCGGACTTCCAGGAGATGTTCTCGTACCCTGACGCCGACGACCGGACCCGCTCCAAGGCGGAGCCGGCCGACGACGCCGAGGACGACGAGGACACGCTCTTCCTCGAGGACGGTTTGTTCGACCTCGAACCCGTGCTGCGCGACGTGGTGGTGCTCGCACTGCCGCTGCAGCCGGTGTGCCGGGAGGACTGTCTCGGACTGTGCCCCGATTGCGGGCTCAGCCTGAACGACGACCCGGACCACCACCATGACGCCGTCGACATCCGTTGGGCGGCACTGCAGGGACTCGTCACCGATCAGGGCGATGAGAAGGACAACATGAGCGGCACTGCCTCTGACGGAGTTCAGGGCGCCGCCGAGAAGCAGGAGAAGTAGCCGTGGCTGTTCCGAAGCGGAAGATGTCGCGCAGCAACACGCGCCACCGCCGGTCGCAGTGGAAGGCTGCGGTCCCCACCCTGGTTTCGTGCGAGCGTTGCCAGGAGCCGAAGCTCCAGCACATTGCGTGCCCGAGCTGCGGCACCTACAACAAGCGCCAGGTCCTCGAGGTCTGAGCGGCTGGTGAGAGGCGCAATGTCTGAGCTGTCCAACGCTGAGAAGCAGGCAGACAGTAACAAAGCGGCCTCGTCCCACACGCTTCTGGAAGGGCGGCTCGGGTACAAACTCGAGACCGCCCTTCTGGTGCGCGCGCTGACGCACCGCTCGTACGCGTACGAGAACGGCGGTCTGCCCACCAACGAGCGGCTGGAGTTCCTGGGGGACTCCGTGCTGGGCCTGGTGGTCACGGACACGCTGTACACGACCCACCCGGACCTCCCCGAAGGCCAGCTGGCCAAGCTTCGGGCCGCGGTGGTCAACTCGCGCGCACTGGCGGAGGTCGGGCGCGGCCTCGAACTCGGTTCCTTCGTCCGGCTCGGCCGCGGCGAAGAGGGCACGGGTGGCCGGGACAAGGCATCCATCCTCGCCGACACCCTTGAAGCGGTGATCGGCGCGGTCTACCTCGATCAGGGCCTCGACGCGGCCTCGGAGCTGGTCCACCGGCTCTTCGACCCGCTCATCGACAGGTCCTCGAACCTCGGTGCCGGCCTGGACTGGAAGACCAGTCTCCAGGAACTCACGGCGTCCGAAGGTCTTGGCGTACCGGAATACCTGGTCTCGGAGACCGGCCCGGACCACGAGAAGACCTTCACCGCTGCTGCTCGCGTCGGTGGTGTCTCGTACGGCACCGGCACCGGCCGCAGCAAGAAGGAAGCGGAACAGCAGGCCGCCGAGTCGGCCTGGCGCGGCATTCGCGCCAAGGCGGACGAGCGGAACGCGGCACCCACCGCGACCGCACCGGCTCCTGCGGCAGCGGCGAAGGCCCCGGCCGGGGCCGGGGAAGGCGGGGCGCCGACGCCCGCCGACCCGCAGCCCGACGCCTGATCCTTCCTTCGGGAGCTCCCCGCCCCGCCACCTGTCCGCAGGTGGCGGGGCGGACCCGTTTCCGGGGCCCGGGAAGGGGGCCGGTAGGCTCGGACCCCGCGCCCGGAACCGGCGCGCCGCCCCGAGGAGAAGCCGTGCCCGAGCTGCCCGAAGTCGAAGTCGTGCGACGGGGGCTGGCGCGCTGGGTCGCGGGGCGGACCGTGGCGTCCGTCGAGGTCCTCCACCCGCGCGCGGTCCGCCGTCACCCCGGGGGCGGGGCCGACTTCGCGGCACGGCTCGGCGGTCAGACCGTCGGTGTGCCGCAGCGGCGCGGGAAGTACCTGTGGCTGCCCCTGGAGGGGCGGGACCTGTCGGTGCTCGGGCACCTCGGGATGAGCGGGCAGCTGCTCGTCCAGCCGCAGGGGTCCCCCGACGAGAAGCACCTGCGCATCCGCGTGCGGTTCGCGGACGACCTCGGCACCGAGCTGCGCTTCGTCGACCAGCGGACCTTCGGCGGGCTCTCCCTGCACGAGAACACGCCCGACGGGCTGCCCGACGTCATCGCGCACATCGCCCGGGACCCGCTGGACCCGCTGTTCGAGGAGGACCGGTACCACCTGGCCCTGCGCGCCAAGCGGACCACGCTCAAGCGGGCGCTGCTGGACCAGTCGCTGATCAGCGGGGTCGGCAACATCTACGCCGACGAGGCGCTCTGGCGCGCCAAGCTGCACTACGAGCGCCCCACCGCCACCCTCGCGCGCCCCCGGAGTGCGGAACTCCTCGGCCATGTCCGGGACGTCATGAACGCGGCCCTCGACGTCGGCGGGACCAGCTTCGACAGCCTGTACGTCAACGTGAACGGGGAGTCGGGCTACTTCGACCGTTCGCTCGACGCCTACGGCCGTGAGGACGAGCCCTGCCGCCGTTGCGGCACCCCGATGCGGCGCAGGCCATGGATGAACCGGTCGAGCTACTTCTGCCCGCGCTGTCAGAGGCCGGCGCGCGCCGCGTCGTAGGTCCGCCGGGAGGCCAGTACGTCTGCCATGCTCCCCTCCAGGAAGTGGATGAGGGCGAGCAGCCGGTCCGCGACCTCCGTGCCGAGCGGGGTCAGTTCGTAGTCGACGCGAGGCGGGTTCGTCGGCTGCGCCTCGCGGTTGACGATGCCGTCGCGCTCCAGCGCGTGCAGCGTCTGCGAGAGCATCTTCTCGCTCACGCCCTCCACGCGCCGGCGCAGCTCGTTGAAGCGGCACGGGCCCTCGCGCAGTGCTCCCACGGTGAGGCTGCCCCAGCGTCCGGTGACGTGCTCCAGGGTCTCCCGGGAGGGGCACGCGCGCGCGAAAACGTCGAACGGAAATTCAGATCCGGCGGCTTCGGTACAGACGGCTGGTGTCTCCATGCCCTCAAGCGTACCCCCACGCAGCGCTAACTGTCGTATTGCGCTTTCGAAAAGTAAGTGCTTTCCTTTCTCTTGTCGGACCACACCCGTGGGACGGCCCAGACCTGTCCAGGGAGACCGCTTTGTCCGCCATCACGCATGCCCCCGTCGTCTCGATCGCCTACCACTCCGGATACGGCCACACCGCCGTCGTCGCCGAGGCCGTCCGCAACGGAGCCGTCGAGGCCGGCGCGACCGTGCACCTCATCGCGGTGGACGCGATCGATGACGCCCAGTGGGAGCTGCTCGACGCGTCCGACGCGATCGTCTTCGGATCACCGACCTACATGGGCACGGCGTCCGGCGCCTTCCACGTCTTCGCGGAGGCCACCTCGAAGCGCTGGTTCGGTGACGTCTGGCTCGACAAGGTCGCGGCGGGCTTCACGAACTCCGGCTCCAAGAGCGGTGACAAGCTCCACACCCTGCAGTTCTTCCAGACGCTGGCCGCCCAGCACGGCATGAGCTGGGTCAATCTGGGTCTGAAGCCGGGCTGGAACTCCACCGCCGGTTCCGAGGACGACCTCAACCGCCTCGGCTTCTTCTCCGGCGCGGCCGCCCAGACCAACTCCGACGAGGGTCCGGAAGGCGTCCACCGCGCCGACATCGCCACGGCCGAGCACCTGGGCCGCCGCGTCACCGAGCACGCGCGCGTCGTCATCGCGGGCCGTGCGGCCCTGGCGGACGCGGTGCTCGTCTCCGTCTGAGGGTCCCCGGCCGGTCGGCTTGCCATCCGGAACGCGGACGGGCCCCGCCTGCCCGAGGGGGCCGGCGGGGCCCGTCCGTACGCTCGTCTCGTCGGGTCTCAGAAGCCGAAGTCCTGCGTCCACCAGGGGCCGCCGGAAGCGAAGTGGGCGCCGACGCCCAGGGTGCGGAACTCGCAGTTGAGGATGTTCGCCTTGTGGCCCGGGCTGTTCATCCAGGAGTTCATCACGGACGCGGCATCACCCTGGCCGCGGGCGATGTTCTCGCCGCCGAGGCCGGAAAGGCCCGCCTGGGACGCGCGGTCCCACGGGGTGTCCCCGTCGGGGTCGGTGTGGTCGAAGAAGCCGCGGACCGCCATGTCCTTGCTGAAGGCGCCGGCCAGCGCGGCCAGCGGCGGGTTCGCCCGGACCGGGCCGCATCCGGCCTGCGCGCGGGCCTGGTTCACCAGGGCGACCACGGCCGCCTCCTCGGCGGAGTGCCCGTCCGCGGGGGCGGGCGCGGTCGGCGCCGGGGCGGAGGGCTTCGGGGGCACCGGCTTCGGGAGCACCGGCTTCGCGGGCACCGGCTTCGGGGGTACCGGCTTCGCCGGGGCCGGGGCGGTGCTCTTCTGCGGAGCCTTGGTGGAAGGGGCCGGGGGAGCGGAGGGGGCCGGCGGTTCCTCCGGGGAGGAGGGTGACACCGGTGCGGAAGCGGATGCCGAGACGGAAGCGGATGGGCTGGGTGATGCCGATGCCGATGCCGATGCCGACGGCGTCGGGGCGGCTGACGGACTGCCGGACGGGCTCGGAGCGGCGGCGCCCGAAGGGGCCCGGCCGGACAGGTTGGCGAGGCCGCCCTGCTGGTCGAGCGCGCTGTCCCGGGCCGGGGTGGACGCCGCACCGGCTTCCGCCCCGCCGGGGGTGTCCGTACCGCTGACCCCTACATAGGGGAAGGAGCCGCCGACCGGCACCATGCCCGTGGTGACGGCCGCGGCGGCGAGGGCCACGGCGACCGAGGCGCCCAGCAGGCCGGTGCGCAGGGCGGTTCCGCGCCGGCCTTCGCGGCGCGGCGCGGCGTTGAGTCGGTGGCGTCCCATCGGCGGCGTGCCTTCCTCGGAGCTCAAGATCATCCGTTACTCACCCAAATGGGTGAGTTCATTGCTGCGCGACTGTACGCCATGGGTCCAGGGGGGCGATGTGCCCGGAAAGGGCCCGTCCGGTTAGCGTTCACGCATGGATGACGATGTCCGCCTGACCGCCTGGGTGCGCGGCCGTGTACAGGGAGTGGGCTTCCGCTGGTTCACCAGGGCCAATGCCCTGGAGCTCGGAGGAGTGGTCGGCTTCGCCCTCAACCTCGACGACGGGCGGGTGCAGGTGGTGGCCGAAGGTCAACGTGAGAATTGCCACCGGCTGCTGGAATGGCTGCGGTCCGCCGACACGCCCGGCCGGGTGGACGGTGTGACGGAGATCTGGGGCACACCGCGAGGCGGTTACGACGGATTCGCGATCCGGTGATCGATCGACTGATCATGTACTGATCACATGCATCCGGCGGCGGCACCCGGTCGGAACTGCGCATTCGTCGCCGACGCGTTGCCGACGGACGCGATCCGTGGAAGGCTCGGAGACGAGGATGATCTCCACGCCCCTTGCGGGGGCCGGGTCGCCCGCCGATACGGGGCGTGATCGTGTTGACCGTCAAACTTTTTGGTGAGACGCTGGAAGCCCCGCGCACCTGAGCTGTTTGGCAGTGTTGGCATTAGTAAGCGCAGTGACTGTCAGTCGCTGCCGGACATCCGCGGGTGCGATTCCCTCACGACCCACACCGCTTCGGTCGGTCACTCAGTGTGGAGGACCATCCATCATGGCAAAGGCGCTTCTCGGTTACGTCGGCGGTTCCGATCCGCGACTCCTCGCCGAGATGCGACGGCTTCAGCAGCGCGTCCAGGACCTCGAGTCCGAGCTCGTACGGATTCAGTCCGAAAATGACGCGCTGAACGCGGCCGCCGCTCAGCACGACGGAGACTCGCTGCTGGACAGCATCGATATCGACGTACCGCAGGCGGAGCCTGCGCTCACCTGATTCGCGCTCCCCAGGTCGCTGGACTCTCAGCCCCGCTTGATCTGCAAGGGACGCTTCGGCGTCCCTTCGTTCTTGGACGTCCGAACGCCTGGACGCCGCGCCGCACGGCGTGGAGCCAGGCGGGGGGCCGCACCCGTCGACGCCGGTGACGCCCGGCACCTTCACGGGTGAAACCGCACGCAAAAGGTAGAGTCCGGCGGCGTGCACCTCAAGTCCCTGACCCTGCGTGGCTTCAAATCCTTCGCCTCCGCCACGACGCTGCGTTTCGAACCCGGCATCACCTGCGTCGTGGGTCCGAACGGCTCCGGGAAGTCCAACGTGGTGGACGCGCTCTCCTGGGTCATGGGCGAGCAGGGCGCCAAATCCCTGCGCGGCGGAAAGATGGAGGACGTCATCTTCGCCGGCACCACCGGGCGCCCGCCGCTCGGGCGCGCCGAGGTGTCGCTGACGATCGACAACTCCGACGGCGTGCTGCCCATCGAGTACGCCGAAGTCACCCTCACCCGGATCATGTTCCGCGGTGGCAGCAGTGAGTACCAGATCAACGGTGACACGTGCCGCCTGCTCGACATCCAGGAACTGCTCTCCGATTCCGGCATCGGCCGGGAAATGCACGTCATCGTCGGCCAGGGCCAGCTGGACTCCGTCCTGCACGCCGACCCGATGGGCCGCCGGGCCTTCATCGAGGAGGCTGCCGGCGTACTGAAGCACCGCAAGCGCAAGGAGAAGGCGCTGCGGAAGCTGGACGCGATGCAGGCCAACCTCGCGCGGGTCCAGGACCTGGGCGACGAGCTGCGGCGGCAGCTGAAGCCGCTGGGACGGCAGGCGGCGGTGGCCCGGCGGGCGGCCGTCATCCAGGCCGACCTGCGGGACGCGCGGCTGCGGCTGCTCGCCGACGACCTGACGGCGCTGCGGCGGGCGCTCGACGCCGAGATCGCGGACGAGGCCGCCCTGAAGGAGCGCAAGGAGGCCGCGGAGGCACGCCTCGCGGAGGCCCTGCGCCGTGAGGCGGAGCTGGAGGAGGCCGTGCGGGACCTGGCTCCGCGGCTCACGCGGGCCCGTCAGACCTGGTACGAGCTGTCGCAGCTGGCCGAGCGGGTACGGGGGACCGCGTCCCTGGCGCAGGCACGGGTCACGAGCGCGACGGCGCCGGTGGAGGAGGAGCGCCGCGGCCGCGACCCGGAGGACATGGAGAAGGAAGCCGCGCGCGTCCGCGAGCAGGAGGCCGAGCTGACGGCCGCTCTGGAGGCGGCCTCGCGCGCCCTGGAGGACACCGCCGGGCACCGGGCGGAGCTGGAGCGGGAGCTGGCCGAGGAGGAACGGCGGCTGCGGGACGCGGCCCGGGCCATCGCCGACCGGCGCGAGGGTCTGGCCCGGCTGACCGGCCGGCTCGGCGCGGCCCGTTCCCGGGCGGGGGCGGCGCAGTCCGAGATCGACCGGCTGGTCGCCGCGCGGGACGAGGCCCGGACCCGGGCGGCCCTGGCGCGGGAGGAGTACGAGGCGCTGGCCGAGGAGGTCGGCGGCCTCGACGACCCCGCGGTGGAGGGCGAGTACGAGGCGGCGCGGGCCGGACTGGCCGCCGCGGAGGCCGGACTGGCCGCGGCGCGGGAGGCGGCGACGGCGGCGGAGCGCTCGCGCGCGGCCGTGACGGCGCGCCGGGACGCGCTCGCGCTCGGGCTGCGCCGCAAGGACGGTACGGGCGCGCTGCTGGCGGCGCGGGAGCGGCTGGCGGGGCTGCTGGGGCCGGCGGCCGAGCGGCTGACGGTGGCCCCGGGGTACGAAGTCGCCGTGGCCGCGGCGCTGGGCGCGGCGGCGGACGCGGTGGCGGTGGCCTCGCCGCGGGCGGCCGCCGAGGCCATCCGGCACCTCCGGGACGGGGACGGGGGCCGGGCCACGCTCCTGATCGCCGCGCCGGGGACGACGCTCCCGCAACCGTCCGCCGAGCCGGCCGGGTCCGGGGGCGAGACCGGTGCGGGGGCGGAGGAAGGGGGCGGTGCCGACGCCGGCGGCGGCCTTCCGCACCGGGTGGCGGACGCCGCCGGGGGAGCGTTCCCCCGTCCGGCCCCCTCCCCGGACGCGGATCCCGAGCCGTACGCACCCGGTACCGGCGGCGGCCGGAAGGACTTCGGGACCGCGGAGCCGGCGGGGTTCGCCGCCCGAGGGCCCGCCGCGGGCACCGGCCCGGTCCTGCCGGGACCGCCGGTCCTTCCGGGCCCGGCGCTTTGCCCGCCCGGGGGACCGGTACCCGGCGCCGCCCTCGGTACGCGGCCCCGGCCCGGTACGGCCGGCGGCGCCGCGACCGCGGCTCCCGTCGCCGCCGCCGGGCTGGTCGGCGGGGACGGCGCCGTGCTGCGGGCGGTCGCCTGGGTCCTGCGGGACTGCTTCGTGGTCGGCGGACTCGACGCGGCCGAGGCCCTCGTCGCGGAGCACCCCGACGCGGTGGCCGTGACCGTCGAGGGCGACGTCCTCGGGGCGCACCTCGCGCACGGGGGCTCCGCCGGTGCGCCCAGCCTGATCGAGGTCCAGGCCGCCGTCGACGAGGCGGCCGCGGAACTGGCCGACCTGGACCTGCGGTGCGCGGAACTCGGCGCGGCCCAGGAGGCCGCCCTGATCCGGCACCGGGACGCGGCGGCGCTGGCCGACGAGCTCGCCGAGCGGCGCCGGGCGGGGGAGCGGGCCCGGGCGGGGGTCGCTCAGCAGCTCGGCCGCCTCGCGGGGCAGGCGAAGGGCGCCGAGGGGGAGGCCGAGCGCACCGCCACCGCCGCTGCCAAGGCCCAGGACGCGCTGGAGCAGGCACGGTTCGACGTGGAGGAGTGCGCGGAACGCCTGGCGGCGGCCGAGGAGCTGCCGGTGGAGGACGAGCCGGACGCCTCGCGGCGGGACCGGCTGGCCGCCGACGGCGCGAACGCCCGGCAGACCGAGATGGAGGCCCGCCTCCAGCTCCGTACCCACGAAGAACGGGTCAAGGCGCTGGCGGGGAGGGCCGATTCACTCGACCGGGGGGCCCGCGCGGAACGCGAGGCGCGCGCCCGCGCCGAGCGCCGCCGCGCCCGGCTGCGGTACGAGGCCGAGGTGGCCCGCGCGGTGGCCGACGGCGCCCGGCAGCTGCTCGCGCACGTGGAGGTGTCGCTGGCCCGGGCCGAGGAGGAGCGCGCCGGCGCCGAGCACGCCAAGGGCCTGCGCGAGCGGGAGCTCGCCGGGGCCAGGACCGGCGGCCGCGACCTGAAGGCCGAGCTCGACCAGCTCACCGACTCCGTCCACCGGGGCGAGGTGCTCGGGGCGGAGAAGCGGCTGCGCATCGAACAGGTGGAGGCCAGGGCACTGGAGGAGTTCGGCATGGACGCCGCCGGACTCGTGGCCGAGTACGGGCCCGAGCAGCCCGTGCCCCCGTCGCCGGCCGCGGACGGCGAGGAGCTCCCCGACGATCCGGAACACCCCCGCAACCGGCCGGGTCCCTTCGTACGGGCGGTGCAGGAGAAGCGGCTGAAGGCGGCCGAGCGCGCCTACCAGCAGCTCGGCAAGGTCAATCCCCTCGCGCTGGAGGAGTTCGCGGCGCTGGAGGAGCGCCACCGGTTCCTCAGCGAGCAGCTGGAGGACCTGCGCAAGACGCGAGCCGACCTCCTTCAGGTGGTGAAGGAGGTCGACCAGCGCGTCGAGCAGGTCTTCACCGAGGCGTACCACGACACGGCCCGGCAGTTCGAGGGGGTGTTCTCGCGGCTGTTCCCCGGCGGCGAGGGGCGGCTGGTCCTCACCGACCCCGACAACATGCTCACCACCGGGGTCGACGTCGAGGCCCGTCCGCCCGGCAAGAAGGTCAAGCGGCTCTCACTGCTCTCCGGCGGCGAACGCTCCCTGACGGCCGTGGCGCTGCTGGTCTCCATCTTCAAGGCACGGCCCAGCCCGTTCTACGTGATGGACGAGGTCGAGGCCGCGCTCGACGACACCAACCTGCAGCGGCTGATCCGGATCATGGAGGAGCTCCAGGAGAGCTCGCAGCTGATCGTCATCACCCATCAGAAGCGCACGATGGAGGTCGCCGATGCCCTGTACGGCGTCTCCATGCAGGGAGATGGAGTGTCCAAAGTGATCAGTCAGAGACTCCGTTAGGGACGCGACACCTTCAAGCTTTGAACATCAGGCCCTCGCTGTCGCCGCCACTGTCGCGTTCCTGTCGGTGAAATCGGTTCTTCATGGGCTCTTGACTTCAAGAAGTGAAGTCATAAGCTCTCCTCTGTCGCCCGCAGCTTCAAGTGGTGGCACACCGTTTGGTGTGCGCCACTGTGAGGAACACGATCAGGCGACGACACGAGTACCACCACCCCTCACGCTGCCCGCCGTCGGCGCCGGGCCCAGGAGCGCACCTTGACCAGCACAGCGAACGCATCCGCGGCGGGCGGTGGAAACGCCCAGCCCGAGCACCTCGGGCACGTCATCTTCATCACCGCGGCCGCGGCCATGGGCGGTTTCCTCTTCGGCTACGACAGCTCCGTCATCAACGGCGCCGTCGAGGCCATCCGCGACCGGTTCGACGTGGGCTCCGCGGCCCTCGCCCAGGTGATCGCGGCCGCCCTCATCGGCTGCGCCTTCGGCGCGGCGACCGCCGGCCGCATCGCCGACCGGATCGGCCGCATCCGCTGCATGCAGATCGCCGCCGTCCTCTTCACCGCGAGCGCCATCGGATCCGCGACGCCGTTCGCCCTGTGGGACCTCGCCATGTGGCGCATCATCGGCGGCTTCGGCATCGGCATGGCCTCGGTGATCGGCCCCGCCTACATCGCCGAGGTCTCCCCGCCCGCCTACCGCGGCCGGCTCGCCTCCTTCCAGCAGGCCGCCATCGTCATCGGCATCGCCGTCTCGCAGCTGGTCAACTGGGGCATCCTCAACCTCGCCGACGGCGACCAGCGCGGTGAGATCGGCGGCCTGGAAGCCTGGCAGTGGATGCTCGGCGTCATGGTCGTCCCGGCCGTGCTCTACGGCCTGCTGTCCTTCGCCATCCCGGAGTCCCCGCGCTTCCTCGTCTCGGTCGGCAAGATGGACCAGGCCAAGACGGTCCTGCGCGAGGTCGAGGGCGAGCGCATCGACGCCGACGCCCGGGTCCGGGAGATCGACGCCGCCATCCACTCGGAGCACAAGTCGACGTTCAAGGACCTGCTCGGCGGCCGCATGGGCTTCCTGCCGATCGTCTGGATCGGCATCGGCCTCTCCGTCTTCCAGCAGCTCGTCGGCATCAACGTGATCTTCTACTACAGCTCCTCGCTGTGGCAGTCGGTCGGCGTCGACGCGAGCTCCTCGTTCCTGTACTCCTTCGAGACCTCGGTCGTGAACATCATCGGTACGGTGATCGCGATGCTGTTCGTCGACCGGATCGGCCGCAAGCCGCTGGCCCTCATCGGCTCCGTCGGCATGGCGATCTCCCTCGGCATCGCCGCCTGGGCCTTCTCCTTCCGGTCCGGCGTCGGCGACGACATCACCCTGCCGCACACCCAGGGACTCGTCGCGATCATCGCGGCCAATTTCTTCGTCCTCTTCTTCGCCCTGTCCTGGGGCGTCGTGGTCTGGGTCCTGCTCGGCGAGATGTTCCCGGGCCGCATCCGCGCCGCCGCCCTCGGCGTGGCCGCCGCCGCCCAGTGGATCGCCAACTGGGTCATCACCGTCACGTTCCCGACGCTGTCGGACTGGAACCTGTCCGGCGCGTACGTCATCTACGCGGTCTTCGCCGTGCTCTCGATCCCCTTCATCCTCAAATGGGTGCCGGAGACCAAGGGCAAGGCGTTGGAGGAGATGGGGTGACCACCCCCGCCACCACCCCTTCTCCTCTCGTACGGGTGCTGCCCCGGCTCAGTCCTTGAGCCGGGGCAGCACCCGTTCGCACAGCAGGTGCAGGCTGCGCCAGCCCTCGTCCGGCGGCATCCCGCCGCACAGGGGGTGCAGCACCAGGTTCCCCGCCTCGCCGGCGCCCTTCGCGTACGCGACCGCCTCGTCCGGGGTGAGGACGCGGTAGACGCCCTCCGCGCGCAGTTCGTCCACCGTGCGCGCGCCCGACCGCACGGCGCTGCGGATGTCCTTGGACTGCCAGGACGCGTACATGCCCGCCTCGTGCAGGAAGCGCCCGCCGTGCTCGGCCCAGACCCGGTCCGGGTCCTCCGCGATGTGCAGCAGCGGAGTCTCGGCGGCGGGCATCATGCAGAAGCCCTCCGTCCCGTACTCCGCCAGCTTCGCCCGGTAGTACGCCTCCAGCTCCGGCAGGTGCGCGCTCGGGAAGAACGGCAGCCCCAGCCGGGCCGCGCGCCGCGCCGCCGCCTCGGAGCTGCCGCCGACGAGCAGCAGCGGGTGCGGCTGAGTGAAGGGCCGCGGGGTGACCCGTACGGTCCGGCCGCGGAACTCGAACGGCTCACCCGTCCACGCCTTCAGCAGCGTCTCCAGCAGTTCGTCCTGGAGCCGGCCGCGCCGGCCCCACTCCACGCCGTGCTGCTCGTACTCCTCGGGCCGGTAGCCGATGCCCGCGACGGTCACCAGCCGGCCGCCGCTGAGCAGGTCGAGCACGGCGATGTCCTCGGCCACCTTCAGCGGGTCGTACAGCGGGCCGATGATCGCCGAAACGGTCACCGCGATGCGGCGGGTGGCACCGAAGACCGCGCCCGCGAAGGCGAAGGGGGAGGGCAGCCAGTTGTTGGCGGTGCCGTGGTGCTCTTCGGTCTGGACGGTGTCGACCCCGCGGTCGTCCGCGTACCGGGCCATCTCCAGGGCCGTCCGGTAGCGGGCGGAGAGCGACTCGGGGGTGCCGTTCGGGTCGACGAGATTGAACCGGGCCACGGTGATGGGCATGGAGGAGTCCCCCTTCGCCGGATGCGGGTGGGCGGGCGAAGGGGGACGTTAGCTGACGCAGCGTCAGTTGGACAGGGTCCCGGCGGGCTCGCGGTCCTCGGCCGGAGCCCCGGCCGCGACCGGGGCGGGCGTGCGCGGCAGCACCGCGTACAGCACCGCGGAGGTCACGATGCCGGCCACCCAGCCGAGGCCGTTCTCCCCGATCCAGGTGGCGGACAGCGGCCCGCTGAACCAGTCCACCGACGTGAAGAGCAGGCCCACCACCAGCGCGAGCGCCCACGCGGTCATCGCCTGCCAGGCGAACCCGCCCTTGTACCAGTAGGCGCTGGTCCGCGTGGTGTCCAGCAGTGCGGGGCCGTCGTACGTCTCGCGGCGCAGCATGTCCACGCCGAAGACGCCGATCCAGGCGGAGAACGCCACCGCGAGCAGGGTCAGGAAGGAGATGAACGAGCCGAAGAAGCTGGTCGCGACCACCATCAGCAGAAAGCCGAAGACCAGGCTGATGACGGCGTTCACGCTGACGGCCCAGGCGCGCGGCACCTTGATGCCGAGGGTCTGTGCGGTGAACCCGGCCGAGTACATCGACATCGAATTGATCAGCAGCATGCCGACGACCGCGACGAGCAGGTACGGGACCGCGATCCAGGTCGGCAGCAACTCGCCGATGAAGGAGACCGGGTCCTGCGCGGTGGCCAGGCCGGGCGTGCTCACGGCCATGACCGCGCCCATCAGGACCATCGGCAGGACGACCACGCCGGCGCCGCCGATCGTGGCACCGACCATGCCCTTGGACGAGGCCGTGCGCGGCAGGTAGCGGGTGAAGTCCGGACCGGACGGGACCCAGCTGATGCCGCCGGCCGCGATGGTGCCGATGCCCGCGATCATCATCGCGGTGGAGCCGGCCGGCTTCCCGAAGACGGCGGACCAGTCGGTCGTGGCGACCAGGTAGCCGAGGACCAGCACGCTGAAGGCCCCGAAGAGGTACGTGGACCAGGTGGAGCAGACGCGCAGCGCGTTGATGCCCAGACCGGAGACCGCGAAGGTGCAGCCCACGAAGAACAGCAGGGTGACCACGATCAGGGCGGTGCTGCTCTCGACGCCGAAGAGCAGATCGAGCACGGTCAGCACGGCGTAGGCGCCGCTGACCGCGTTGATGGTCTCCCAGCCCCAGCGCGCCACCCAGATCAGCGCCCCCGGGAACAGGTTGCCGCGCTGTCCGAACACCGCCCTCGACAGGGCCATGCCCGGGGAGCCGCCGCGCTTGCCGGCGATGGAGATCACGCCGACGATCCCGTACGAGACGACCGGGGCGGCCACCGCGACGACGAGCACCTGCCAGATGTTGAGCCCGTTGAAGATCACCAGGCCGGCGCCCATGGTGAGCAGCAGCACGCTGATGTTGGCGGCGACCCACGTCGGTACGAGCTCGCGCACCCGGCCGGTGCGCTCGCCGTCCGGGACGGGCTCCAGCCCACGGGTCTCGATCGCGGTCTCTATCGCACCCTCGGCGGGCTCGGCGGGCATGCGGTACTCCGGTGGGGGAGATGGGCGGGGAGTCGCCCATCATTGTAGATGTGCCGCTAAGACCACAAATAGAGGATTCGGTCCCGGTGCGGCGCTCCCGGGTCCCGGGTCCGGAGCGCCCGTGGCCGATACTGGGGACGTTATGGAAATCCTCATCCTTGCTGTAGTCATCGCCCTGGTCGCGGTCGGCATGATCAGCGGGCTCGTGGTCAGCAGCCGCAAGAAGAAGCAGCTGCCGCCCTCGGCGCCGTCGAGCACGCCGACCATCACTGCCCCGCCCGCCGAACCGCAGGTGGGGGAGGACGCCGCACCGACGGCGGAAGAGCCGCGCCGCACGATCGAGGAGGTCGCCCTCCCCGACACCGCGGCCGCCACCGATACCCCGGTCGCCGTCGAGGACCCCGTCGTCGAGGCGCCGGCCGCACCCGGGATCGAGGTGCCCGAGCCCACCGCCGGACGCCTGATCCGGCTGCGCGCCCGCCTCGCCCGGTCGCAGAACTCGCTGGGCAAGGGGCTGCTCACGCTGCTCTCCCGCGAGCACCTCGACGAGGACACCTGGGAGGAGATCGAGGAGACCCTCCTCATCGCCGACGTGGGTGTCGTACCCACCCAGGAACTGGTCGACCGGCTCCGCGCACGGGTCAGGGTGCTCGGCACCCGCACCCCCGCGGACCTGCGCACCCTGCTGAAGGAGGAGCTGCTGACCCTGGTCGGCACCGACTTCGACCGCGCCGTGAAGACCGAGAGCGGCGTGGACACCCCCGCCGTCGTGATGGTCGTCGGCGTGAACGGCACCGGCAAGACCACCACCACCGGCAAGCTCGCCCGCGTCCTGGTGGCCGACGGCCGCAGCGTGGTGCTCGGCGCCGCCGACACCTTCCGTGCCGCCGCCGCCGACCAGCTCCAGACCTGGGGCGACCGGGTCGGGGCGCGCACCGTGCGCGGCCCCGAAGGCGGAGACCCGGCCTCGATCGCCTTCGACGCGGTCAAGGAGGGCATCGCCGAGGGCGCCGACGTGGTGCTCATCGACACCGCGGGCCGCCTGCACACCAAGACCGGCCTCATGGACGAGCTCGGCAAGGTCAAGCGCGTCGTGGAGAAGCACGGCCCGCTGGACGAGGTCCTGCTGGTCCTGGACGCCACCACCGGGCAGAACGGCCTGACCCAGGCCCGCGTCTTCGCCGAGGTCGTGGACATCACCGGCATCGTGCTGACCAAGCTCGACGGCACCGCCAAGGGCGGCATCGTCGTCGCCGTCCAGCGGGCGCTGGGCGTCCCCGTCAAGCTCGTCGGTCTCGGCGAGGGCCCGGACGACCTGGCCCCCTTCGAGCCGGAGGCGTTCGTGGACGCCCTGATCGGCGACTGAACCCGGTTCGCCCCCGGACGTGGCGGTGGCCCGTGATCCGACCGGATCACGGGCCACCGCCACGTCCGGGGCCCCTGCCCGCCTTCCTAGTCGCGCAGGCGGTGGCAGATGTAGGCGAGGGTGCCGAGCAGCAGCCGGGCCGGCGGCGGGTCGCCGGCGGAGTCGAGCGACGGCGGGCGCAGCCAGCCGACCGGCCCGAGACCGCCCCGGTCGGAGGGCGGGGCCGTCACGAAGGCGCCCTGTCCCAGCGCCCGCAAATCGAGGTCGGCGTCGTCCCAGCCCATCCGGTACAGCAGCTGGGGCAGCCCCGCCGCCGCCCCCGGGGCCACGAAGAACTGCGCCCGGCCGTCCGGGGTCGCGGTGACCGGGCCGAGCGGCAGGCCCATCCGCTCCAGCCGGACCAGCGCCCGCCGACCGGCCTCCTCCGAGACCTCGATGACGTCGAAGGAGCGGCCCGCCGGGAGCAGCACCGCCGCCCCCGGGTAGTCGCCCCACACCTCGGTGACCTCGTCGAGGGTGGCTCCGGCCGGGACCGCGGGGGCTAACGCCAGGGGGTGCGCCCCGGGCGCCGTACACCGTGCGTCGCCGCAGGAGCAGTCGCGTCCGGGTGCGGCGGCGCGGGCCCCGGGGACGGCGTCCCAGCCCCACAGCCCGGTGTACTCCGCCACCGCGGTGCACTCCGCGGTCCGGCCGCGGCGCCGGGCGCCGGAACGGAATTCCCTGGTGCTTCGGCTGCCGCCGATCGTGAAGCCCATGCCCATGCCCCCTCCAACGGGTCGGACGCGCCGGTGGTTACGACGTCGGCCCGACCTGCCGGCGGAGCTCCGCCGCGGGGTGCCCCCGTGGGGCTGCCCGGCGCACTCCTCGCCGCGCGCGCCCCTGGCGCACTCCAGTCCAACCGATCCGTTTCACCTCGGTGTCAAGTGAATCGCGCCTGGCGAGTGGCGAGTTCATTAGAAGGGGTGGCGAATGGTGGCGTTTCCGCGGTCGACCTCGCGCAAGGGGTGATCGTAGGATTACTTTCGGTGCACGAAGCCCGAAAGTGGACCCGTTCGTGGGTATGCCGGAGGCAATGTGTGAAGGACTTGTGAAGGTCCATGGCGGCAGGTGCCGTCCCGGCCAGGGTTTCGTGTGGAAGAGGCGTGAGTGGATGGGGGCGTTCCAGTGAGCGGCAACGGCGCAAGCGGAACGAACGACGAGTCTGCTGCGCGCAACGAACAGCTCAGCTCCTGGTTCGTCCGCAGCGGCTGGTCCAAGGGCGAGCTCGCCCGCCAGGTCAACCGCCGGGCCCGCCAGATGGGCGCCCACCACATCAGCACCGACACCTCCCGCGTGCGCCGCTGGCTCGACGGCGAACAGCCCCGCGAGCCCGTCCCGCGGATCCTCTCCGAACTGTTCTCCGAGCGCTTCGGCTCCGTCGTCGCCATCGAGCAGCTCGGGCTGCGCACCGCCCACCAGACCCCCTCCGTCTCCGGAGTCGACCTGCCGTGGGCCGGCCCGCAGACCGTCGAACTGCTCGGGGAGTTCTCCCGCAGCGACCTGATGCTGGCCCGCCGCGGCTTCCTCGGGCCCTCCCTCGCCCTCTCCGCCGGCCCCGCCCTCATCGAGCCCATGCAGCGCTGGCTCGTCCCCGTGCCGCCCGCCGAGCCCGGCCAGCGCGAGGCGGGCCCGTCCGGCTCCACGGGCGGGCCCCGGGCGCCCCGCCTGTCCGAGCCCGAACTCGACCTGCTCGACGCGACCACCGTGATGTTCCGCCAGTGGGACGCCCAGTGCGGCGGCGGCCTGCGCCGCAAGGCCGTCGTCGGCCAGCTCCACGAGGTCACCGACCTGCTCCAGGAGAACCATCCCGCTCCGGTCATGAAGCGGCTCTTCAAGGTCGCCGCCGAGCTCGCCGAGCTCGCCGGCTGGATGAGCTACGACATCGGCCTGCACCCCACCGCGCAGAAGTACTTCGTCCTCGCGCTGCACGCCGCGAAGGAGGGCGGGGACAAGCCGCTGGGCTCGTACATCCTCTCCGGCATGAGCCGCCAGATGATCCATCTCGGCCGCCCCGACGACGCCCTGGAACTCATCCACCTCGCCCAGTACGGCAGCCGTGACTGCGCCGGCCCGCGCACCCAGGCCATGCTGTATGCGATGGAGGCCCGCGCCTACGCCAACATGGGGCAGCCCAGCCGCTGCAAGCGGGCCGTGCGGATGGCCGAGGACACCTTCTCCGACGTCGGCTTCGCCGACGAGCCCGAGCCCGACTGGATCCGCTTCTTCTCCGAGGCCGAGCTGAACGGCGAGAACTCCCACTCGTACCGCGATCTGGCCTACGTCGCCGGGCGCAGCCCCACGTACGCCTCGCTCGCCGAGCCCGTCATGGCACGGGCCGTCGAGCTGTTCGAGAAGGACGACGTGCACCAGCGCTCCTACGCCCTCAACCTCGTCGGCATGGCCACCGTCCACCTGCTCCAGCGCGAGCCGGAACAGGCCGCCGCCCTCGTCGGCCGGGCCCTCGACGTGGCAGGAAAGGTGCGGTCCGAACGGGTGAACACCCGCCTGCGCAAGACCGTCGACGCCGCCGCCCGTGAATACGGCGACGTCGCCGACATCGTCCGGCTCACCGACCACCTCGCCTCCCGGCTCCCCGAAGCCGCAGAGGCCGTCTGACGGCCCCGCGGCCGTCCCCGAGGCCCCGGCCGCGGCAGCTCACCCCGTGAAGCCCGATCAGGCTCCCCCAGCCAGGACGTCCGGGTACTGCCGCGGCCGGCTGCTCTTCGCCGCCGCACCGCGGCCGCTCCCGCGCGGACGGCGGGCCGCCGCCGCGGTCCCCGATCGGCGGATACGGCGTTCATCGTCCCGTAACAGCCCCGACCTCTTCGTCATCGCGGCGAAACACTGAGCGGCGCCGCCGGAAACCGGCCTGCGTGAATCTCAGGGCAATAACCGGCCAGCTCCCACCAGGCCGGAGCCCTTAACGCCGCTCAGGTTTTCACGATCGCCCGCACGCGAACGTACCGACGACGAGGAGACGCCGATGGCATCAGCCATCACGACCCTCGCGGCAGACGCCCCGACGCTGTCTGCCGCGAACACCGGGTTCATGCTCATCTGCTCCGCCCTGGTCATGCTGATGACCCCGGGACTCGCCTTCTTCTACGGAGGCATGGTCCGCGTCAAGAGCAGCCTCAACATGCTGATGATGAGCTTCATCAGCCTCGGGATCGTCACGATCCTCTGGGTCCTCTACGGCTTCAGCCTCGCCTTCGGCACCGACTCAGGCTCCCTGATCGGCTGGAACTCCGACTACGTGGGCCTCAGCGGCATCGGCGTCACCGAGCTGTGGGACGGCTACACCATCCCGGTCTACGTCTTCGCCGTCTTCCAGCTGATGTTCGCCGTCATCACCCCCGCCCTGATCAGCGGCGCCCTCGCCGACCGCGTCAAGTTCAGCGCGTGGGCCCTGTTCACCGCCCTGTGGGTCACGGTCGTCTACTTCCCCGTCGCCCACTGGGTGTGGGGCGCCGGCGGCTGGCTCTTCGAACTCGGCGTCATCGACTTCGCCGGCGGCACCGCCGTCCACATCAACGCCGGCGCCGCCGCCCTCGGCGTGATCCTGGTCATCGGCAAGCGCGTCGGATTCAAGAAGGACCCGATGCGCCCGCACAGCCTCCCGCTCGTGATGCTCGGCGCCGGCCTCCTGTGGTTCGGCTGGTTCGGCTTCAACGCGGGCTCCTGGCTCGGCAACGACGACGGCGTCGGCGCGGTCATGTTCGTCAACACCCAGGTCGCCACCGCCGCCGCCATGCTCGCCTGGCTCGCCTACGAGAAGCTGCGCCACGGCTCCTTCACCACCCTCGGCGCCGCCTCCGGCGCGGTCGCCGGACTCGTCGCCATCACCCCCTCCGGCGGCGCGGTCAGCCCGCTCGGCGCGATCGCCGTCGGCGCCATCGCCGGTGTGCTGTGCGCCATGGCGGTCGGCCTCAAGTACAAGTTCGGCTACGACGACTCCCTCGACGTGGTCGGCGTCCACCTCGTCGGCGGCGTCGCCGGCTCCCTGCTGGTGGGCCTCTTCGCCACCGGCGGCGTCCAGTCCGACGTGGCCGGCCTCTTCTACGGCGGCGGCCTGGAGCAGCTCGGCAAGCAGGCCATCGGCGTCTTCGCCGTCCTCGCCTACTCTCTCGTGGTGTCCGCGGTCCTCGCCCTCCTCCTCGACAAGACGATCGGGATGCGGGTCACCGAGGACGTCGAGGTCGCCGGCATCGACCAGGTCGAGCACGCCGAGACCGCCTACGACTTCAGCGGAGCCGGTGGCGGCGCCGCCTCGCGGAACACCACCGCCCCCGCCCCCGCCGCGAGCAAGAAGGTTGACGCATGAAGCTGATCACCGCGATCGTCAAGCCGCACAAGCTGGACGAGATCAAGGAAGCCCTCCAGGCCTTCGGAGTGCAGGGGCTCACGGTCACCGAGGCCAGCGGCTACGGCCGCCAGCGCGGCCACACCGAGGTCTACCGCGGCGCCGAGTACCAGGTCGACCTCGTCCCCAAGATCCGCATCGAGGTCCTGGTCGACGACGCGGAGGCCGAGGAGCTGATCCGGGTCATCGTGAGCGCCGCCCAGACCGGCAAGATCGGCGACGGCAAGGTGTGGAGCGTCCCCGTGGACTCGGTCGTACGGGTCCGCACCGGCGAGCGCGGCGCTGACGCGCTCTAGGTGACGGGAGCTCCCGGGTGACGAGCGTCGAAGAGACCACGGACCACACGGCCGACTCGGGACCCAGCGGATACGCCGCGGCCCGGCTGCGACTCCTCCAGGAGGAGTCGCGGTCCGGGCCGTCACGGCGTTCCGCCCTGGCCGGGCTGACCGACGACTGGCTGAACGTCCTGTTCAAGACCGCCGCACGGGAGACGGGCGTCCGGGGCGCCGTCCTGGTGGCCGTCGGCGGGTACGGACGCGGGGAGCTCTCCCCGCGCAGCGACCTCGACCTCCTGCTGCTGCACGACGGCAAGGCCGGCGCGCAGGCGCTGAGCGCGCTCGCCGACCGGATCTGGTACCCCGTGTGGGACCTCGGCCTCGCCCTCGACCACTCGGTACGGACCCCGGCGGAGGCCCGCAAGACCGCCGCCGAGGACCTGAAGGCGCACCTCGGACTGCTCGACGCCCGGCCCGTCGCCGGTGACGCCGGGCTGCTGGCCGGACTGCGGACCTCGGTCCTCGCCGACTGGCGCAACCAGGCCGCCAAGCGGCTCCCGCAGCTGCACGCGCTGTGCCGCGAACGGGCCGAGCGCGCCGGGGAGCTCCGCTTCCTGCTCGAACCCGACCTCAAGGAGGCCCGCGGCGGCCTCCGTGACGTCACCGCGCTGCGGGCGGTCGCCGCCTCCTGGCTGGCCGACGCCCCCCGCGAGGGCCTCGGCGAAGCCCGGCGCCGCCTGCTGGACGCCCGCGACGCCCTGCACCTGGTGACCGGCCGGGCCACCGACCGGCTCTCGCTCCAGGAACAGGATCAGGTCGCGGACCACCTCGGACTGCTGGACGCGGACGCCCTGCTCCGCCAGGTCTACGAGGCCGCGCGTGTGGTCTCGTACGCCGGCGACGTGACCTGGCGCGAAGTCGGGCGGGTCCTGCGCGCCCGCGCGGCCAGACCCCGGCTGCGCGGCCTGCTCGGCCGCGGCCAGGCCGCCACCGAGCGGGCGCCGCTCGCGGAGGGCGTCGTGGAGGCCGACGGCGAGGCCGTACTGGCCCTGGCCGCCCGGCCCGACCGGGACCCGGTGCTGCCGCTGCGGTTCGCCGCGGCGGCCGCGCAGGCGGGCCTGCCCGTCTCCCTGCACTCCGTACGCCGGCTCGCGGCGCAGGCCAAGGCGCTGCCCGTGCCGTGGCCCGCCGAGGCCCGGGAACAGCTGCTGACGCTGCTGGGCGCGGGGGAGCCGATGGTCGGCGTCTGGGAGGCCATGGAGGCGGAGGGGCTGATCACCCGCCTGCTGCCCGACTGGGAGCGGGTCCGCTGCCGCCCGCAGCGCAACCCCGTCCACACCTGGACCGTCGACCGCCACCTGATCGAGACGGCCGTGCGGGCCGCGGCGCTCACCCGTCGGGTCGGCCGCCCCGACCTGCTGCTGACGGCCGCCCTGCTCCACGACATCGGCAAGGGCTGGCCCGGGGACCACTCGGTGGCCGGCGAGACCATCGCGCGCGACGTCGCCGCCCGCGTCGGCTTCGGCGCCGAGGACGTGGCCGTGCTGGGCACGCTCGTACGCCACCACCTTCTGCTGATCGACACCGCGACCCGGCGCGACCTGGACGACCCGGCGACGGTCCGTGCGGTCGCCGAGGCCGTGGGGTCCCCGTCCACGCTGGAGATACTGCACGCCCTCACCGAGGCGGACGCCCTGGCCACCGGGCCCGCCGCGTGGAGCACCTGGCGGGGATCGCTGGTCGCCGACCTCGTGGCCCGGGTCGCCGCCGTACTGCGGGGCGGGACCCCGGCGGTACGGGAGCTGGAGATCCCCACGACCGAGCAGGAGCGCCTCGCGATCGAGGCCCTGCGCACCAGGGAGCCCGTGCTCGCGCTGCACGCCCGCCGCGAGGAGGACGACGCGGTCGGCGTGGAGCTGGTCGTCGCGGTCCCGGACCAGCCGGGGCTCCTCCCCGCGGTGGCCGGGGTGCTGGCCCTGCACCGGCTCACCGTACGGGCGGCCGAACTGCGCTCCCTGGAGCTGCCCGACCAGCTGGGCGAGGTGCTGGTGTTCCGCTGGCGGGTCGCGGCGGAGTACGGCGCGCTGCCCGAGTCGGCCCGGCTGCGCACCGACCTGATCCGGGCCCTGGACGGCTCGCTGGACGTCCCGGCGAAGCTGGCCGACCGCGAGGCGGCGTACCCGCGGCGGCGCGGGGTCGTGCCCCCGCCGCCCCGGGTCACCGTGGTCCCGGACGTGTCCTCCCTGGCCACGGTCCTGGAGGTGCGCGCCCCCGACGCGGTCGGGCTGCTGCACCGCATCGGCCGCGCCCTGGAGGCGGCCGGCGTCCGGGTGCGCAGCGCCCACGTCTCGACGCCGGGCGCCGACGCGGTGGACACCGTGTACGTGGTCGACGGCGACGGCAAGCCCCTGCCGGCCGCGGGAGCGGCGGCCCTGGCCCGTTCGGTGCAGGCCGCGCTGGCCTGAGCGCCGCACACCGCCCCGGCCCGTTCCCCGGGGGTCCGCCCCCGGGGAACGGAAGGGTGCGGCGAGGGGAATGCGGCCCGAAGGGCCGGGCCGGCGGCGCGGCCCGATACCCTGGTGGACGACCACACCGCCCCCGACCCGAGGAATCGCGACCACCGTGTTCGATACGCTCTCCGACCGCTTGGCGAATACCTTCAAGGGCCTGCGCGGCAAAGGCCGGCTGTCCGAGGCTGACATCGACGCGGCGGCCCGGGAAATCCGTATCGCGCTCCTCGAGGCCGACGTCGCCCTGCCCGTCGTCCGCTCCTTCATCGCGAACGTCAAGGAACGCGCGCGCGGTGAAGAGGTCAGCAAGGCGCTGAACCCGGGCCAGCAGGTCCTCAAGATCGTCAATGACGAGCTCGTCACGATCCTCGGCGGCGAGACCCGCCGGCTCCGGTTCGCCAAGACCGCCCCCACCGTGATCATGCTGGCCGGCCTCCAGGGCGCCGGTAAGACCACCCTCGCCGGAAAGCTCGGCCTGTGGCTGAAGGGGCAGGGCCACTCCCCGCTCCTCGTGGCGTGCGACCTCCAGCGCCCCAACGCCGTCAACCAGCTCTCCGTCGTCGCCGAGCGCGCGGGCGTCGCGGTCTACGCGCCCGAGCCGGGCAACGGCGTCGGAGACCCGGTCGCCGTCGCCAAGGACTCCATCGAGTACGCGCGCACGAAGCAGTTCGACATCGTCATCGTCGACACCGCCGGCCGCCTCGGCATCGACGCCGAGCTGATGCGCCAGGCCGCCGACATCCGTGACGCGGTCAGCCCCGACGAGATCCTGTTCGTCGTCGACGCGATGATCGGCCAGGACGCGGTCAACACCGCGGAGGCCTTCCGCGACGGCGTCGGCTTCGACGGCGTCGTGCTCTCCAAGCTCGACGGCGACGCCCGCGGCGGCGCCGCGCTGTCCATCGCGCACGTCACCGGCAAGCAGATCATGTTCGCCTCGAACGGCGAGAAGCTCGACGAGTTCGACGCGTTCCACCCGGACCGCATGGCGGGCCGCATCCTCGACATGGGTGACATGCTCACCCTCATCGAGCAGGCCGAGAAGACCTTCTCGCAGGCCGAGGCCGAGAAGATGGCGGCCAAGCTCGCCAAGGGCCCCAAGGAGTTCACGCTCGACGACTTCCTGGCCCAGATGGAGCAGGTCCGGAAGATGGGCTCCATCTCCAAGCTGCTCGGCATGCTCCCGGGCATGGGTCAGATCAAGGACCAGATCAACAACATCGACGAGCGCGACGTGGACCGCACCGCCGCGATCATCAAGTCGATGACCCCGGCCGAGCGCCAGGACCCGACGATCATCAACGGCTCGCGCCGCGCCCGCATCGCCAAGGGTTCCGGCACCGAGGTCAGCGCCGTCAAGTCGCTCGTCGAGCGCTTCTTCGAGGCCCGCAAGATGATGTCCCGCATGGCGCAGGGCGGCGGCATGCCGGGGATGCCCGGCATCCCCGGGATGGGCGGCGGCCCCGGCCGGCAGAAGAAGCAGATCAAGCAGGCCAAGGGCAAGCGCAAGAGCGGCAACCCGATGAAGCGCAGGGAAGAGGAGGCCGCGGCCGCGGCCCGCCGGGAGCAGGGACCGCAGGCGATCGAGCCCGCGCCCGGCGGCAACCCCTTCGGACTTCCCGCGGGCGTCGGCCAGGACGGCGGGGACTTCGACCTTCCCGACGAGTTCAAGAAGTTCATGAAGTAACGGCCGCGGCGGTCGCCCGACCGCCGCGCGGGAGGGCCCCGTCCGGGAAGGCACCGGACGGGGCCCTCCCGTTTTCGCGGCGGCCCGTTACGCCACCCGGGCGATCACGTACCGGAAGATGTTCGGCAGCCAGACGGCGCCGTCGGTCCGCTCGTACGGGTGAAGGGCCTCCGTCAGTTCCTTCTCCGCCAGCGAGGAGTCGACCGTCCCGCAGGGCGCGGCGCCGACCGCCCGGGCCGCCCGGGCCGCCCTCTCGTCCCCGACGGGGTAGAGCCCCGTCGACAGCAGCCCGCGCACCGCGCTGTCCACGTCCGCGTACCCGAACGGGCAGAACACCCGCCCCGAGCCCTCCGGCCGCAGCCCGGCCCGCTCCACCAGTGCGTCCAGGTCCCGGGGCGCCGGACCGCCGCCCATCACCGACGGCACCGTGCAGCGTTCCGCCGGGCCCCAGTCGGCCAATACCACCGCCCCGCCCCGCCGGACGGCCGGCAGGGCCGCGGCCAGGGCCTCCGGCTCCGGCGAGAAGGCCAGCAGCGCGTCGTACGGGCGGGCCGGCGCCGGCGGGTCCGCCAACACCTCCAGCAGCCGTTCGCGGGCCAGCGCCCGCCGGGCCGGATCCGCCTCCACGCCCGTGGCCGCGGCTCCCCGCCCGGCCGCCAGCAGCAGGGGCAGCCCCGCCCCGCAGTCGAGGTCCAGCAGGCGGTCTCCCGGCCCGACCTCCAGCCGGTCGTAGACCGCCTCGTACAGCGGTACCAGCATCCGTTCCTGGATCTCCGCCCAGTCCCGGGCGACGAGCGTCGCCGTCGGCGTCGATGTCATCGAAAGAGCGCTCCTGATTCCGTGTCGCCCCCATGCCCCCGTTGACAGGGAACTCCCCATTTGCCCCCGCGTCCAGAGGAGGGAGCCACCCGATTCACGCTCGGCGCGCCCCGCGCCGTACCATTCGCGCCATGGCAAAGGCACCCGTTCTCACCCCGCAGGCGGAGGATTTCCCCCGCTGGTACCAGGATCTGATCAACAAGGCCGAGCTGGCCGACAACGGTCCGGTCCGCGGCACCATGGTCATCCGGCCGTACGGCTACGGCCTGTGGGAGCGGATGCAGCAGGAGATGGACGCGCGCATCAAGGACGCGGGCGCCCAGAACGCGTACTTCCCGCTGTTCATCCCGCAGTCGTACCTGACGAGGGAGGCGGAGCACGTCGAGGGCTTCGCCCCCGAGCTCGCGGTCGTCACGCACGGCGGCGGCAAGGAGCTGGAAGAGCCGGTCGTGGTCCGGCCCACCTCCGAGACGATCATCAACGACTACTTCTCGAAGTGGGTCCAGAGCTACCGCGACCTGCCGCTCCTCATCAACCAGTGGGCCAACGTGGTCCGCTGGGAGATGCGTCCGCGCGTGTTCCTCCGTACGAGCGAGTTCCTCTGGCAGGAGGGCCACACCGCCCACGTCACGTACGAGGAGGCCCGTGACTACGCGGCCCGGATCCACCGCGACGTGTACGGCGACTTCATGACGAACGTGCTCGGCATCGACGTCGTGCTCGGCCGCAAGACCGCCAAGGAGCGCTTCGCCGGCGCCATCAACACCCTCACCCTCGAGGGCATGATGGGCGACGGCAAGGCCCTGCAGCTGGGCACGAGCCACGAGCTGGGCACCAACTTCGCCAAGGCCTTCAACACGCAGTACCTGTCGAAGGAAGGCAAGCAGGAGCTCGTCTGGCAGACCTCGTGGGGCGTCTCGACCCGCATGGTCGGCGGTCTGATCATGTCGCACGGCGACGACAACGGCCTGCGGGTCCCGCCGCGCCTCGCGCACGTCCAGGTCGTCGTCATGGCGATCAAGGGCGACGAGGCGGTGACCAAGGTCCGCGAACTGGGCGCCCAGCTGAAGGCCGCCGGCCTGCGGGTGCACGTCGACGACCGCGTCGACACCCCCTTCGGCCGCCGCGCCGTCGACTGGGAGCTCAAGGGCGTACCGGTCCGCATCGAGATCGGCCCCCGCGACCTGGAGGCCGGCACCGCGATGCTGGCCCGCCGCATCCCGGGCGGCAAGACCCCGGTCCGGATCGACGCGCTCGCCGACCTGCTGCCCAAGGTGCTGGAGGAGGACCAGGCGCAGCTGCTGCGCGAGTCCCGCGAGCGCCGCGAGTCCCGTACGTCGGACGTGGCGACCATCGAGGAGGCCGCCGAGGCCGCCATCGCCGGCGGCTGGGCGCGCATCCCGTGGGCGGACCTCGGTCCCGAGGGCGAGGCGAAGCTGGCCGAGCAGGCCGTCTCCGTCCGCTGCCTGATCGCCGCCGACGGATCGGTCCCGGAGACGGACGACGCGCCCGGCACCCTCGCGATCGTCGCGCGCTCGTACTGACCGGCCGACTGCGCCCCGGCGCACGGCTCAGGCCGTGCGCCGGGGCGTAGTCGTCGTTACGTACCGACTCCTCCGGGGATCGGCGCACCCGTCCTCGTCAGGACGCATGAGACTGAACTGACTGGTACGTGCAAAAAATTTGGAATGGCCCGGAATCGGAACACCGGGGCACCCCGGCTCGTTGTTACGACGTGAGCACGACACCCCCTGTTCTCGCCGCAGAGCTGGCGCAGGCGTGGGCCGATATTCAGCGGTACCACCCCGAGCTGCCTGACCTTGCCGCGCCCGAGTCCCTGATCGGAGAGTCGTCGTCCGCCTGTGGCGCCGCCCTCTCCTTCGAGCGACTGCTGCACGAGGCAGTCCACGGCATCGCCGCCGCCCGCGGCGTCCGTGACACCTCGCGCGCCGGTCGGTACCACAACCGCAGATTCCTCGCGATCGCCGAGGAGATGGGGCTGGACCACTCCGACGAGCCGCACGCCAGCAGCGGCTTCTCCCTGGTCACGCTCAACCCCGAGGCCAAGAAGCGCTACCGGCCCACGATGGAGCGCCTCCAGCGGGCCCTGAAGGCCCACACGGCCGCGACCGCCGCCGACACCAAGCGCAGCTTCCGCGGACCGGCCGCCCGGCACGGCTCATCCGGCGGCGGCGTACGCGTCAAGGCCGTCTGCGACTGCGGGCGCAACGTACGGGTCGTCCCCTCCGTGCTGGCCCAGGCGCCGATCGTCTGCGGGGGCTGCATGAAGCCGTTCCGCATCCCCGAGGTCGCGATCGCGGCCGCCTCCTGACCCCGCGCGGCACCCCCGCGGGCGTATGGCACAATGGACAGCTGTACTCGACAGTCGCATAGGACCCCTCTCTCCTCCGGCTGACGCGTCCATCGGGCACCCGAGTACCGCAACCCCACGTGGCATCTCATGTGCCCAACCACGTCAAGTTCAGGAGACACCACTCCAGTGGCAGTCAAGATCAAGCTCAAGCGCCTCGGCAAGATTCGCCAGCCGCACTACCGCATCGTCGTCGCCGACGCCCGCACCCGCCGTGACGGTCGCGCGATCGAAGAGATCGGTATCTACCACCCGACGTACAACCCGTCGCGCATCGAGGTCAACGCCGAGCGTGCGCAGTACTGGCTGTCCGTCGGCGCCCAGCCCACCGAGGCTGTGCTCGCCATCCTGAAGCTGACCGGTGACTGGCAGGCGCACAAGGGCCTCCCGGCCCCCGCGCCGCTGCTGCAGCCGGAGACCAAGGAGAGCAAGCGCCGCACCTTCGACGAGTTCGCCAAGGCCCTCGAGGGCATCGGCGAGGGCAAGGGCGACGCCATCACGCAGAAGGCGAAGAAGGCCGACAAGAAGGCGGACGAGGCTGAGGCCACCGCCGAGTCGACCGAGGCCTGAGCATGCTCGAGGAGGCTCTTGAGCACCTCGTGAAGGGCATTGTGGACAACCCCGACGAAGTGCAGGTCGCCTCGCGCACCCTGCGTCGCGGACAGGTTCTCGAGGTCCGGGTCCACCCGGACGACCTCGGGAAGGTGATCGGCCGCAACGGCCGCACCGCACGTGCTCTGCGTACCGTCGTGGGCGCCATCGGCGGCCGTGGCATCCGCGTCGACCTCGTCGACGTGGACCAGGTCCGCTGAGACCGCGTCCATCGCAAGAATGAATCACCGGCACGGGCCGGGGAGGGCATACGTGCCCGCCCCGGCCCGTCGTCGTCTGAACAGGAGAGCACAGTGGAGCTGGTAGTCGCGCGGATCGGCCGCGCCCACGGCATCAAGGGTGAAGTCACCGTGGAGGTGCGCACCGACGAGCCCGAGCTGCGGCTCGGTCCGGGCGCCGTCCTGCGCACCGACCCGGCGTCGGCGGGACCGCTGACCATCGAGACGGGCCGGGTGCACAGCGGGCGGCTGCTGCTGCGCTTCGCCGGCGTCAAGGACCGCACCGGCGCCGAGGCGCTGCGCAACATCCTGCTGATCGCCGAGGTGGACCCGGCGGAGCTGCCGGAGGAGCCCGACGAGTACTACGACCACCAGCTGATGGACCTCGACGTGGTCCTCGCCGACGGCACCGAGGTCGGGCGGATCACCGAGATCTCCCACCTGCCCTCGCAGGACCTCTTCATCGTCGAACGGCCGGACGGCACCGAGGTGATGATCCCCTTCGTCGAGGAGATCGTCGCCGAGATCGACCTGGAGGAGCAGCGCTGCGTCATCACGCCGCCGCCCGGGCTGATCGACGACCGGGCGGAGGTCGCCTCGGCGCGCGACGCCGGAGACGAAGCCTGATGCGTCTCGACGTCGTCACGATCTTCCCCGAGTACCTGGAACCGCTGAACGTCTCCCTCGTCGGCAAGGCCCGCGCCAGCGGCCGGCTCGACGTGCAGGTGCACGACCTGCGCGACTGGACGTACGACCGGCACAACACGGTCGACGACACCCCGTACGGCGGCGGCCCCGGCATGGTCATGAAGACCGGCCCGTGGGGCGAGGCCCTGGACGCGGTGCTCGCCGACGGCTACGAGTCGGGGGCGCGCGGGCCGGTCATGGTCGTCCCCACGCCCAGCGGCCGCCCCTTCACCCAGGAGCTGGCCGTCGAGCTCTCCGAGCGGCCCTGGCTGGTCTTCACCCCGGCCCGCTACGAGGGCATCGACCGCCGGGTGATGGACGAATACGCGACGCGGATGCCGGTGTACGAGGTCTCCATCGGCGACTACGTCCTGGCGGGCGGCGAGGCCGCCGTCCTCGTGATCACCGAGGCGGTGGCGCGGCTGCTGCCCGGCGTGCTCGGCAACGCCGAGTCGCACCGGGACGACTCTTTCGCGCCCGGCGCGATGGCGAACCTGCTGGAGGGGCCCGTCTACACCAAGCCCCCCGAGTGGCGCGGCCGGGAGATCCCGGACGTGCTGGTCAGCGGGCACCACGGGAAGATCGCCCGCTGGCGGCGGGACGAGGCGTTCCGGCGGACCGCCCGCAACCGCCCGGACCTCATCGAGCGCTGCGAGGCCGCCGCGTTCGACAAGAAGGACCGCGAGATCCTCTCCATCCTGGGCTGGAAGCCGTCCGGCGACGGACGATTTTGGCTCAGGCCACCGGCCGTGGAAGAATAGGCGGCTGCTGTGTGCTCGTGGACGCCCCTGCCACAGGGGGACCGTCGTCCGCAGGGTGGCACGGCTCCCGAATTCTCTCCGGAAACCCGCACCGGCGACCTGTGGCGCCGTGCGAAGAAAGCAGACGAAGAACATGTCTCACCTGCTCGATGGCGTCAACGCCGCCGCGCTCCGCTCGGACGTCCCGGCCTTCCGCCCGGGTGACACCGTCAACGTCCACGTCCGCGTGATCGAGGGCAACCGCTCCCGTATCCAGCAGTTCAAGGGCGTAGTCATCCGCCGCCAGGGCGCCGGTGTCTCCGAGACCTTCACGGTCCGCAAGGTGTCCTTCAGCGTCGGCGTGGAGCGTACCTTCCCGGTGCACTCCCCGATCTTCGAGAAGATCGAGCTCGTCACCCGCGGTGACGTCCGCCGCGCCAAGCTGTACTTCCTCCGTGAGCTCCGCGGCAAGGCCGCGAAGATCAAGGAGAAGCGCGACTTCTGAGGTCACCTCCGGGGTCCGGGGGCGGCCGGATAGGCTCGTTCCCGATGGACACCGAAGCACCTCACACGCAGCGCGGCCGTTCCTCCCCCGTCGAGGGGGAGGAACGGCCGCGCTGTGCGTTGTCCGGGGGCCGGCGTCCGTTCACCTGGCGGCGGCCCGTCGCGTTCGGCGTGGTCTGCACCGTCCTGCTGATCCTGTTCAGCAATTTCGTCGTGCAGCCCTTCCTGATCCCGAGCCGCTCGATGGAGCCGGCGTTCGAGGTCGGGGACCGGGTCCTGGTGAACAAGCTGGCGTACCGTTTCGGCGACGGGCCGCGCCGCGGGGACCTCGTGGTCTTCGACGGCACGGGCTCCTTCGTACCGGAGCGTCCCGAGGGCAGCCCGATCGGCGGGGCCCTGCACGGCGCGGCGTCCGCGCTCGGACTCGCCGAGCCCTCGGACTCCGACTTCGTGAAGCGGGTCGTGGGGGTCGGCGGAGACGACGTGGTGTGCTGCGACGCGGACGGGCGGATGCGGGTCAACGGGGTCGCGCTCGACGAGCCGTACCTGTACCCCGGTGACGCGCCGTCACAGGTGCCCTTCCGGATCGTGGTCCCCCTCGGAACCCTGTGGGTGATGGGGGATCATCGTTCCCAGTCCCGGGACTCCCGGGACCACCTGGGGCAACCGGGCGGGGGGATGGTACCGGTGGAGAACGTGATCGGGCGGGCCGACTGGATCGGCTGGCCGGTGTCGCGCTGGGGTTCCGCGGGCGGTGGCCATGGGTAGCCGGGGGCGGTCGAGACGCGACCGGGAGCCCGAGCCGCCCCCCGAGCCGGAGCCGGAGCCCGTCGCGGCGGAGGGCGGCCGTGCCCAGCGGCGCAAGCTGGCACGCCGCGTACGGCGCCGCCGCCGCACCCGGCGGGCCGGCGAGCTGCCGCTGCTCGTGGTCGTGGCGCTGTGCATAGCCCTGGTGCTCAAGACCTTCCTGGTGCAGGCGTTCTTCATCCCGTCCGGCTCGATGGAACAGACCATCCGGATCGGCGACCGGGTGCTGGTGGACAAGCTCACCCCGTGGTTCGGCTCCGACGTCCGGCGCGGGGACGTCGTCGTGTTCAAGGACCCGGGCGGATGGCTCCAGGGCGAGGCGGCCCGGCCCGCCCAGGACCCGGTCGGGGTCAAACAGGTCAAGCAGGCCATGACCTTCATCGGCCTGTTGCCCTCGGCCGACGAGCAGGACCTGATCAAGCGCGTCATCGGCGTCGGCGGCGACACCGTCGCGTGCTGCGACGGCCGGGGCCGGGTCACCGTCAACGGCGCGCCGCTCGATGAGCCGTACGTGAACGCGGGCAACGCGCCCTCCGAGATCCGCTTCGAGGTGCGGGTGCCGGCGGGACGGCTGTTCGTGATGGGCGATCACCGGGCCAGGTCGGCGGACTCCCGCTTCCACCTCGACGAGGCCTTCGAGGGCACCATCGACGAGAACGGCGTCGTGGGCGAGGCCGTCGTGATCGCCTGGCCCTTCGGCCACTGGCGCCGGCTGGAACAGCCCGCGACCTTCCGCACGGTGCCCGATCAGGCACGCCGCGGGGGACGCGACCGCCGTGGGCGCGGACGGGACACGCCGTTCGCATAGTGTGTCCTCGGTCTCCCGCGCCTTAGGGAACTCCCGCTCGTTAGGGGAGGGGAGGGCCCGCGTCTGATTTCGGCGGGCGGCGATTTCCGAGTGAGGAGTGGATGTGGGGGATGTGGCGGTAGGCGCACGATCCGGACGCGACGAGGGCGAGGAGCGGCCGGACGACGCCGTCGAGCGCGAGGCCGAGGACGGCGGTACCGCGGCGCATCCGCACCGCTCGTTCTGGAAGGAGCTGCCGCTCCTCATCGGCATCGCCCTGCTGCTGGCCCTCCTGATCAAGACGTTCCTGGTGCAGGCGTTCTCGATCCCGTCCGACTCCATGCAGGACACCCTGCAGCGGGGCGACCGGGTGCTGGTGGACAAGCTGACCCCCTGGTTCGGTTCCGAGCCCGAGCGCGGAGAGGTCGTGGTCTTCCACGACCCGGCGGCCTGGCTGTCCGGAGAGCCCACCCCGGAGCCCAACATCGCGCAGAAGGCGCTGAGCTGGATCGGTCTGATGCCCTCCGCGGAGGAGAAGGACCTGATCAAGCGGACCATCGCCATCGGCGGGGACACGGTCGAGTGCAAGAAGGGGGGACCGGTCGTCGTCAACGGCAAAGAGCTGGACGAGTCGTACATCTTCCCCGGCAACACCCCGTGCGACGACATGCCGTTCGGCCCGATCACCGTGCCCCGGGGCCATATCTGGGTGATGGGCGACCACCGCCAGAACTCCCAGGACTCCCGCTACCACATGCAGGACTCCACCAAGGGCTTCGTGCCGGTCGACAAGGTCGTCGGGCGGGCCGTGGTGGTCGCGTGGCCGATCACCCGCTGGTCCACCCTGCCGATCCCGGACACCTTCGACCAGCCCGGCATCGGCAACCAGGCCGCGACCGCCGCGCTCGGCCTCGGGGCGTCCGGGCTGGCGCCGGTCGGGATGGGCCCGGCCGCACTGGGTCTCACCGGTGCGGTACCGCTCGTGATGTGGCGCCGCCGGAGGCTGACCAGCGGTCGTACCGCCCGGTAGGGTGCCGCCCAGGTCGACGATCTCCGAGTGTGGGGGCGCTGTAATGGGCGGAACACAAGCAATACGCGGTGGCAGGAACGGCCACGGTGGTCTCGGCAACGTGCTGTCGGGGATCGCCGTGGCCGTCGGCTTCGCGCTCTTCCTCGGCGGTTTCGTGTGGGGGGCGCTCGTCTACCGCCCCTACACCGTGCCGACCGACTCGATGATGCCCACGGTGCGGCCCGGCGACCGGGTGCTGGCGCAGCGCATCGGGGGCGGTGAGGTGCGCCGCGGGGACGTGGTCGTGTTCACCGACACCGACTGGAGCGACCTGCCCATGGTCAAGCGGGTCGTCGGCATCGGCGGCGACACCGTGAAGTGCTGCGGCGCGGCCGGTGAGCTGACCGTGAACGGAACGCCGCTGGACGAGCCCTACATCGACGACACCCGTCCGGACCCCGGTCCGGCCGTGCCGCCCGGGCAGGCCGCCCCCGGCATGCCCTTCGAGGTCACGGTGCCCCAGGGGAACCTCTTCCTGCTGGGCGACCGGCGGGACGCCTCGCTGGACTCCCGGTCCCACCTCCAGGAGGCCGGGCAGGGCACCGTGCCGCGGTCGGCGGTCAGCGGCCGGGTCGACGCGCTCGCCTGGCCCTCCGCGGGCATGCTGGAGCGGCCGGAGACGTACGAGGCGCTGCCCGGCGGCGTGTCCCGGCCCGGGCCGCTGCCGCTCCAGGTGGCGGCGGTGGCCGCCGGAGCCGTGCTGGTCGTGCTGGGGGCCGCGTACGGGCCGCTCGTACGGGTCCTGGGGCGCGAGCGGCGCAGGGAGCGGGCCGATGCCGGCTGACCCGGCGACCGCCCCCGAAGTGCGCAAGGTCGCGCGGGTGGTCCTGCTGGACCCCGCGGACCGGATCCTCCTGCTGCACGGCTTCGAACCGGCCGATCCGGCCGAGACCTGGTGGTTCACCCCGGGCGGCGGCCTGGAGGGAGCGGAGAGCCGCGAGGAGGCCGCGCTGCGGGAGCTGGCGGAGGAGACGGGGATCACACAGGTCGAGCTCGGGCCGGTGCTGTGGCGCCGGTACTGCTCCTTCCCGTTCGACGGGCGCCGCTGGGAGCAGGACGAGTGGTACTTCCTGGCCCGTACCGCCCGGACCGCGACCGAGCTGGGCGGGCTCACCGAACTCGAGCGGCGCAGCGTCAGCGGAGCGAGGTGGTGGACCTACGGGGAACTGCTGTCGGCCCGTGAGACGGTGTACCCGACCAGACTCGCCGAGCTGCTCCGTACGCTGCTCGACGACGGCCCTCCGGGTGCGCCGGTGGTCCTGGCCCCGGAAATCGTTTAGGGGTGCGGGGGCCTGGCGCACAATAGGGGGACGCACGGCTGAAGGGGAACATGCCATGAGTGCCGAGGACCTCGAAAAGTACGAGACCGAGATGGAGCTGAAGCTCTATCGGGAGTACCGCGACGTCGTCGGGCTGTTCAAGTACGTGATCGAGACCGAACGCCGCTTCTATCTCACCAACGACTACGAGATGCAGGTGCACTCGGTCCAGGGGGAGGTCTTCTTCGAGGTCTCGATGGCCGACGCGTGGGTCTGGGACATGTACCGGCCGGCCCGTTTCGTGAAGCAGGTACGGGTGCTGACCTTCAAGGACGTGAACATCGAGGAGCTCAACAAGAGCGACCTCGAACTCCCGAGCGGCTGACCACCGGGCCGTCGGCCGCCGAGCGGCTGACCGCCGGGCCGTCGACCGCCGTCCGGTGCGCCGCCGCCCTCCCTCCTGAGGGTGACCGGGTTATCCACAACGCCGCGGTTGTCCACCAAGATCCACAGGGTGGGCGGGGGCGCGGGACCGTCGGTGCCGGAGGTGGTGCCGAATGGACACGAAGGACGTGGCACGGCAGGCGCTGGGGCGGTACGGCGAAGAGCTGGCGGCGCGCCGGCTGACCGAGGCCGGGATGACCGTGATCGCGCGGAACTGGCGGTGTCGCGGCGGGGAGATCGACATCGTGGCGCGGGACGGGGATGCCCTTGTCGTCTGCGAGGTCAAAACCCGCCGGGCGGGCGTTTTCGAACACCCCATGGCCGCGGTGCGGCCCGGCAAGGCGGAGCGGCTGCGCGGACTCGCCGGGCGCTGGCTCGTCGACCACGGCGGACCGCCCCCGGGCGGGGTGCGGATCGACCTCGTCGGGGTCGTGCTGCCGCGGCGCGGGGCCCCCGTGGTGGAACACGTCCGGGGGGTGGCGTGATGGGGTTCGCCCGAGCCTGTTCCGTGGCCCTGGTGGGCGTCGACGGCGTGGTGGTGGAGGTCCAGGCCGACCTGGAGCCGGGAGTGGCCGCCTTCACCCTGGTGGGACTGCCCGACAAGACCCTGGTCGAGAGCCGGGACCGGGTGCGGGCCGCCGTCGTGAACTCGGGGGCGGCCTGGCCGCAGAAGAAGCTCACCGTCGGGCTGAGCCCCGCCTCCGTACCGAAGTCCGGCGCCGGCTTCGACCTCGCCGTCGCGGCGGCCGTGCTGGGGGCCGCCGAGGTGGTCGATCCGGCGGCGATCGCCGATCTCGTGCTGGTCGGCGAGCTCGGCCTGGACGGCCGGGTCCGACCGGTCCGGGGGATCCTGCCCGCCGTCCTCGCGGCGTCGGAGGCCGGCTACCGGCAGGTGGTCGTCCCGCAGCAGTGCGCTGCCGAGGCCGCGCTCGTCCCCGATGTGTCCGTGCTCGGCGTACGCAGCCTGCGTCAGCTGATCGCGGTACTGACGGGTGGCGCCGTCCCGGAGGAGGAGCACCTCGGCCCGCCGGGGCGGCCCGATCCGATGCTGGCCGGGCTGGTGCTCCCCGGGGCGGGGCTCGGCACCGGCATCACCCCGGGCCGCACGGGCCGGGGCGACTGCGCCGAGGTCCCCGACCTCGCCGACGTGGCCGGACAGCTCGGCGCGCGCCGGGCCCTGGAGGTGGCGGCCGCGGGTATTGGTAGAGGCGGATATCAGAAGCTGCGCAATGCCCCCTGAGGCACGCAGTGGGAGCCGCCGGCTAGGTAGGGGCGGCCTCGCGCCCGAGGCTGGTGCCTGGCAGCGCCTGGCAGCGCCTGGCAGCGCCTGGCGGCGCTTGAGGGCCTCTGCGGGCGAAGCAGCCGTGGAGGCCGGGATGGGCCGGATGGGTACTGAGGAAACAGCTGAGAGTGGCGGCCCCGGCGCTCTAGGATGACAAGTCAAGCTGAGGGGCTAGGGGGCGCGTGTCGTGACAACGACTGGGCAGAGTGACTCTGCCGCGACGGAACGTCGGTTGGGGCGGGCCGTCCTGTTTCTGCAGCAACAGGCTCCCTTGGTGACGAACAACGTCATCCGGGCCGATATCGCAACGCTGCTCTTGGCCGGTCAGGCAATGGACTTCGCGTCCCGCATGCACGGATACGGCCGGATGACTAACCGGGACGCTATTCGACAGTTCGCAAGGTTGTCTGGGATTCCTGAGAGTATTCTGACGCTCCAGGTCCTTCCGCAACTCAAGCAAGCAGGCGTGATCGACTTCGAAGTTGACATCGACGGGGCCGTCAAGAGCATCGAGGAGTTCGTCGGGGTCTCCGGAACGGTAATTCAGCAGACCTTCAGGGTCTTGGACACGCTGAAACCTTCCGAGGAAGAGCTGGCGCTTCTGCACAGTATCGAGATCGCATCGTGGGCACCACTCACCAAGACCCAGCACCTTGACCAGATTGTGAAGCGAGGGATTTCGGACGCCGCTGCCCTCCGAGGGTTCGAACTCTCCCTGGGAACGTCGATCAACCGTCGAGTTCGATCAAGCGATCTGAACGAAGAAGTGGTCTTCAACCCCCACGTCTGGGGGACCAGTCAGATCCAGATCGCTTCATTTCTTCGCAACCTTCCCCCGGGGGAGCGTGACGCCCTCCTGTCTATTTGCGAGCAGGCAACAACGCGACCCGGATCGACCCTTGATACGGTCGGCGGGGATGTCAACATTCTTAAGAGTGCCCGCAAGGTCGGATTGATTCAGACCGGCACGGTAAAGTCAAATGCTTCAGGAGTGCCGCTCCGGCAAACTTATGTCTTCTCGCCGCTGGTGCAGACCCTAGACGATCAATCGACGACTACCGAGGCACTGCATCTGCGCAAGCTTTTCATCGCTCACATCCTCTTTGGGCGTGAGAAGGCGATGCTGAGCAAAGGGCGAATCAATGACCCGGTAGTGCTCGTATCGAAGCTACTCAATGCTGGCTCCGTCGGTCCTGCCACCAATATCGGCACCGACTATCACCTTCTGGAAGCTGCCGGCGTCGTGCGTGTAGAGGAACTTCCCAACGGCCGGGCATTCCTCAAACTGATCAAGAAGGAGATCGTCCGTGACGGTCTCGACTGGCTTAAGGCGAGTGTCGCAAGCATTCCCGGAGGGTCCTCCTCCCTTAAGGTGGAAAATGCCCCCGGGCTGTTCGTCACTCCGGAGGAAGACCGCTCCAAGCTGACTGACGACGCGGCCAGTGACGAGATCACCACCTCCGCGATTCTTGAACTGAGGAAGGAGGTCCAGCGTGCAGTCAGGTACGAGAGCCCGTTCGGGCGGTAGCAGGCCTGCGACCCCCAAGGCACCACAGGCCGGCGAACTGCTGGAAGCTCGGGTTGCCCAGCTCTGGTTCTGGGAGGGCTTCTATTCGCGGTATGGAGTCAACCTTGAGCGGTACTATCAAGAGCCGCTCGTGGTGACCGATCTCGACCTCTTCGCTTTTGACTTCACGCCTCACCTTTCCCAGGTTAAATACATCGGTGAAGTGAAATCTGGCACCGGAAAGAACACCGAGAAGCCGCTTGATCGCATCGTCTGGCTTCGCGGGCTCCGCGAGCTTGTCGGTGCTGATGCCGCAGAGCTCACGATGGCCAGGGGCGTCACTGGCCGCATTAGACACCTTGGTCGCAGCCTTGGCGTAACTGCGCAGAGCCTTGAGGACTTCGAACGTCGCGAGGGAAATGCCGTCGGAAAATTGACGGATCTTGGAGCGCATGGCGTTGGCGCACTTCACCTGGAGCGAGAGATCCGCGACTTGTGTCGCCGCGAAGCAGCGCTGGATAGGTCCTTCAAGTTCCTCCGTGGGGAAGTACTGTTCCTCGAACCCTTCTTGGCCATCAAGCAGCTGATTGATCTCCTGCAGGGCATTGGTCAACATTGGACCCCGCGAATTCAGGACGATGAAGCCCGAGCCGTTAGGTGGCTGGCAGCTGAAAGTGTCAGCATCCTCACTCTGAAACTCGTGGCAGCTGCTTCCACTGCCGTCACTGTTAATCGCAGCGACTGGGACAGTCTTGTTTCTGAGCGACTGGCAGAAGGCGCTGTCCCCATGCATCAGATGAGGAAAATTTCAGACGCCGTCGACAAATATATGGCTGGCGTGCTTTCCGCTGCCAAGGTTGCGCCCGAAATTCGCACCGAAGCGATTGGCGCTTTCCTTCCCGAACCGCCGCAATACTCGAGCTCGCTGGCTGAACTCTGCTGGAGACTCAAGAGTGATGCCCCAGTTGCACGGGTGCTTCCACGGCAGCTCGATCTCTTCATTTTCGAGCGGTTGGTTAAGGGCAGAGAAATTGATCCGCTCGTGGCTGGGCGTTTGGGGCTAGGTCGGGACTCGTTCGGTCATATGCGCCGGTTGATCGCAGCTTTCCTGCGGGCATGCGATGCGAGTTTTGACGAACTAGAACATGTGATGACGAGCGGGCTGGAATCCGGAGGCGCCTCCAGGGTCGTAAACCATGGCGGCGATTCGGCGTCATCGTGAACTAGCAGGCTCGCTATCGACGCGTAACGGTATCGGTAGGTACGAATATCAGATGTTACCCAAAACGCGTCAACGGCGAGCGATTTCTGCCGCGTAGGCGCCGTACTCACCACCGTCCCTCCAACGATCAACCGAGATGATGCTGATTCCCAGCAGGCGGTTGATCACGGTGGCCGGTAGTTCGGCGCCGAGGTCCCGCAAGGCTGCGTGTTGGGTGGCTCGTGCTCGAACGCCGAGTCGCTTGAGCCGGGTCATCAGCGTGGCGGGGGTCAGGTTGCGGGTGGGGTGGTTGCCCGGGAAGAGCCACGGGTTCGGGGCCTTCCTGCCGATGATGGCCCGGCTCCGGCGTGCGGCAACGAGCTCGTCGACCAGGACGCCGAGAGGCCCTGGGAGGTGGAGCGGTTCGTCGCCGAGCCTGAGGTGGACTCCGCGATCGTCTCGGATCACCTGATCTGTGCGAAGGGCCGCGACGGTCGCGAGCGATTGGGCGAAGAGGAGAACCAGCAGGCCGGCAACACGATCGTCGAGCCGGATGGAGCTGTCGGTCAGGAGCTTCTCGGCCAGAGCGATCCGCCGTTCGGTGTCGAGTGGTTCGGTGGGATGGATTCGCTCGGGCGGCGGGATCTCCAGGCCCTTGGCGTGGTGGTTGGCGACTGCCCACCGGACGAAGGGGCGGGCATGCAGGCAGACGCTCGTTCCGGCGACCAGCCATCGGTCGATGTGGCCTTGATGGCATTCGCCCAGTTCAGTGCCCTGCTGCCGTAGCCAGGCGGCGAGGCGGATGGCGGCCTTGACCTCGCAGCGGACGGACCGGATCTGGTGATAAGTGGCGTGCCGGCCGCTGAGTCGGTGCCGAAGGCGACCGATGCGGTCCCAGCGGGCGAAGGCCGTGATCAGCTTGCGGTCCTCGGGGTCGGCGATGCTCTCCAGAGACGCTTCGACGGACGCCAGAAGGGCGATCATGTGCTCGTCCCGAGCGGGGAGGACCCTGGCGGTGACCAGGACCTCGCGGATGTGCTGGACGGACTTGTTCGGCGTGTGACGGTCCAGGGTCTCGTGGCTGATCGGCGCGTCATCGGTGCCGAGCAGGGCCAGCACCTCGGCTGCCTTCCGGCCGGGCTCCAGCCACCTCAGGACCGTTCGGGCGTTTTCCGTGCCGGTCAGGGCGGTGAATACGGGATCCATGCCAGGGCGGATCGCCTCGTCGGGGCCGACGAGGAGTTCACGGACCCGGTTGCGGCATGCGCAAGGGGGGCAGAGGCCGTGTCCCCAGAGGACCGCGACCTCTCCGCAGTCGGCGCAAGTACGGAAGGCGACGGGATCCTTGGCGAAGCAGGACTGACACAGGTGACCTTCGGGAACCCGGGCCCGAGCCTTCTGGATTCGGCCGCAGCGGTGACACAGGCGCCTGACCTGGGAGCACGAGTCGCAGATCGGGGAGCTTGTGCTCGCCCCGATGCAGGGTCGTCGGCGGCAGCAGACCGAGCAGAGGTCAACGGGGAGTCGATAGCAGGCTCGGCAGTGGACGCCTTCGGGAGTGCGCCGGCCAACAGGCGCTGTCCTGTCGCAGCGGATGCACTTCTCGAAGTTCGCCGGGTTCTTCGAGTTGCAGGTGCCGCAGAGGGCCGCTCCGGCTTCGGTGCGGCCGACCACGACTCGATCCTCCCCGCAGCCGGAGCACTGCTCCGTCCGCTCAAGCCTGTCGTAGCAGCGGCGGCAGACCCGCTGACTACCGCTCTTGAAGTGCAGGGGATGCTCCTCGGAGCACTGCGGGCAAGGCGGCAGCACGACACGGCTCGCGCCCAGCGCCGTGACTCGTTCGAGGAGCCGGATCAGGTGAGGAGAGCCTTCGGCCCCCTCGCCGGTCAGCAGACCAGGACGGTCCTCGATCTCCCACGACACCTTGAGCAGGGCATACGGCTGCTTGTTCGATGCACGGATTGCCTCCTGGAGCCGGTCAACTGCAACCCCCGGGGTGAGAGGTGAGATCTGCCCGACGAGCCGGGCGACGGGGTCCTCGCCGTGTCCGGGGCGGCAGGGTAGGCAGACCGGCCGTCCCTGGCGGTCGCGGCAGTTGACGTTGAGGGTCGAACCGCACGACGTGCAGGGCCGGGTGTTGGCCCGGAACTTGGTCTTGCAGGGCAGGCAGACGCGCTGGCCGTTCAGGGTGCTGTCGAGGGTGCAGTCCGATCGGCAGAGCGGGCAGAGCGGAACGACCACCCGCTTGGCGCCCGCGGCGACCAGGCGGTGGATGAAGTCGTCGACGGCGATCGGCCCCCGGGGCTCTCCGCAGGTGAGGAGTTCAGGGTTCTCATAGAGGGCGCGGACCAGGCGGCG
This sequence comes from Streptomyces sp. NPDC058701, assembly GCF_042715295.1. Lineage (NCBI taxonomy): Bacteria > Bacillati > Actinomycetota > Actinomycetes > Kitasatosporales > Streptomycetaceae > Streptomyces > Streptomyces sp. NPDC058701. The sequence goes on along the minus strand of NZ_JBHXSY010000009.1, from coordinate 74,048 downwards.
CCGCTTGACCCGCGACACGCAGAAGTTCTTCAGCAGGTCCCGGATCACGGCCTCGCGCAGACCCGGTTCGAGGCCCTGGACCAGTGCGACCACTGGGGCCACTTCGTCCCAGCGAGTCTCGGCGGCCAGCGCGGGGCCGACCTGAGCCGGCGAGGTCACGAGTCGGTTCCCTTGATGCGGGCCCGCTTCGGCCGGAAGGAGCCGACTCCCGGGTCGGCGGCGGTGTCGCCGCCGGCTGCCTTGCGCGTCCGTGCGGCCGTGGTGATGGGCTCGATGAGCTGGTCCATGGGGCAGCCGAGGATGTCCAGCAAGGCCATGAGCACCTTCATGCTCAGCCTCTCGGGCTTCTCGGTGACCAGTCGATAGACCTGGCTGGTCGAGAGGTCGACGCCGCGTTCGGCGAGGAGGGGCCGCAGTGCAGAGGTTGAGTACATCCCCTGAGCTGCCATGAGCTCACGCAGGTGCCAGCGGAAGTCGAGCTTGGCGGTCATCGCTATCCCTTCAGGGTGACGTCGAGGTACTGGCGCATCATCGTGTTCATGAAGTCGCCGCTGACAGACGTATAGATCGCGGTCGTGGACTTGTAGAGGTGGCCGACCTGCTTCTGCACGAACGTCTCGTCGGCGCCGTCCTCGATCAGGTGCGTGACGTAGCTGTGCCGCAGGCAGTGGGGGACGAGCTCCTCGGCGAGACCGAGTTCCTTGCGGTAGTCGGCGAAGCGGTCGTCGATCTCGCGCGGCCGCAGGCGGCTGCCTCGCTCGGTGACCCAGAGCGCCGGATGGTCCGGGAAGCCGAACCGGGGGCGGATGTTGCGGATGTAGTCCTCGACGGCCTCGACCGCCCAGTCCATCAGGGACATCACTTCTCGGCGCCGATAGGCCGACCCGCGGGTCCGCTTGCCGTAGCGGACTTGCAGCCCGCCGAACCGACCGAACTCGGGTGCTTTGGGGTTGCGGTGGAAGTCCGTCACGTCCAGGCGGGACGCTTCGGTCCGGCGCAGGCCCCAGGCATACATGACCTTGAACAGCGTGGCGTCTCGGTAGGCGTGGATGGCGCCCTTGCGGCCCTTCCGGATGGCCTGGTCGACCCGGTCGTCGCAGAAGTCGAAGAACCTCTGAAGCTCCTCGCGTGTGAACGGCCGTCGTTCCGCGTCGCCCTCGTACTCGACGAGGTGAGCGACGGTGTTCCACTCATGGCAGATCTGCACCGGGTGCGTACCGAACCGAGCCTCGCACTCCTCGGCCCACCGGTAGTGCGGGTTGATCAGGAAGTCGCAGAAGCCCCGGATGATCCCCTGATAGTTGCGGATCGTGGACTCGGCTCGGTGCAGTTCGGCGATCAGGTGGACTGACCACTCATCCATGTGAGCCGCGTTCCACCGCCACGGGTACTCGCCGGCGAACTCGGTGAAGGCCCGCACGCGGGCTATGCGGTCCGTGACCGTCTTCTCCGCCAGGCGTCGGCCTCCACGCTGCTGGGCCTGCCACCCATCGAGCATCGCCTCGAAGACGGCGTCCTCCGGGTGCAGTAGCGCCACTCCAGAGACCAGTTGCAGCCGAGCGGACCCCGCGGGCTCCGACTCTCCTCCACCCACCCGAACCCCCTTGCCGTTGAGTGACCGAATCATGCACCCAATGCACGATCACCGGCAAAGCGGCAGCTCAGACGCTTGGCAGTCGCTGTAGGTAGGGCCTAGCATCCTCACAGCTCACGCAGGTGGAGCCCTTTCCGATCGTGCATCCAATGCAATTCCGCCCGGTTAGGTCACCACCTCTTCCTGAGCGGGCCGCCCGGGGCGGGCAAGACGATGCTGGCCGAGCGGCTGCCCTGGATCCTGCCGCCGCTCGGACGCCGGGAGTCGGTGGAGGTCACGGCCGTCCACTCGGTGGCGGGGATCCTCCCGCCCGGTGAGCCGCTGGTCGCCCGGCCGCCCTACTGCGCGCCCCACCACTCCGCCACGATGCAGTCCCTGGTGGGCGGCGGGAACGGGATCCCCCGGCCGGGCGCCGTGTCCCTGGCCCACCGGGGCGTGCTGTTCCTGGACGAGGCCGCCGAGTTCCACGGCCGGGCGCTGGACGCGCTGCGCCAGCCCCTCGAGTCGGGGCACGTGGTGATCGCGCGAGCCGCCGGGGTGGTGCGGCTGCCCGCGCGGTTCCTCATGGTCCTCGCGGCCAACCCCTGCCCGTGCGGGCGGCACACCCTGCAGGGGCAGGGGTGCGAATGCCCCGCCTCGGTGATCCGGCGCTACCAGGCCCGGCTGTCGGGGCCACTGCTCGACCGGGTGGACCTGCGGGTGGTGGTGGAGCCGGTCACCCGTTCCGACCTGCTCCGGCAGGGCGGCCGCGGGGAGTCCACCGCGGTCGTCGCCGACCGGGTCCGCGAGGCCCGGGAGCGCGCGGCCCTCCGGCTCGCCGAAACCCCCTGGCGGCTCAACTCCGAGGTGCCCGGGCAGGAGCTGCGCACCCGGTGGCCGGTGGATCCCGGCGCGCTGGCCCAGGCCGAGCGGGACCTGGAGCGCGGGCTGCTGAGCGCCCGCGGCCTGGACCGGGTGCTGCGGGTCGCCTGGACGGTGGCCGACCTGCGGGGGCGGGACCGGCCGGAAGCGCTGGACGTGGCCGTCGCGCTGGAACTGCGGACCGGGATCGCCCGCGGGGCGGCGCTGGAGCCGGGGGCCGCGGCATGACCGGGACGGACGGCGCGGAGCGGCGCCGGGAGCGCGGGCAGGTCCGGCCGCAGGAGCGGGCACCGGGGCATCCACCGGGTCAGGAGTACCTGCCGGCGCCGCAGCCGGAGCCGGTCTGCTGCCCGGTCCCTCTGCCGGAGCCGGCTCCGGAGCCCGGGGCGGAGCGGGAGGCGGGCCGTGCGCCGGGGCCGCAGCCCGAGTCCGGCCCGGGCCGGCCGCCGGAGCGGGGACCCGGGCCGGAGCCGGGGTGGCGGCCTGAGCCGGAACCCGTGCGGGAGCGGAAGCGGGAACCGTGCCGTGCTCCGGGGCCGCAGTCGAACGCGGAGCCGGACCCGGTCCGTCCTCCGGAACGGGGGCCGCAGCCCGAGTCCGGCCCCGGCCGGCCGGCCGGGAGGCGGCCGGGGCCGCGATCGGAGCCCGGGTGGGAGGGGGATGTGTTGGCGCGGGCCGCGCTGACCCGGGTGCTGGAGCCCGGCGAGGAGCGCGGCGGCCGCTGGCTGCGGGAGCACGGCGCCGTGGGGCTGATGCGGCTGCTGACGGGCCCCGAGCGGGGGGCCGGCGTGCTCACCGGGGTGCGGCCGGACCGGCTCGCCGGGTACCGCAGACGGGCCGCGCTCGCCGACCCGCGACGGGACCTGGAGCTGGCCGCCGCGGCGGGGGGCCGGTTCGTGTGTCCCGGATCCGCGGAGTGGCCGACGCAGCTCGACGACCTCGCCGACGCCCGGCCCGTCGGGCTGTGGCTGCGGGGCCGGCCCGACCTGCGGGCCTGGGCGCTGCGTTCGGTGGCCGTCGTGGGGGCCCGGGCCTGTACCCCGTACGGCGCCCACATGGCGCAGACCCTGGCGGCCGGCCTGGCCGAGCGGGGCTGGGTCGTCGTCTCCGGCGCGGCCGCAGTTCTGTATCCAGTGACAGTTGTTGCTACTGCTCGCTAAGGTCACTCACATGGCGGAGTTAGAGCAGAGTGCCCGTTGTTGGCAGCTTCATCGGTACGCGCCGAGCCGTACGGAGGACGCTGTGGCCGAGCTACTCGGGGAAGTGCTGCTAGGCAGCGCCGCTCGTACGGGGAGCCTGGATGTACATGACGGCCAGCGCTTCGTGATTGGTCCCGACGGTCGGCCCGATCTGAGGGTGAACTACTGCCTGGGGTCGCCGAAGTGGCGGCGACTGGCCTGGCGCACCCAGCGGGACTACTCGTACTCGCTGGTGGTGTGGCTGAATTACCTGCTCACGACCGGTGTGAACTGGTGGGATGCCGATGACGAGGTGGCATCCGAGTTCCTGTTCTGGCGGGTCACGGATCCTGCGAACGAGGACACGGTGGAGACCGGGACGTTCGCCCGTGATTTCGCCGGGCTGAAGAAGTTCTACAAGGTGGCCGCGCGTTTTGGGGTCGCCGATCCGTTTGCGGACATGGACCCGCCGAGCATCGTCCGGCACGCGGACGTCAAGTGGCTCGATCCTGGGGGCTACACCCGATGGGTGGACCTGGGCATCCGGGGCTTCGATCTCCATGGTCGGCCGGATCCGTGGTGGAAGGGACGCAACGAGCAGCGGGACCGCGCGTTTTGCGACGGCCTCTACGGCAATGGTCTGCGCGTCTCGGAGTGGGCCAGCGTGGTGCTGCCCGAGCTGCCCGCCTACGACCGGCGGCGGGGCTTCTTCACCTGCGAGCTCGCCGAAGCCTGCGCGAAGGGTGGGTACGGGCACAAGTACTGGATGCCGAGGTCCTCTCTGCGCGGGGTGCTCGGTTACGTCGAAGGCGCCAGGGCGGCCGCGATCCGGCGGGCCCAGGCCGCGGGCCGTTACGAGCGGATCGCCAACCGGCGCATCGTGCGGGCCCTTCACGGCAGGCATTCGGTGACGATGTCCTCTGCCGACGGCGGTTCCCAGCGGGAGGAGTGGAACGACCTCGGGCCGCAGACCCGGATGCTTTTGTTCCGCGAGACTGCGCAGGGGCTTGAGCCCGTGGCTCTGTGGTTGAACGAGGACGGCCTGCCGCGTGACGGCGGCGGCTGGGAGCACACCTTCGACGTCGCGAATGCGCGGATCGAGTCGCTCGGGTTGGAGAACTTCAGCTGCACCGCTCACATGCTGCGGCATTCGTTCGCGCTGAGGTGGTTCGCGGTCGGCAAGTTGATCAAGTATGCACAGCTTGGGCACCTGACCGAGGACGAACAGCGCGACTTCCGCGAGGAGGTCGGCAACACCTGGCACTTGGTTCAGACGATGCTCGGGCATCGCAGCGTTGAGGTGACCAAGAGTGTCTACCTCGAGCCCTTCCGGACATTGGAGGTGGAAACGCTGCTGGCTCACGCCGACGGCTTCCCGGTCGCGTCGTTCATGGCGGATGTGTTCGCCGACCACCCGTGGGTCCGCACCGATCCGCTGGTGGGGTCCCGGTGAGCCGGGGACGGCGGGCCGCCCTGCCGAGTGGGCCCAGGACCCGGTTTGGGCTGATGACGGCCAAGGACGGCCGCCGGGTCGTGCGGTGCTACAGCCAGGATGGCGAGGACCGGGTCGACTTCGATGTGTCGGAGCTGGCCATGCCCGAAGCCGTGCGTGAGCCGCTGATCGCGGCCCTGGTCGGCCGCACCGCACCCGGAGCGGGGCTGACATCCCTCCACTCGTTCAGGAAGTCCTACCTGGCTCTGATGGGGTTCGACCGCTACCTCTCGGGCCTGAAATCGGTCCCGCGGAGCGTGGCCGAGGTCACCCCCGAGCACTTTGAGGGGTTCTACGACCAGCGCAAGGACGAGGGCATTAAGACCGCCTCGAACGAGCTGGCAGATCTGCGGTTGCTGCTGCTTCGAGTGGTGGGTATCAGTGACGCTCTGGCGGGCCGGCTCGCTGGGGCACTACCGGCCCGGCCCGAGGGCGAGCCGGCCCACAGCTATAGCCGAGACGAGCTGAAGAGGATCGCGCAGGCCGCGCGGACGGCCCTGCGCTCGGCGGAGACACGGATCCGCAGCAACCGTGAGTTGCTGGTGAAGTTCCGTGCGGGAGACCTCGACGTCAGCACTGATCTCCACCTGCGGCGCAGACTGCAGATCCTCGACCACCTGGATCGCGTCGGCGACGTTCCCCGCCGAACGCGCAAGTCCGGGAAGGTCGTTGCCTACGCGCCCGAGCCCTGGGTGATGAAGCGCGGAAAGGTCAAGGACATCGTCGGATGGCTCCATCTGACCCCGGAGGAAATCGCCGCCGCCGCAGTGCTGTTCGGCGTGATGACGGGCCAGAATCCGGAGCCGATCTTGAAGATGACGGCCGCCCACCACCGGGCGGACGGTGGCGTCGGGTCAGGCACGGCGATCGTCGGCCTGCGCAAGCCGCGTCGTCAGAGCCGGGCCTACATGGACCTTGCCCTGACCGAGGTCCCGGACTGGATCAGCATCCCTGAACAACCTGATCAGCTCTCCACCCGGGACATCCTGCACACGCCCTTCGGCCTCTACGTCCTGGTCCACGAACTGACCGTACGGGCCAGGCACTTCGCCGGCGGCAACCGCCTCTTGGTCGCCTACATGGTCACCGGCGGTGGTCCGGGGAAGGCCAAGGGCCGCGGATGGCGCCCGATCCCGACGGACGGAGCTCTGATCAGCAAGCTCGGCCGGGACTGGCAGCTGCCCGCGGACGAGGTGGACAAGGAGGGTCAGCCGCTGCCGCTGCGGCCGCTGCGGCTGGAGACGCTGCGGATGACCTACCTCGAGCTCCACCAGAAGCCTGTCGCCCACACCCGGCGGACAGCGACCCGCTACCTAGTCCGCAACCGCGGGAACATCAACGAATACCGCGCGGTCGTCGCCAAGGTCCTGAACACCGAGGTCGCTAAGGCACGGGCCCGGTCCAAGATCATCACTATGAGCCCTGAGCAGGTGGCCCACGCGCAGGAGAACGCCGACGAGGTCGCCGCCGAGATGGGGCTGGAGCCGATGGTGCTCAAGAAGATGATCGCGGGGGAGTTGGATACGGTGCTGGGGGCCTGCACCGACAACAACAACGGCCCCTACAACCCGGGGGAGCCCTGCCGGGCCTCGCTCCTGCTCTGCCTGGACTGCGAATGCGCCAGGGCCTTGCCCCGACACCTTCCGCTGCAGGTCGTCGTGCATGACCGGCTCGCCGAGCGGCGCGAGCAGATGAGCAAGCTGCAGTGGGCCGAGCGATTCGCCGGCCCGCACGCACAGCTGGCCGACTTGCTGGACCAGGCGGACGACACGGCCGTCGAAGATGCCCGCAGATCCGTCGGGCCGGACGAGCGCAAACTCGCGGACCGCCTGCTGAACAGGGAACTCGACATCCGATGACATCTCCCGCCCCGATCGCGCTCGGCGAGCCGGACGGCCTTCCCGAAGGACTTCCGGAAGGCACCATCTGGCCGGGCCCCGACACGATCGTGCTGATGAACCGCGAGATCGCCAGTGACGTCAATCCGGCGCGGTTGTCGCGCTTCGCGGACATGCGCTGGGACCTCAACCCCGGGATCTTCGAGGCCCATGCGCGGTCCCAGTCCCTGAACTTCGATACCATCCCGGAGCCGTTGCGACTGGCCACGAAGTTCTACGTCTGGCAGTTGATCAATCACCCGAAGGCCCGCACCATGAGGCGCTCGGCAACGCGCCGGCCCGCGCTCCACACAATCGAGATCTTCTTCTACGGTTCCCTGCAGCCCGTCATGAAGTGGTTTGTGGCTCAGGGGATCACCGAGTTCCGCCAGGTCACCCACGAGATGCTCTGGCAGTACCTGGATGCGCTCGACACGGACGGCGTCGCCACTAGCAAGCGCTATCGCCGCATCACCGAGGTCCGGCGGCTGTGGGTTCACCGCAGCATTCTGCCGTTCTACCTGCGGCTCCCCGAGGCGCCTCCCTGGGACGGCGAGGACACCAAGGACCTGCTCGAACGCACCCGCGGCGACCGAGAGAACCGCACGAAACGGATCAGCGAGCACACGATGCAGCCGCTGCTGCGGTGGGCCATTCGCTTCCTGGAAGACTTCAGCGACGACATCCTGGCCGCCTGGGAAGAGCACCAGGTCCTGTTGGCCCGGCGCCCGGAGCGCATGCGGGGCAAACGGCGTCTGCGGAAGCCCGGCGAACTGCAGGCCGATGTCGCGGCCTACCTCGACGGGCTCCGCAGCCGGGGCGAGAGCCTGCCCGGCACCCGCCGCGACGACGGCACTGTGGATGTTGCCTGGCGCCACATCGCGTCTTTGCTCAACTGCGCGAACTCGATTCAGCTCACCTCGTCCGGCCGCATGATCATGGAATCCGGGTTGCCCGTCAGCGGCGACATCAACCTCGACTGCCCCGTCACCGCCGAGCTGGACGGGATGCCTTGGCACCCCCGCGTCACGTTCGCCCAGGCCCCGCGGCTGGCTCGGCTGCTGAGCACAGCCTGCTTCGTCATCGTCAGCTACCTTTCGGGCGCCCGCGTCGGCGAGGTCCTCAACCTCCGGCGAGGCTGTGTCAGCTTCGACAAGGCCACCAGCTTGTGGTTGCTCCAGGGGCTCTACTTCAAGGGCGCCGAGGACGAGGACGGCAACAAGATCCCGGAGGGCACCGTCCGTGAGGACCCCTGGGTGGTCATCGAGATCGTCTCCCGGGCCGTTGAGATCCTGGAGCGACTGCACAAGAGCCACCTGCTCTTCCCGAACCGGCTCATGCCGATCAAGCAGACACCCGGCAAGGAACCGAAACGCCGCGGCGAAGCCCGCTCAGACCGCCTCATCGCCGAAGATATGGCCACGTTCATCGCCTGGGTCAACGAGCGCTGCCAGCAGCTGGGCCGAAAGGATCACATCCCGACCGACCCCGGTGGACCGATCGCAGCCAGCCGCTTCCGGCGAACCCTGGCCTGGTTCATCCGGCGCAAGCCCCGCGGCCTGATCGCCGCATCCATCCAGTATGGACACGCCCACACCCAAATGCTGCAGGGATACGCTGGCTCCTACGAGGCCGGCTTCCTGGACGAGTACGCATTCGAGGACTGGCTCTTCCGCATGGAAGGCATCGCCGAAGACGAACGCCGCCTCCTCGCAGGCGAGCACGTCAGCGGACCTGCCGCCGACGCCTACCGCTACCGCGTCCAAGCCGCCAGCCGCGAGTTCGCCGGCCGCGTCCTGACCAGCGAGCGGCAGGCGCGCGACCTGCTCGGCAACCCGCTCCTGCAGATCCACCATGGCGAGGGCATGACCTGCGTCCTCAACCCCACCGTCGCAGCCTGCCAGCTCAGAGGCTCAGCGGACGACCCCATGGTCACCCCCGACACCGACGACTGCCGCCCCAACTGCCAGTGCCTCGCCCGCACCGACCGCGACATCGAGATCAACAAAGAACGCGCCGCCGAACTCGCCGAGATCGTCGACGACCCCATCGCCCCACCCATCCGTCACGCGCGCGAGCGGCATGAGCTCGACCGACTCCGCGCAATCATCGAACACCACCAGCGCGGAGCCCAGGAATGACCGTTCTCCCACTCGACGGCGAGAGCGACCCCGTCCGCCGAGAGATCATCGCCGCCATCAACCGCCTACTGGCCGGCACCCCGCACAGATCCAACGGACGTCTGAACGTGACTCAGCTCGCGGTCGAGGCCGACGTCAAACGCTGGCACCTCACCCACCAGCACACCGACCTCAAGGACCAGTTCCAGGCCGAGGTCGCCCGCGCGGAGGTCAAACGGGCAGCAGCCGTCCAGCAAGCTGACGAGTACGCCGAGCTGAAGAAGAAGAACGCCGAGCTCCGTAAGCACTGCCGCCACCTGGAGGCCCGTCTGGAGATCTACGCGACCGCACTCAACCGGCTAGCTCTGGAAAATGCCGCTCTCTTGGGTCGGGACGCCGACGCTGCCAAGGTCAGGACGCTTCCACGGAGCCGCCGCCTGCCCTGACGGTTCGCGCCGCCAGAAGAAGGTGACGCAGGTGACGCAGGTGACGCACTTTGCCCCTATTCCTCTGCGTCGAGGAACGCGAGGAGAAGGTGTTGGCGGACGTATTGCTGCGTCCTGACATGCGCGGAGGCAGGCTCCCAGCCTGCCCCGGGCCACCTGGTTCCACTTCAAAACTCCTGGTCACGGGCCTTCCGTCGTTTCCAGGACATGGGAACAGGGGCTGAAGGGGCTGAATCTTCCGGAATGCCGGAGCTGAGGGCGGGGTCGGTCCGTTCGCCATGCGAGGAGACCGGAGAGGTGGTGCAGGGTACGGCTGGAGAGATCGATACCGGGCGGGTATATAAGCACGCTAAAGCTCCTGGCGGGCTGGTGATCTTGGTCGCGACCCCGTCTGCCAGGGGCTTTCTTCATGTCCGCTGCCGAGGTGGCCCGCCCAACCTCCCGTCAGGTTGGAATCAGCTCAGCGATTGTGTCCGATCCAAGGGCTGAGGCCGGCCGTCGGTGAGTCGGGTTTCTAGCCCTCAGGAATGAAGAACATCCCGCTACCGGCCACCGTCTAGGGGAGAGGCGTATTCGTTGCAGCTCTCGAACGATGGAGGGGCTTGCCCCCAGCATCGAGGTCGCCCGAGGCGCGAGTGAGGGCAAGCGGCGTAGACCCCGAGCCGGGGGATTCGCACATCTGTTCCAAATGCATAGGTGTTGTCAAGAAGTTTGTCGGTTCTACTCCTGTAGCCGCAGTGATGACTGCTACGATCCTCGCCACTTGTTCGAAGGCGTGCGGTGGTGGTGCGAGTGACGGAGTGATTCCGTTAATGCCCGCCTTCGAGTGGTGAGAGATTTGAAGTGGGGGGCACATGCTTTCGAAGATAGTCATTCGGAATTACCGCGCGTTTCGCAACTTCAAACTCGACTTCGACCCTAGGATGAACATCCTGGTCGGGGATAACGACGCCGGCAAGTCGACGATCCTTGAAGCGATCAGCCTTGCGCTCACAGGCAGGCTGCGAGGCAGACTCCTTGCCCAGGAGTTGTCGCCGTATCTGTTCCACCAAGAGGCCGCCGTCGAGTACATCGCCGCCCTCCGAGAGAGGCGAGAAGCCAGGCCACCAGAGATTATTATTGACCTTTTCCTCGACAGTAAAACTGCGCCTGCTGAGCTGATGGGAACCAATAACCTCCTGAAGGCCAATGAGTCGGGTGTGCGTATTCGTGCTGCGCTTAACCCAGATTACGAGCCGGAGTACAAGGAGTTCATCAAGGACCCGACGCAAGTCAGATTGATTCCCACCGAGTACTACAAGGTCGATTGGCTGGCTTTCTCGGGCAATGGCATCACCTTCCGCAGCATTCCTGCAACGGCTTCCCTGATTGACGCTTCTAACATTCACCTTCAGAGTGGTGTCGACTACTACCTGAACGGAATCATCAACTCGCACCTGGCGCCGGACGAGCGCGTAAAGCTAACGCGCGCCTATCGCAGCCTCCGTGAGAATTTTGCAGCAGACGACTCGATCGTAAAGATCAATGAAAAGCTACGGGGCGCCCCCAGTGACGTTAGTGATCGCGAACTAACGCTCGGTATCGACGTGTCGCAGAAGTCTAGCTGGGAAAGCAGTATCGTTCCGCACCTCGACGAGTTGCCATTTCAGTATGTCGGCAAGGGAGAGCAGAGTACGCTCAAAATCCTTCTTGCTCTCAACAAGAAGGTTGAAGACGCGCACATCGTTCTGGTTGAGGAACCGGAGAATCACCTGTCATTCTCCAACTTGGGCAAGCTGGTTAAGAAGATCAGCGACAAGTGCGACGGCAAGCAGGTCTTCATCACCACACACAGTTCCTACGTGCTGAACAAGCTCGGGCTTGAGAAGCTCGTTCTACTCTCGGCGACAAAGGGCTTCCGCCTCGACAGCCTCCCGGCGGACACGCAGGACTACTTCCGTAAGCTGTCGGGTTACGACACCCTGCGCCTTGTGCTTGCTCGACGGTCAATCCTTGTGGAAGGGCCATCCGATGAGCTCATCGTGCAGCGGGCCTACAAGGACGTTCATGGCTGTCTGCCCATTGAAGACGGCGTAGACGTAATCAGCGTTCGCGGACTGGCATTTCGCCGGTTCCTGGATATCGCATCACTCACCGGCAATGTGGTCGCCGTCGTGAGGGACAACGACGGTACCGAGGCTGCAGAAGTGCAGCGAAAGTACGCCTCTCACACTGCCTTCCCGAACATCTCTGTTCACGTGGGACAGGATAAGGCGTACAAGACCCTCGAGCCGCAACTCCTTAAGGCGAACGGGCTAGTTGCGATGAACGCCATCCTCGGAGAGAGCTTTACCTCCGAAGCAGACTTGCTTGAGTACATGGAGGATCGAAAGACAACCTGCGCTCTAACGATCTTCTCTAGCGACCAGACCATCAACATGCCGGAATACATCAGGGATGCAGTTGCCTAATAATCTGGCCATCATCGCGGCGGCTGGATCGCGGAAGACCCAGCACATCATCGACTGCGTCGTTGCCGATCCGAGCAAGCGCGTATTGGTGACGACTTACACCAACGAAAACCTCCATCAGATCGTGAGCCGACTGAGTGCGGGCACTGGAGTGCTACCGCGGCACGTCACGGTCATGGGCTGGTTCACGTTTCTTCTCAACGAGTGTGCTCGCCCGTATCAGAGCTTTGTTCTCGGGGAAGCGGGAATGATGGGTGGCCTCAATTTCGTTGGACAGCGTTCGAGGTACATCCCCAAAAGCAATCCTCAGCTGTACTACCTAGACCGCGGCAAGTCGGCATATCGAGACGGGGTATCAGCGTTCTCCTTCGAGGCCAACAGGCTGAGCAAGGGTATGGTGGTCGACCGTCTTTCGCGGATGTACGACCACATTTTCATTGATGAGATCCAGGACATGGCGGGGTACGACCTCGAACTCTTGGACCTTCTGATGAAGTCGCCGATTGCCGTCACCGTGGTTGGTGATCCTCGCCAGGCTACCTTCGCAACGAACAACGCTACAAAAAACGCGAAGTACAAGGGGAGCGGAATCGTCGAGTGGTTGGCTACACGTACCGACCTGTGCCTCGTTGAAAACCGAGTAGAGAGTTACCGCTGCAACCAGGATATCTGTGATTTCGCAGATGATCTGTACCCCAACCTTGCGCGTACCGTGTCAAAGAACATCGAAATGACTGGTCACGATGGCATCTTCGCGATCAGTAAATCGGCCGTGCTGGAGTACGCAGAGAAGTACGCACCTATGGTGCTGCGCTGGGACAAGCGAGCCGATACATGCGGTCTCGACGCAATGAACATGGGCACCTCGAAGGGCAGCACGTTCGACCGCGTGCTCATCTTCCCGACGAAGCCGATGATCAGCTACTACCAGACCCGAGACTGCACCCAGGCCGGAGACAGGGCGAAGCTTTACGTCGCGGTGACGCGGGCGAAGTACAGCGCCACGTTCGTCATGCCGTAGGAGACCCTGTTCACTCTGGAAACCTGCTGGAGGCTGTCATGCCCGACAACCACCGTTGATGCATGACGGAAGACCAGCGTCTATCGATCGTCAGACGCGCGCTTGATCCCCACAGTGTGCTGTTTCCAACCTGACGGGAGGTTGGATGGGCGGACCCCGGCAGCGGACGATCACCAGTCCGCCAGGAGTTCACGCGTGCTTGCCTACCCGTCCGGTCTCGATCTGCACCGCCTTTCCGGTCTCCTCGCAGGTCACCGCCGCCGGATCGGCTCCCGGTGGCGTCGCCTGACCTGTGGCCGGCAGGCCCTAATCGTTCTGGCCCATCTGCGCTGCGGCGACACCTACGCCCGCCTTGCGGCAGGTTTCATAGGCCATGACGACCGTGCGGAAGAAGGCGTGCGTGATCCTTGACGGCGCCGTGCTGCCGATCGGCTCCCGTTCCGGGGGAAGGGGCTGCGCGGCCAGCATTTGAGGGTGGCCATGGCGCGTTCGCCGATGCTGCGGATCTTGGCGTGATCGCGGTTGTGACGCCGACGCCAAAGCTGCTCCTGCAGAAGCCCCGTTGCCGCACCACCCGGATCACCACCGTCATCCGTGCCGTCATCGCCCTCGAACTCGCCACCTGATCAAGATGGGAAGGGCTCCTTGCCTACCCGTCACAGGGCTATCTCCCCTGATCACATTGCTAGCCCAATGAAAGAGAGGGAGACCACCACGCATCTCACGCTGATCACCGCGCTCCGGTGTCAGGGTGCTCAGATCCTGGTGTGGTGAGCACTCCGCTGGCTGCAACATGCCTGTTGCACGCCCTCTTGCCTCTGTTACTCCGCGACCTGCAACCATCCACTCGATCCAACTCATCGATCGCCGCACGACACTGGCGGAAGAACGTACGGGATCGACGGCGCGGCCCACCGCGGGGCCCTCGCCTCGGGCGGAGCCACCGTTGCGGTGCTGGCCTGCGGCGTGGACGTCTCCTACCCGCGCGGCCACGCCGGGCTCCTCGGCCGGATCGCAGGCCAAGGGCTGGTCCTCGGGGAACTGCCGCCCGGCAGCCATCCCACCCCCAGCCGGTTCGTCCTGCGCAACCGGGTCATCGCCGCCCTCACCCGGGGCACCGTCGTGGTGGAGGCGGCGCACCGCAGCGGCTCCCTGGTCACCGCCCGGCGGGCCCAGCAGCTCGGGCGGTTCACCATGGGGGTGCCGGGGCCCGCGACGAGCGGACTCTCCGCGGGGGTACACGAGTTGCTGCGGGGCGAGGCCGTTCTCGTCTCCGACGCGGCGGAGGTCGTCGAGCTGGTCGGCTCGATCGGGGAGCTGGCCCCCGAACGGCGCGGACCGGTCCTCGCCCGGGACCTGTTGGACCGCGACACCGCCCGGGTACTCGAAGCGTTCCCGGCGGGCCGGCCCGCGGACGCGGCGGAGTTGGCACTTGCCTCCGGCACCGGCGCCGATGAAGTCATCGGCAGACTGTACGAACTTCACTCTCTGGGGTTCGTCGAACGGCAGGGCGACGTCTGGCAGTTGAGCAGACAAACGCCTGGAACGCGCACGCAAACCGACGCCGCCCGGCGAGGCGGTCGTTGACCTGGGGCGTTCCGGTGAAAGAGTGAAACCGATGAGAGACGCGGTGCTCCCGGCGGCAGCAGCCGGGACCGTGCGCCCTGCGCCGGTCCCGGGTCGGCCGCGCGAGTCGGGACGCCGTCCAGGCCCCGCGCGATCCCGTACTCTTCGCGCACCGCGACAGTTCCGTCACGCTACGCTCCCAAGGAATCCGGCTCCGGCAAAGGCGAAGCATGCCCCAGCACACCTCAGGGTCTGACCGCGCTGCGGTGCCCCCCGCAGCCCGCGGCGGCGTGCGGTCCACCGCACCCTCGTCCCTGGAGGTGCTGTGGCGCTCGTACAAGGAGTCCGGCGACGAGCGGCTGCGGGAGCAGCTGATCCTGCACTACTCGCCCCTGGTGAAGTACGTCGCGGGCCGCGTCAGCGTGGGCCTGCCGCCCAACGTGGAGCAGGCCGACTTCGTCTCCTCCGGGGTCTTCGGCCTGATCGACGCCATCGAGAAGTTCGACATCGAGCGGTCGATCAAGTTCGAGACGTACGCGATCACCCGGATCCGCGGCGCGATGATCGACGAGCTGCGGGCCCTGGACTGGATCCCCCGCTCGGTCCGCCAGAAGGCCCGGGCCGTGGAACGCGCCTACGCCACGCTGGAGGCCCAGCTGCGGCGCACCCCGACCGAGAGCGAGGTCGCGGGGGAGATGGGGATCGGCGTGGAGGACCTCCACACCGTCTTCAGTCAGCTGTCCCTGGCGAACGTCGTCGCCCTGGAGGAGCTCCTGCACGTCGGCGGTGAGGGCGGTGACCGCCTCTCGCTGATGGACACCCTGGAGGACCGGGCCGCCGACGACCCGGTGGAGGTCGCGGAGGACCGCGAACTGCGGCGCCTGCTGGCCCGGGCCATCAACACGCTGCCCGAGCGGGAGAAGACGGTGGTCACCCTCTACTACTACGAGGGCCTCACGCTGGCCGAGATCGGCAACGTGCTGGGCGTCACCGAGAGCCGCGTCAGCCAGATCCACACCAAGTCGGTGCTGCAACTGCGCGCGAAGCTGGCCGATGTGGGGCGGTGAGCTTGCGGGACCTCCGTAGAGTGGACGCGTGCCCAGGATTCGAGCGGCCTCCGTGGCCGAGCACCGGTCGATGCAGCGCGGCGCCCTGTTGGACGCCGCGCGTTCCCTGCTGTCCGAAGGCGGGACGGAAGCGCTGACCTTCCCCGCCCTCGCGGAGCGGACCGGCCTCGCCCGGTCCTCCGTGTACGAGTACTTCCGCTCCCGAGCCGCCGTGGTCGAGGAGCTGTGCGCGGTGGACTTCCCCGTGTGGGCCGCCGAGATCGAGGCCGCCATGGAGCGGGCCGAGTCGCCCGAGGCGAAGATCGAGGCCTATGTGCGCAGCCAGTTGGCGCTGGTGGGCGACCGCCGGCACCGGGCTGTGGTGGCCATCTCGGCCAGCGAGCTGGACGCCGGGGCCCGGGAGAAGATCCGTGCCGCGCACGGCGGGCTGGTGGCGATGATCGTCGAGGCGCTGGCCGCCCTGGGGCAGGCGGAGCCCCGGCTGGCCGCGATGCTGCTGCAGGGCGTCGTCGACGCGGCGGTGCGCCGGATCGAGCTCGGCGCGGCCGAGGACCCGGGTGTCGTGGCGGAAGCCGCCGTCGCCATGGCCCTGCGCGGCGTCCGGGGCTGAGTCCCGGCCGCGCCTCCCTCAGGGGCCGCCGGGCGCGGAGGAGGGGAGCAGCCGCACGGTCGGGCGGGGGAGCAGGGACAGCGGGTTCAGGTAGGTCTCGCCCGCCAGCAGCCCCCAGTGCAGACACGGCGCCGGACAGTGGGAGCCCTCCGTGAGGACCGCCACCACCTGGCCGGCCCTGACCAGCCTGCCCTCCGCGACCAGGGGCCGCACCGGTTCGTAGGTCGTTCGCAGTCCGTTCGCCAGCGCGAGGGAGAGGACCCCCCGGCCGGCCACCTGTCCCGCGTAGTGCACCCGGCCGTCGGCCACCGCGCGGAGCTCCGAGCCCACCGGCGCGGACAGGTCCACCCCGCGGTGGCCGGCCGCGTACGGCGTCGGGGGCGGGTCCCACCAGCGGGCAACCGTCAGGGGCGGGGGCAACGGCCGGACCCCGGGGGCGGCGGCGGCCCCCGTCAGGGCCAGGAACAGGGCGAACAGCAGCGTCGTCAGGATCGTCATGGGACCCAGCGTCCCGCGCGCCCGGCGGCCGCGCCGGGGCCTGTGGACAAGGCCCGGGCTGTGGACAACGGCGTCACCCGGCATACCGCCGGGTCCCGTACACTTCTTGTGGCGATCCGGGTCACCGGGTCGACTTCGCACGCCCCAGCACCAGCCCGAAACGGCCTGGTGGCAGCGTCTCTCGGTCCCTCAGCGGGGCAGGACGCGGTGGGGCGTCAGGAACCAAACCGAGAAAACAAGGAGATGGCCATGGCCGTCGTAACGATGCGGGAGCTGCTGGAAAGCGGCGTCCACTTCGGTCACCAGACCCGTCGCTGGAACCCGAAGATGAAGCGCTTCATCTTCACCGAGCGCAACGGCATCTACATCATCGACCTGCTCCAGTCGCTGTCGTACATCGACCGCGCCTACGAGTTCGTGAAGGAGACCGTCGCGCACGGCGGCTCCATCATGTTCATCGGTACCAAGAAGCAGGCCCAGGAGGCCATCGCCGAGCAGGCGACGCGCGTTGGCATGCCGTACGTCAACCAGCGGTGGCTGGGTGGCATGCTCACCAACTTCTCCACCGTCTACAAGCGCCTCCAGCGTCTGAAGGAGCTTGAGGCGATCGACTTCGAGGACGTCGCCGCCTCGGGTCTCACCAAGAAGGAGCTCCTGGTCCTCTCCCGCGAGAAGATCAAGCTGGAGAAGACCCTCGGTGGTATCCGCGAGATGTCGAAGGTCCCCAGCGCGGTCTGGATCGTCGACACCAAGAAGGAGCACATCGCCGTCGGTGAGGCGCGCAAGCTCCACATCCCGGTCGTCGCGATCCTCGACACCAACTGCGACCCCGACGAGGTCGACTACAAGATCCCGGGCAACGACGACGCGATCCGCTCCGTCACCCTGCTCACCCGCGTGATCGCCGACGCCGTCGCCGAGGGCCTCATCGCCCGCTCCGGCGCCGCGACCGGCGACTCGAAGCCGGGCGAGAAGGCCGCCGCCGAGCCGCTCGCCGAGTGGGAGCGCGACCTGCTCGAGGGCGACAAGAAGGCTGACGACGCCGAGGCCGCTCCGGCCGAGGCCGCTGCCGAGGCCCCCGCCGCCGAGGCCGAGGTCGTCGAGGCTCCGGCCGCCGACGCCGAGGTTGTCGAGGCTCCGGCCGCCGACACCGAGCAGGCCTGACCCACTGAGGGGGCCCGGCGTTCACCCGCCGGGCACTCCCGGTACGGACGATGACGGCGGGGGAGCCGCGCCACGAGCGCGGCGCCTCCGCCGTTCACCCGTAGATCTACGACTTCGAGAGAGAATCACAGACTCATGGCGAACTACACCGCCGCTGACGTCAAGAAGCTCCGCGAGCTCACCGGCGCCGGCATGATGGACTGCAAGAACGCGCTCGTGGACTCCGACGGTGACGTCGACAAGGCCATGGAAGCGCTCCGGATCAAGGGTCAGAAGGGCGTCGCCAAGCGCGAGGGCCGCTCTGCCGAGAACGGTGCCGTCGTCTCCCTCATCGCCGACGACAACACCTCCGGTGTTCTCGTCGAGCTGAAGTGCGAGACGGACTTCGTCGCCAAGGGCGAGAAGTTCCTGGCCGTCGCCAACCAGCTGGCCGCCCACGTCGCCGCGACCTCCCCCGCCGACATCGAGGCGCTGCTCGCGTCCGAGATCGAGGCCGGCAAGACCGTCCAGGCGTTCGTGGACGAGGCCAACGCCAACCTCGGCGAGAAGATCGTCCTGGACCGCTTCGCGCAGTTCACGGGCGGTTACGTCGCGTCGTACATGCACCGCACGATGCCCGACCTGCCGTTCCAGATCGGCGTCCTGGTCGAGCTCGACAAGGAGAACGCCGAGGTCGCCCGCGGCATCGCGCAGCACATCGCCGCGTTCGCCCCGCAGTGGCTCTCCAAGGAAGACGTTCCGGCCGAGAAGGTCGAGTCCGAGCGTCGCATCGCCGAAGAGGTCACCCGCGCGGAGGGCAAGCCCGAGGCCGCCCTGCCGAAGATCGTCGAGGGTCGCATCAACGGCTTCTTCAAGGACGCCACGCTGCTCGGCCAGCCGTACGCGCTGGACAACAAGAAGTCCGTCCAGAAGGTCCTGGACGAGGCCGGTGTCACCCTGAAGCGCTTCAGCCGCATCAAGGTCGGCATCTGAGTCCGTCCGTACGCGACGGACACCGGACCCCGGTAGGGTCTGAAGCAGTCGTCCGCGTTCGCGCTGGGCGACCGCAGATCTGACGAGGAGGCCATTGCCGTAGAGGGAACCGCGAGGACCCACCGGCAATGGCCTTCTTCGTATGTGCACGAGGAGATCTCCATGAATCAGGGCGTGGACCACCACACCGCATCCGACGACAAGAGCGACCAGCACAAGAAGGGCCGCCGCTTCATGCTGAAGCTGTCGGGCGAGGCCTTCTCCGGTGGCGGAGGACTGGGCGTCGATCCCGACGTGGTCCACGCCATCGCGCGCGAGATCGCCGCGGTCGTCCGCGACGGCGCGGAGATCGCCATCGTGATCGGCGGTGGCAACTTCTTCCGCGGTGCCGAGCTCCAGCAGCGCGGCATGGACCGGGCGCGGTCCGACTACATGGGCATGCTGGGCACGGTCATGAACTGCCTCGCCCTCCAGGACTTCCTGGAGAAGGAGGGCATCGACTCCCGCGTGCAGACCGCCATCACCATGGGCCAGGTCGCCGAGCCGTACATCCCGCTGCGCGCCGTGCGCCACCTGGAGAAGGGCCGCGTGGTCATCTTCGGCGCCGGCATGGGCATGCCCTACTTCTCCACCGACACCACGGCCGCCCAGCGTGCGCTGGAGATCGACGCCGAAGCCCTGCTCATGGGCAAGAACGGCGTCGACGGCGTCTACGACTCGGACCCGAAGAAGAACCCGGACGCGGTGAAGTTCGACGCGCTCGAGTACAGCGAGGTGCTTTCGCGCGACCTCAAGGTCGCCGACGCCACCGCCATCACGCTGTGCCGCGACAACAAGCTGCCGATCCTGGTCTTCGAACTGCTCGCCGAGGGCAACATCGCCCGC
This sequence comes from Streptomyces sp. NPDC058701, assembly GCF_042715295.1. Lineage (NCBI taxonomy): Bacteria > Bacillati > Actinomycetota > Actinomycetes > Kitasatosporales > Streptomycetaceae > Streptomyces > Streptomyces sp. NPDC058701. Next base: position 54,247 of record NZ_JBHXSY010000009.1, on the reverse strand, counting down.
GCCGTCCGGGGTGAGAAGATCGGCACGCTCGTCAGTGACCAGGGAACCCGGGCCTGAGCGGTCCGCCGCCGCCCACGACCCCGCCCCGTCCGCCCCGCCCGCCTGAACCATCCATATCTGACATGCAGGAGCACGTGGTGACCGAAGAGATCCTCCTCGAGGCCGAGGAGAAGATGGAAAAGGCCGTCGTCGTCGCCAAGGAGGACTTCGCCGCGATTCGCACCGGTCGTGCGCACCCGGCGATGTTCAACAAGATCGTGGCCGACTACTACGGCGCCATCACGCCCATCAACCAGCTCGCGTCGTTCTCGGTGCCCGAGCCGCGCATGGCGATCGTGACGCCGTTCGACAAGAGCGCCCTGCGCAACATCGAGCAGGCCATCCGCGACTCCGACCTCGGTGTCAACCCGAGCAACGACGGCAGCATCATCCGGGTCACCTTCCCCGAGCTGACGCAGGACCGCCGCAAGGAGTACATCAAGGTCGCGCGGACCAAGGCCGAGGACTCCAAGATCTCCCTGCGTGCCGTCCGCCGCAAGGCGAAGGACGCCCTTGACAAGCTGGTCAAGGACAAGGAAGCCGGCGAGGACGAGGTGCGCCGCGCCGAGAAGGAGCTCGACGACACCACCGCGAAGTACGTCGCGCAGGTGGACGAGCTGCTCAAGCACAAGGAAGCCGAGCTCCTCGAGGTCTGATGAACGACTCTCCCTGGGCCACGGAGCCGGTTCCGGCGGGTCCCGCATACGATGCGCTGGTGGGCCCGCACACTCGGCCCATGCCCATCGTGCCCGATGCCGCCGGCCGTGACTTCGACGACCGGGAAGCACGCGATCGGGGGGCCGCCGCTTTCGGCGGCCCCCCGATCCGCGCCGAGACGCCGCCGCAGGAGCCCATGCCCAGCCCCCCGCCCCCGCAGGCCCCGCAGGCCGCCTCGTCCCCGCCGCCGAAGAAGCGCGCGGGGCGGGATCTGCGTGCCGCCATAGGGGTCGGTGTCGGCCTCGGCGCGGTCATCTTCGCCTCGCTGCTGATCGTCAAGGCCGTGTTCGTCGGCGTCGTCGTCGTCGCGGTCGTCGTGGGCCTGTGGGAGCTCACCTCCCGGCTCCAGGAGAAGAAGGGCATCAAGGCGCCCCTCGTACCGCTCGCGGTCGGCGGCGCAGCCATGATCATCGCCGGGTACGTCCGGGGGGCCGAGGGCGCCTGGGTCGCCATGGCCCTGACCGCGCTGTCGATCCTGGTCTGGCGGATGACCGAACCGCCCGAGGGCTACCTCAAGGACGTCACGGCGGGCGTCTTCGCCGCGTTCTACGTGCCCTTCCTGGCGACGTTCGTCACGATGCTGCTCACCGCCGACGACGGACCGCAGCGGGTGATCACCTTCCTGCTGCTGACCGTGGTCAGCGACACCGGGGCGTACGCGGTCGGCTGGCGCTTCGGCAAGACCAAGCTCGCCCCGCGCATCAGCCCCGGGAAGACCCGCGAGGGGCTGCTCGGCGCGGTGGCCTTCGCGATGGCCGCCGGCGCGCTGTGCATGGAGTTCCTCATCGACGGCGGCGCCTGGTGGCAGGGCCTGCTGATGGGTCTGGCCGTGGCCGTCAGCGCCACCCTCGGCGACCTGGGCGAGTCGATGATCAAGCGGGACCTGGGCATCAAGGACATGGGCACGCTGCTGCCGGGTCACGGCGGCATCATGGACCGGCTGGACTCCCTGCTGCCGACCGCCCCGGTGGTCTGGCTGCTGCTGGCGGCCTTCGTCGGCACGGGCTGATACCGCCCGGGCGGTTACCCTTGAAAGGCGCGCTGCTTCTGCGGCGCGCCTTTCGTCTTACGAGGAGTACCTGCCATGGCCCGCCCTGTTCCGGGAGAGCTCACCTTCGTCACCCCTCGGGGCGCCAAGAAGCCGCCCCGGCACCTTGCCGACATGACCCCGGCCGAGCGCCGCGAGGCGGTCGCCGCGATCGGTGAGAAGCCGTTCCGGGCCAAGCAGCTCTCCCAGCACTACTTCGCGCGCTACGCGCACGACCCGGCCGAGTGGACGGACATCCCCGCGGCATCCCGGGAGAAGCTCCGCGACCAGCTGCTGCCGGACCTGATGAACGTCCTGCGACACATCTCGTGCGACGACGACACCACCCGCAAGACCCTGTGGAAGCTGCACGACGGCACGCTCGTCGAGTCCGTGCTGATGCGCTACCCCGACCGGGTCACCATGTGCATCTCCTCGCAGGCCGGCTGCGGCATGAACTGCCCGTTCTGCGCGACCGGCCAGGCCGGGCTGGACCGCAACCTGTCCACCGCCGAGATCGTGCACCAGATCGTCGACGGCATGCGCGCCCTGCGCGACGGCGAGGTCCCGGGCGGACCGGCCCGGCTCTCCAACATCGTCTTCATGGGGATGGGCGAGCCGCTGGCCAACTACAACCGCGTCGTCGGCGCCATCCGCCGGCTCACCGACCCGGAGCCCGACGGCCTGGGCCTGTCTCAGCGCGGCATCACCGTCTCCACCGTGGGACTGGTTCCGGCCATGCTGCGCTTCGCCGACGAGGGCTTCAAGTGCCGGCTCGCGGTCTCCCTGCACGCGCCGGACGACGAGCTGCGCGACACCCTGGTGCCCGTGAACACCCGCTGGAACGTCCGCGAGGTGCTCGGCGCGGCCTGGGAGTACGCGGAGAAGTCCGGCCGCCGGATCTCCATCGAGTACGCACTGATCCGCGACATCAACGACCAGGCCTGGCGCGGCGACCTGCTGGGCAAGCTGCTCAAGGGCAAGCGCGTCCACGTCAACCTGATCCCGCTGAACCCGACGCCGGGCTCGAAGTGGACCGCCTCGCGGCCCGAGGACGAGAAGGCCTTCGTGGAGGCGATCGCCCGGCACGGCGTCCCCGTGACCGTACGGGACACCCGCGGCCAGGAGATCGACGGCGCGTGCGGCCAGCTGGCCGCCTCGGAGCGCTAGCCCCTCTTCTGTTCGATCGTATTCGGCCACGGGGTACCCTGTGGCCGAACCAACTTAATATTCCGACAGGGGAGCGCCACAGCGCTGAGAGTGCGGTAACCGTCACCGCAGACCCTCTGAACCTCGCCCCGGTCATTCGGGGTAGGAAGTTCGGTCACCACTCAAGCTGTTGCGCCCTGCCCGGCGTCCGCTCCGCAGAGCGCCGGGCAGGGCCGCGTCTTCTCCTGGACATCCCAGGAGGAATTGACCAGTGAGCACCACCAAGAAGATCGCGGGCGCCGCGCTCGCGGCCGCGCTGGGCGTGACCACGCTCAGCGCCTGCGGCGGCGAAGCCAAGGACACGTCCGCGGGCGCCGGCGACGTCCCCGCGGCCAAGACCGTCACCCTCGTCTCGCACGACTCCTTCAACGTGACCGACGCGGTCCTGAGGGAGTTCGAGCAGGAGAGCGGCTACACCGTCAAGAAGCTGAAGTCCGGAGACGCGGGCGCGGCGCTCAACCAGGAGATCCTCACCAAGGGCTCCCCGCGCGGCGACGTCTTCTTCGGCGTCGACAACACCCTGCTCTCGCGCGCCCTCGACAACGGCATCTTCACCCCGTACGAGGCCAAGGGCCTGGGCGACGTGAAGCCGGAGTACCGGCTCGACAAGGAGCACCGGGTCACGCCGGTCGACTCCGGTGACGTCTGCGTCAACTACGACAAGCAGTACTTCGCCGACAAGAAGATCGCCCCGCCGCAGACGCTGGACGACCTGATCAAGCCGGAGTACAAGGACCTGCTGGTCACCGAGAACGCCGCGACCTCCTCACCCGGCCTCGGCTTCCTCCTCGCCTCCGTCGGCAAGTACGGCGAAGAGGGCTGGAAGGACTACTGGAGCAAGCTCAAGGCCAACGGCGTCGAGGTCGTCGACGGCTGGGAGCAGGCCTACAACGAGCGCTTCTCCGGCTCGGCGGGCGGCAAGAAGGCCAAGGGCGACCGCCCGCTGGTCGTCTCCTACGCCTCCAGCCCGCCGGTCGAGGTGCTGTACGGGGAGCCGCAGCCGGCCGAGGCCCCCACGGGCGTCGCCACCGGCACGTGCTTCCGCCAGATCGAGTTCGCGGGCCTGCTCAAGGGCGCGAAGAACGAGGCGGGCGGCAAGGCGCTCCTGGACTTCCTGATCAGCAAGAAGTTCCAGGAGGACATGCCGCTCCAGATGTTCGTGAACCCGGTGACGAAGGACGCGGTCCTGCCGGAGCTGTTCACGAAGCACGGTGTGGTGGTCGAGAAGCCCGAGGTCGTGGCTCCGGAGACCATCGCCGAGAACCGTGAGCAGTGGGTCAAGGCATGGTCCTCGCTCGTCGTGAGGTAGGAACGCCGGCGGGCCCGGGGGCGGCGTCGGGGGGCGCCGCGCCGGGTCCCGCTCCCCGCGAGGGCGGCCGGGCCACGGCCGTACGGCTCGGCCTGATGGCCGTGCCCCTCGCCTTCTTCGGGCTGTTCTTCGCCTACCCCGTCGGCGCGATCGTCGGGCGCGGGCTCACCACGGACGCGGGCTGGCGGTTCGGCCGGATCGGCGAGGTGCTGGCCCGGCCCGACATCGCCGAAGTGCTGTGGTTCACCACCTGGCAGGCGCTCGCCTCCACGGCGCTCACGCTGCTGATCGCGCTCCCCGGCGCGTACGCCTTCGCGCGCTTCGACTTCCCCGGCAAGCAGCTGCTGCGGGCCGTGGTCACCGTGCCGTTCGTCCTGCCGACCGTGGTCGTCGGGACCGCCTTCCTGGCGCTGGTCGGCCGGGGCGGGCTGCTGGACGAGCTGTGGGGCGTCCGGCTCGACACCACCGTGTGGGCCATCCTGCTGGCCCACGTCTTCTTCAACTACGCCGTGGTCGTACGGACCGTGGGCGGGCTCTGGGCGCAGCTCGATCCCCGCCAGGAGGAGGCCGCCCGGGTGCTGGGCGCCGGGCGGTTCGCCGCCTGGCGGCGGGTGACGCTGCCCGCGCTGGCCCCGTCGGTGGCCGCCGCGTCGCTGATGGTGTTCCTGTTCACCTTCACCTCCTTCGGGGTCGTGCAGATCCTGGGCGGGCCCGCGTACTCCACCCTGGAGGTGGAGGTCTACCGGCAGACCGCGCAGCTGCTGGACCTGCCCACCGCCGCCGTGCTGACGATGGTGCAGTTCGCGGCGGTCGGCCTGATCCTCGCCGTCCACGCCCGGACCGTGCGCAAGCGGGAGACCGCCCTGCGGCTCGTCGATCCAGGGCGGACCGCGCACCCGCCGCGCGGCTGGGCGCAGCGCTCCCTGCTGGGCGGGGTGCTGCTGACGGTGGTCCTGCTGATCGTCCTCCCGCTCGGGGTGCTGGTCGAGCGGTCCTTCGACACCCCCGGCGGGTACGGCCTCGCCTTCTACCGGGCGCTCCAGGACGAGGGGTCCGGGGGCGGGACCTTCCTGGTGCCGCCGCTGGAGGCGATCGGGAACTCCCTGGAGTACGCGCTGGCCGCCACCGCCATCGCCCTGGTCGTCGGGGGGCTGGCGGCCGCGGCGCTGACCCGCCGCGCGGGCCGCTTCGTGCGGGGCTTCGACGCGCTGCTGATGCTGCCGCTCGGGGTGTCCGCGGTGACGGTGGGCTTCGGCTTCCTGATCACCCTGGACGAGCCACCGCTGGACCTGCGGACCTCGTGGATCCTGGTGCCGCTGGCACAGGCGCTGGTCGGTGTGCCGTTCGTCGTACGGACCATGCTGCCGGTGCTGCGGGCCGTGGACGCCCGGCTGCGAGAGGCCGCCGCCGTGCTCGGGGCGTCCCCGCTGCGGGCCTGGCGGGAGGTGGACCTGCCGCTGGTGCGGAGGGCGCTGCTGATCGCGGCGGGCTTCGCCTTCGCGGTGTCGCTGGGGGAGTTCGGGGCGACCGTGTTCATCGCGCGGCCGGACCAGCCGACGCTTCCGGTGGCCGTGGCGCGGCTCCTGGGGCGGGCCGGCGAGCTGAACTACGGGCAGGCGATGGCCCTGAGCACGATCCTGATGCTGGTGTGTGCGGTGTCCCTGCTGGCGCTGGAGCGACTGCGGCCCGACAAGACCTCCGGAGAGTTCTGATGACACTGCTTCAGCTGGACGGGGTGTCGGTCCGCTTCGGCGAGCGCGCGGTCGTGGACCGCGTGGACCTCGCGGTCGCCGAGCACGAGATCGTGTGCGTGCTGGGACCGAGCGGGAGCGGGAAGTCCACCCTGCTGCGGGTCGTCGCGGGACTCCAGCGGGTCTCGGACGGCCGGGTGCTGCTGGACGGCGCCGACCAGGCGGGCGTACCCGTACACCGGCGCGGGGTGGGCCTGATGTTCCAGGACCACCAGCTCTTCCCGCACCGGGACGTCGGCGGGAACGTCGCCTTCGGCCTGCGGATGCGGGGCTCCGGGCGCGGCGAGTGCACGAGCCGGGTCACGGAGCTGCTGGAGCTCGTCGGCCTGCCCGGGGCGCAGGGCCGCGCGGTCGCCTCCCTGTCCGGCGGGGAGCAGCAACGGGTCGCGCTGGCCCGGGCGCTGGCGCCGTCGCCCAGGCTGCTGATGCTGGACGAGCCGCTGGGGCAGCTCGACCGCGGGCTGCGGGAGCGGCTCGTGGTGGAGCTCCAGGGACTGTTCTCCCGGCTGGGGACGACGGTGCTCGCCGTCACGCACGACCAGGGGGAGGCGTTCGCGCTGGCCGACCGCGTCGTGGTGATGCGGGACGGGCGGATCGCGCAGGCGGGGACCCCGCTGGAGGTGTGGCAGCGGCCGGCCTCGGAGTTCGTGGCACGCTTCCTCGGGTTCGAGAACGTGGTGCCGGCGACGGTCTCCGCGGGCGTCGCCGCCACCCCCTGGGGCAAGGTGCCCGTCCCGGAGGGCACGGCGGAGGGGGAGCGGCAGGTCCTGATCCGCCCGGCCGGTGTCCTGCTGACGGACGACGGCCTGCGGTGTGCGGTGGAGTCCCGTACCTTCCGGGGCACGCACGTCGCGCTGCTGCTGCGCCCGGAGGCGGGTCCGGCGCTGGAGGCGGAGTGCGGCCTGGCCGGGGCTCCCGCGGTCGGCGACCGCGTCACGGTGGCCTTCGCCCCGGACGAGGTGGTCGTCCTGCCGGCGGCCTGACCGGGCGCCGCCCGAGTGGGCCTCAGGGGCGGATGCCGTCACAGGCGATCGGCAGGTGCCGGGGTCCGCGCAGGACCGCGTTCTGCCGGTACGGGGGCGGGTCCTGCAGCAGGCGGGGGTTCTCCAGCCGGCGGGCCAGCTCACTGAGGGCCAGCTGGGCCTCCTGCCGGGCCAGCGGGGCCCCGAAGCAGCTGTGGATGCCGCTGCCGAGGCCGAGGTGCTGGATGTCCTCGCGGTCCGGGTCGAAGCGGTCCGGGTCCGGGAACCGCTTCGGGTCCCGGTTGCCGGAGGCCAGGATCAGCCACAGGGACGCGCCCTTGGGGATGGGGACGCCGGCCACCTCGATGTCCGCCAGTGTGGTGCGGTGCGGGATCAGCTGCACCGGGGGCTCGAAGCGCAGCAGCTCCTCCACGACGGGGACGGACAGGGCCGGGTCCTCGCGCAGCCGGGCCAGCACCTCCGGGTGGCGCAGCAGGGTCAGCATGCCGTTGGTGATCAGGTTGACCGTGGTCTCGTGGCCGGCGATCAGCAGGAGCGCCGCGGTGCTGAGCGCCTCCATCGTGGTCATGGACCCGTCCGGGCCGTCCGCGGTCGCCAGCTGGGACAGCATGTCCTCGCCCGGGTTCTTGCGGCGCTCCTCGATCAGCCCGGCCAGGTACATGCCGAGTTCCATCCGGGCGTCCGTCGAGCTCTTGCCGCGCTCGGACGGGTCCGCGTCCGGGTCGGGGTCCAGGCTGGCCGCGATGGCCTCCGCCCAGACGTGGAACCGCGGCTCGTCCGCGGGCGGCACCCCCAGCAGCCGGCAGATGACGGACACCGGGAACGGGTAGGCGAACTGGTCGACCAGGTCCACCCGGCCGAACGAGCCGGTGGCGGCGATGCGGTCGATCAGGCCGCCGACGATCCCGTGGAGCTCCCCGCGCATGTCGTGGACCGTGCGCGGGGAGTGCGGCGGGCCGAACGGCCGGTTCGTCATGCGCCGCAGCCGGTCGTGGTCCGGCGGGTCGAGCTTGAGGAAGGACGGGGGCAGCGCCGTCTCCTCCGGCGACCCCTGCCCCAGCGGGTCGTCGCCCGTCTGCTTCAGGTTGCGGGAGTCGGAGCTGACGCGCGGGTCGTGCAGGAGGCTCTGGATCTCGTAGTACGTACTGATCACGTACGGGCCGTCCCCCTCGTGGGACACCGGCGTCCTGCGGAGCTCCTCGTACAGCGGATACGGATCGGCGCGGTGCGCGTAATCGATGATCTCCCGCAGGATGGCTTGGCTCATGACAGGTCCTCGTGTGTCCTCGGAGGAGGGCGCGCCGGGGTCAGTGGTGCGCGGGGATGAACGTCATCTTGCGGTCGGCCGGCGAGTAGCCGCTGAGGGTGATGGTCGGCCCGTGGGTGGGCACCGAGGGGTCCGGGAAGTCCGCGGACACCGGCTTGTGCCCCTCCGGCCTGCGGTCCACGGTCTGGAACGGCACCGGGAACGGCGCCCCCGTCTCGATCTGCTGCTGGTAGAAGGGCAGCCAGCGGCAGTTGTCGAAGGTCACCGCGGCGATCACGCGGCCCTGGTAGCCGTACACGGCGGCGAACCGGCGCTCCTCACGGGAACCCTGCGTGATCATGATCTCGGTACCCATCGGCGGGACCCCGACGGACTTGATGTTCACGCCGAACTGCGAGGACCAGAACCCCGGCACCCACAGGTGCGGGAGGCGGTCGGCGCTCTCGCTGAGCATGTTGTGCGCGGCCGTCTCGGCCTGCGCGACGGCGTTGCCCCAGTGCTCCAGGGACAGGAACTGGTACCCGAAGAGCGCGTGCGGGGAGCGTGCCACGTCACCCGCGACGAAGATGTCGTCGGTGACGATGCCCCGGATGTCGAAGGCGCGGCAGCCCGCGTCGCAGGCGATGCCCCGGGGACCGGCGCCCAGCCCCGACCCGGACAGCCATTCGGTGTTGCGCTGGGCGCCGAGCGAGACCACCACCACGTCGGCCTCGATCGTCTCGCCGTCCGAGAGGTGGGCGGCGCGGACCCGTCCGGCGGGGTCGCCCTCCAGACCGGTCACCATGACCCCGGTGCGCAGGTCGACGCCGTTCTCGCGGTGCATCCCGGCCGCGACCTCACCGATGACCCCGCCGAGCGCGCCGACCAGGGGTGCGGCGCCCCGTTCGGCGACGGTGACGGGCAGGCCGCGCTCCCGGCAGGCGGACGCGATCTCGGATCCGGTGAAGCCGGCCCCGATGACCAGGACCCGGCGGGGGCCGGCCGACAGGGCGCGTTCCAGTCCGGCTCCGTCGTCACGGGTGCGCAGGACGAAGACGCCGTCGAGCGCGCCCTCCTCCTCGTTCGGCCAGGGCCGCGCGCGCACACCGGTGGCGATCAGCAGCCGGTCGTACTCCACCTCGTCGCCGTTTCCGAGCCTGACCCGGCGCGCGGCCATGTCCAGGCCGGTGGCCGGGACCCCGAGCCGCCACTCGGCGTCGATCTCCCGGCGGCGGGGGAGCGCGGTGTGCTCCGCGGCCGCCTTGCCCAGGAGGACCTGCTTCGACAGCGGGGGCCGGTCGTACGGCTCGTACGGCTCGTCGCCGATCATGGTCAGCGAGCCGGTGAAGCCCTTCTCCCGCATGGTCTCGGCGGCCCGCAGGCCGGCGAGGGAGGCGCCGACGACCACGATGCGGCCTTCGCGCCTGAGGTACTGCAGGGTTCCGTCACCGCTCACCGCGCGCCTCCGGAGACCGGCACGCGGGCGGCGGGGGCGTCCGAGGGCGCCGCTTCGACGAGGATCGCCCCCACCGGGCAGGCGGCGACGGCGCGCGCGACGTCCTCGCGGTGCTCCTCCCGCGCCTCGGGCTCGTACAGCAGCGACTCGTCGCCGTGCATGGCGAACACGTCGGGAGCGAGGAACGCGCACTGGGCGTAACCCTGGCAGCGGTTGAGGTCGACGACGAGCCTCATGAGTCTTCAGCCCTTCCGTGGCCCGATTCCCCGAGTGATCCCGATCCGTCTCCTCAGCATGCGCGAGGGTGACGGAGCGCGCTACCGGATGCCGACCCGCACGATGTACAGGCCCACGACCAGGGCCCACGCCGGAAGGATCAGCTCGGACCAGGGGACTCCGGAGCCCACGACGAGCAGCACCAGGCCCGTGACGTAGCCCAGCAGCGCCAGCGGGCGCGGGAAGATCCCGAGGCGGCGGCCGATCGTCGAGGTCGCGAAGACGAACACGGCCGCCATCCGCATCGCGTACGTCGTCAGGACCGTGTACGCGTAGTGGCGGCCGAACTCGGTGTCGGTGCCGTCCTGGAGCACGGTGCCCGCAGCGGCCGCGGCGACGAACAGCGCCGCGACGAAGACGATGCCGCTGCCGAGGAAGACGGTGGAGACGAAGCGGTCCTCGGCCTCGCCGGCGTGCGCGCGCAGAGCGCCCATGAACCACAGGAAGAAGATCCCGGCGAACGGAACGATCTCCAGGGCGGTCCGCACCGCCCAGCGGTCGCCGGGGGCGACGGCCGCGTCGGCGCCGTCGGACGACGGGATCGCGATCCGCATCAGGACGATCGCCGCTCCGAGCAACACCGCGAAGGCGATGCCGGCGGCACCGGCGGCCCCGGGCGTACGCAGCCGCGCGCTGGTGGTCTCCACGGGCCCCTCACTCTCTCCCCCGTCCAGCAAGCGGCAGCGGCCGTGCGGCCGCCACCAGGGGAGGCCGCACGGGTGAGGGAACGGTGGACGGCCGACGGACTACGCGACCGCCGCCGGGACCGGGGGCTCGGCCTCCTCCTCGGCACCCTCGTGCTTGCCGTACCAGGCGACCGCCACCGCGCCCGTCACCGCCAGGACGAATCCGAGGACGGCCAGCCAGCCCAGACCGGGCCGGGATGCGTCGCCGAGCCAGAGCACCCCGATGGCACCCGGCAGGACGGTCTCGCCGACGACCAGGGCGGCGGTCGCGCCGTTCACCGAGCCGATCTGCAGGGCGACCGTGTGCAGGTACATGCCGCCGAAGCCCGCCGCCAGGATGGCGTAGAGGGCCGGGTCGGAGAGCAGGGTGCCCAGGTCGAAGGGGTCGATCCCGTCCAGGATGCGGACGCCGACGCCGAGCGCGCCGAAGCCGAGGCCCGACAGCAGACCGGCCAGGATCGCGGCCCCGCCGCCGAGGAGCCGTACGGCGACGGTGCCGCCCACCATCAGGAACAGCGTGATCCCCAGCAGCCACCAGTGGGTGGACATCGGCGCGTGGTGGCCGCCCTCGTGGCCGGCCGCCGTCGCCAGCAGCACCAGCGCCGCGCAGACGACGCCGATCGAGGTCCACTCCTTGCGGGTCAGCCGGATGCCGAGCATCTTCACGCTCAGCACGGCGGTCACGACCAGGTTGGCACTGATCACCGTCTGGGAGAGGAACAGCGGCAGCATCCGGGCCGCCAGCGCGCCCAGCCCGAAGCCCACGAAGTCCAGGATGGTGCCGACGATGAACTCCCAGGTCATCGCGGCTTTCGCGGTGGACGAAAGATTCGGTCCGCCGTGCGCGGTCACCCCGGCCGAGGCCGGGGACATCCGGGCGGCACGGCGCGACCCGACGGCTTGCAGGACGGATCCCGTGCCGTAGCAGATGGACGCCGCGACAGCGGTCAGCAGGCCTATGAGCACCCGAAGGCTCCGTTCACGTCTGGCAGGTTTTGCGGTACCACTGCCAGACGTGAGAACGGGCCGGGAAGTTGCTTCCGAGTCTCAGCGCATTGACGCGAGCGCCGCCGGGACCTCGTCGACCGAGTCGACCAGCGCGATCCGGGACTCCATCGAACGGCCGCGCGCCAGTGCCCGGAGCAGCGGCCACACCGGCAGGTGCTCCGTCCAGTGCGTACGGTCGACCAGGACCATCGGGGTCGGCTCGCCCCGCGACGTGTAGTAGTTGGGCGTCGCGTTGTCGAAGACCTCCTGGACGGTGCCCGCGGCGCCCGGCAGGAAGACCACGCCCGCGGTGGACCGGGCCAGCAGCCCGTCCTCGCGGGTGGCGTTCGCGAAGTACTTCGCGATGTGCCCGGCGAACGGGTTCGGCGGCTCGTGCCCGTAGAACCAGGTGGGGATGCCCACCGAGTCGCCGCCTCCGGGCCAGCGTTCCCGTACGGCGAAGGCCGCCCCGGCCCAGTCGGACACCGACGGGTTGAAGGACGGGGCCTTCGACAGCATCTCCAGGGCCTCCGGGAGCGCCTCGTCCGGCGCCGGGGCCAGGTACGCGCCCAGGTTCGCGGCCTCCATCGCGCCGGGGCCGCCGCCGGTGGCCACCGTGAGGCCGGAGCGGGCCAGCGTCCGGCCGAGCTCCGCGGCGCCCCGGTAGTCCCCACCGCCGCGGGACATGGCGTGGCCGCCCATGACGCCCACGACCCGGGCACCCGCGAGGTGCTCGTCGAGGGCGTCGGAGACCGCGTCGTCGTGGATCGAGCGCAGCATCGAGGAGAAGACGTCGCCGTCCGCCTTGGTCTCCTGGAACCAGTCGTACGCCAGGGCGTCCGGGGTGGCCTCGTAGCCGGAGGGCAGACCGGCGAACAGCTCGTCCGGCGTGTACAGCAGCCCCCGGTAGGGGTTGAACGGCAGATCCGGGACGGGCGGGTAGACCAGGGCGCCGTCCGCGCGGACCTTCGCCGACGCGTCGGGCTCCATCGCGCAGCCCAGGAACACGGCCGCCGAGGTGTCGGCGGCCAGCAGGGCGAACGTCCGCTCCAGCAGGTTGACGGACTGGATCCGGTAGCCGCTCAGCGAGCCCCGGGCGGCGACCCGGTCGAATTCGTCGAGCGTCTCGATCTCGATGTCTGCGTTGACCATTCGGCCCACACTAAGGGCTGCCCGCGTCAGCGGGTCAATGCCATCGACGTCAGCTGCGCCACACCCCAGCTGAGCGGGAGGCAGACGGCCACCAGCGCCGTGGCCCGCAAACTCGCCGCCGTCCGCAGGACCTTGGCGGGAGCGCCCAGGCCGAGCAGGGCCTCGCGGCCGGGGCCGCGGGACTGGCGAGCCTCCACCGCCGATGTGAGAAGGGTCGCGGTGGCGCACAGGGCGACCAGGGCGGCGGCCGGTCCGGTCAGCGGGCCGAGCGGGGCCAGCAGCCCGCCGCGGTCGCGCAGGGCCAGCGCCGTCAGCGCGCCCGCCGCGACCGCGCACAGCACGCCCAGCGGCGGCCCGAGCCGGGGGGCCTGCTGCTGGAGCGAACGTCCGGCCAGCAGCCGCAGCGCGCCCGGGCGCACGGCCTGGACCAGCGTTCCGCAGGCGTAGGCCAGGCCGGGCCCCGCGAGGGCGAGCCCGACCGCGGTCAGCGACCAGCCGGCCAGCATCCCGGGGCCGCCGCGGCCCGCGTAGGCCTGGGTGGCGAGCCCGCACGCGGTGAGGGTGATGCCCCAGGGCAGCCCGGTCTGCGGGGCCAGCGGGGTGTGTGGGCGCAGCAGGACGGCGGTCGCGGCCGAGGCGGCCAGCGGCACCAGGGCCAGCAGGGTCAGGGCGGCGGCGACGGGCAGTGGCTGGTCCGCGTGGAGCAGCCGGGCCCCGGCGCCGTCGAAGGGCAGCCCGGCCAGGTCCCCGCGCAGGTGGAGGAAGGCGGCCAGGGCGACGGCGCTGCCCAGGGTGCACGAGACGGCGGTGGAGATCGTCGCGACCAGGGTGAGCCGTACGGGCCCCAGCCCGGCGGCGTCCAGTCCCTCGCGGGGCCGGGTCGCCGGGTCGGTACGGGCCACGGCGACGGCGAACTGGACGGTGGCGGCCAGCGGGATCAGGGCCCACAGCAGCCGGGGGAACGATCCGGCGGGCCGGACCAGGGCCTCGGCGAGCACGTACAGCAGCAGGAACCCGGTGCAGGCCGCGGCGGCGGCGACGAGCAGCCGTCGCAGCTGGACGAGCGGCCGCGACCCACGGGCTAGGCGGAGAGCGAGCACGCGGCCTGGTCCTCCGTGGTGTCGGCGGCGGGGGAGCCGGGGGAGCCGGGAGCGGCTGAGGTGCCCCGGGCGGCGTCGGCCGCCTCGGCGGCCGCGGCGGACCGGCCGTCGAGGAGGGCCAGGCGCCGGTCGGCGGCGGCCGCGGTCTCCTCGTCGTGGGTGGCCAGCAGCACGGTGATCTCGTGGGACCGGGCGGCGGTGGTCAGCGTACGGAGCAGAAGGGTCCGCTCGGCACGGTGCAGCGGGGCCGTCGGCTCGTCGGCGAACAGCACCGCGGGCTGGTTGACCAGGGCCCGGGCCAGGGCGACGCGCTGGCACTCGGCCCGGGTGAGGGCGGAGGGCCGCTTGCGGGCGAAGGCCCCGATGTCGAGGCGCTCCAGCCAGGCGCAGGCGGCGTGCTTGGCGGTGCGGTGGGAGGCTCCGGCGAGCAGCAGCGGCAGGGCCGCGTTCTCCCAGACCTTCAGTTCGGGCAGCAGCCCGGGCTCCGGCCCGATCCAGCCGAACCGGTCGCGGCGCAGCCGCTCGCGGGCCGCGTCGCCCAGGGTGTGCACGGGGACGCTGTTGAACCAGACCTCGCCCTGCTCGGGCGGCAGCTGCCCGGAGAGGCAGCGCAGCAGTGTGGTCTTCCCGCTGCCGCGGGGGCCGGTCACGGCCAGGATCTCGCCCTGGCCGACTCCGACGGAGACGCCGATGAGGCCGGGGGAGCCGCTGTGGGAGTAGTGCAGGGAGCGTGCCCAGAGCACGTCGTTGTCCGGTGGGGCCACCATGGCGTACACCTCTTCGGTTCGACTGCGGATCGGGACTGGACCAGCCCGGCTCCCCCGGACGGGGGAACGAAGTCGGAGGCCGATCGGTCACTGGCGCCGTAAAGAGATGTAAAGAGATGAACGTCTTGTCGGCGGACAGCACACGGCCCGGACCCCTTCGTTCTCACCCGAACGGAGGGATCCGGGCCGTGTGGCCGGACGTTTTAGAGCTTGGTCCAGGCCTCGGTGAGCACCGAGCGCAGGATGCCCTCGATCTCGTCGAAGGTGCCCTGGTCCGCGATCAGCGGCGGGGCCAGCTGGATGACCGGGTCGCCGCGGTCGTCGGCCCGGCAGTACAGGCCGTTCTCGAAGAGCGCCTTGGAGAGGAAGCCGTAGAGCACGCGCTCCGTCTCCTCGTCCGTGAAGGACTCCTTGGTGCTCTTGTCCTTGACGAGCTCGATGCCGTAGAAGTAGCCGTTGCCGCGGACGTCGCCGACGATCGGCAGGTCGTGCAGCTTCTTCAGCGTCGAGAAGAAGGCGTCCTCGTTGTCCAGCACGTGCTGGTTGAGGCCTTCCTTGTCGAAGATGTCGAGGTTGGCCAGCGCGACCGCCGAGGAGACCGGGTGGCCGCCGAAGGTGTAGCCGTGCAGGAAGGTGTTGTCGCCCTTGTAGAACGGCTCCGCGAGGCGGTCCGAGATGATGCAGGCGCCGATCGGGGAGTAGCCGGAGGTCATGCCCTTGGCACAGGTGATCATGTCCGGGACGTAGTCGAACTTGTCGCAGGCGAACATGGTGCCGAGGCGGCCGAAGGCGCAGATCGTCTCGTCGGAGACGAGCAGCACGTCGTACTCGTCGCAGATCTCACGGACCCGCTGGAAGTACCCGGGCGGCGGCGGGAAGCAGCCGCCGGCGTTCTGCACCGGCTCCAGGAAGACGGCGGCGACGGTGTCGGCGCCCTCGAAGAGGATCTCCTGCTCGATCTGGTCGGCGCACCAGCGGCCGTAGGCCTCGGGGTCGTCGCCGTAGATCGGGGCGCGGTAGATGTTGGTGTTGACCACCTTGTGCGCGCCGGGGACCAGCGGCTCGAAGGGGGCCTTCAGGGCCGGCAGGCCCGTGATGGACAGGGCGCCCTGCGGGGTGCCGTGGTAGGCGACCGCACGCGAGATGACCTTGTACTTGGTGTGCTTGCCCTGCAGCTTGAAGTACTGCTTCGCGAGCTTCCACGCGGTCTCCACGGCCTCGCCGCCACCGGTGGTGAAGAAGACCTTGTTCAGGTCGCCCGGGGCGTAGTGCGCGAGGCGCTCGGCGAGCTCCACGGCCTTGGGGTGCGCGTACGACCAGATGGGGAAGAACGCGAGTTCCTGGGCCTGCTTGTAGGCGACCTCGGCCAGTTCCTTGCGGCCGTGACCGGCGTTGACCACGAACAGTCCGGCGAGACCGTCGAGGTAGCGCTTGCCCTTGTCGTCCCAGATGTACGTGCCCTCACCGCGGACGATGGTGGGGACGGGTGCGTTCTCGTAGGACGACATGCGGGTGAAGTGCATCCACAGGTGGTCGTACGCGGTCTTGGAGAGGTCCTGGCTCACGGTTATCGGGTTCCCCACATGTAGGTCTGCTTCTTCAGCTTCAGGTATACGAAGCTTTCGGTTGATCGCACGCCGGGGAGCGCGCGGATCTTCTTGTTGATCGTCTCGAGCAGGTGGTCGTCGTCCTCGCAGACGATCTCCACCATCAGGTCGAACGATCCCGCGGTCATCACCACGTATTCGCACTCGGCCATCGCCGCCAGGGCGTCGGCCACGGGGTCGAGGTCTCCCTCGACGTTGATCCCGACCATCGCCTGGCGCCGGAGCCCCACGGTGAGCGGGTCGGTGACGGCGACGATCTGCATGACGCCCTGGTCGAGCAGCTTCTGCACGCGCTGGCGCACAGCCGCCTCCGACAGGCCGACGGCCTTGCCGATCGCTGCGTAGGGACGGCGACCGTCCTCCTGCAGTTGCTCGATGATCGCCAGGGACACAGCATCGACCGAAGGGGACGGTTGTCTGTTCCTGGAATCTGCGCTTCGACTGACCACGACCTCACTGTGCACGAGGAGTCGTCTGTTCCGCAAGACGGAACCGATGAAATCCGTTGTTTGAGAGTGCGCATCTCACTGATTTCGTAGTTCGTGGCCTGCGGGCCTGTCGAAAGCATCCGCCCAGGCGTTAGGCTGGGGATTCGTCTCAATCGTTGGACATGTGATCAGGAGTGTGGCTGTAGTGACCACCGAACTGCGTCGTCTGCGCAACTACATCGGCGGGGAGTTCAAGGACGCCGCCGACGGGCGGACCACCGAGGTGGTCAACCCCGCCACCGGCGAGGCGTACGCCACCGCCCCGCTCTCGGGCCAGGCCGACGTCGACGCGGCCATGGCCGCCGCCGCGGCCGCCTTCCCGGGCTGGCGCGACACCACCCCCTCGGAGCGGCAGAAGGCGCTGCTGAAGATCGCGGACGCCTTCGAGGCGCGCGCGGACGAGCTCGTCGCCGCCGAGTCGGAGAACACCGGCAAGCCGCTGGGCCTCACGGCCAGCGAGGAGCTGCCGCCGATGGTGGACCAGATCCGCTTCTTCGCCGGCGCCGCCCGCCTGCTCGAAGGCCGCTCGGCCGGCGAGTACATGGAGGGGATGACCTCGATCATCCGCCGCGAGCCGGTCGGCGTCTGCGCCCAGGTCGCGCCGTGGAACTACCCGATGATGATGGCCGTGTGGAAGTTCGCTCCGGCCATCGCCGCGGGCAACACCGTGGTCCTCAAGCCCTCGGACACCACCCCGGCCTCCACCGTCCTGATGGCGGAGATCATCGACTCGGTGCTGCCCAAGGGCGTGTTCAACGTCGTCTGCGGCGACCGCGAGACCGGCCGGGCCATGGTCGAGCACCGCACCCCGGCGATGGCCTCCATCACCGGTTCCGTGCGCGCGGGCATGCAGGTCGCCGAGAGCGCCTCGAAGGACGTCAAGCGCGTCCACCTGGAGCTGGGCGGCAAGGCCCCCGCCGTGGTCTTCGCGGACGCCGACATCGCCAAGGCCGTGGAGGACATCGCGGTCGCGGGCTACTTCAACGCGGGCCAGGACTGTACCGCCGCCTGTCGCGTGCTCGTGCACGAGTCGATCCACGACGAGTTCGTGACCGCGCTGGCCAAGGCCGCCGCCGACACCAAGACCGGCCAGCCGGACGACGAGGACGTGCTGTACGGCGCGCTGAACAACCCGAACCAGCTGAAGCAGGTCGCGGGCTTCATCGAGCGCCTCCCCGCCCACGCCAAGGTCGAGGCGGGCGGCCACCAGGTCGGCGAGAAGGGCTACTTCTACGCCCCGACCGTGGTCTCCGGCCTCAAGCAGGACGACGAGATCATCCAGCACGAGGTCTTCGGCCCCGTCATCACCGTCCAGTCCTTCACCGACGAGGCGCAGGCCGTGGAGTACGCGAACGGCGTCGAGTTCGCGCTCGCCTCCTCCGTGTGGACCAAGGACCACGGCCGCGCGATGCGGATGTCCAAGAACCTCGACTTCGGCTGCGTGTGGATCAACACCCACATCCCGCTCGTCGCCGAGATGCCGCACGGCGGCTTCAAGAAGTCCGGCTACGGCAAGGACCTCTCCGCGTACGGCTTCGAGGACTACACGCGCATCAAGCACGTGATGACCTCGCTCGACGGCTGATCGGCCGCATCGGTCACAGCACAGCGTTGACGGGGCGGGCAGTAGACACCATGTCTATTGTCCGCCCCCTCGCGTTCCCCGAGGCTGTGCCCATGCCTGAACTCGCCTTCTCCCGCCGCGCGGCGCTGCGCGGCCTCGGTGCCACGGGTCTGCTGGCCGCCCTCGCCGGCTGCGGCGTGCCCGCCGCCTACGTCCCCCAGGGCCGGCGGGAGGGTCCCGACCGGTCCGAGCGGGACCAGAGCGTGACCTTCTCCAACTGGCCCCTCTACATCGACACCGACGAGGAGGACGAGACGCGCCGTCCGACCCTGGAGGCGTTCTCGGAGCAGTCGGGAATCGAGGTGCGGTACACCGAGGAGATCAACGACAACGACGAGTTCTTCGGCAAGATCAGTCCGGCCCTCATGAACCGCCAGGAGACCGGTCACGACCTGGTCGTGGTCAGCGACTGGATGGCCGCCCGCTTCGTCCACCTGGGATGGGCCCAGAAGATGGACCGCTCGGCCCAGCCCAACGTGGCCCGGCACCTCGACCCGCAGTTGCGTTCCCCCGCCTTCGACGACGGCCGGCTGCACACGGTCCCCTGGCAGTCGGGGATCACCGGTATCGCCTACAACCGCAAGGCCCTGGGCCGGGAGATCAAGTCCGTCCAGGACCTGTGGCAGCCCGACCTGGCGGGGAAGGTCACCCTCTTCTCCGGCCTCGACGAGTCCTTCGCCCTGCTGATGCAGGGCAACGGCGTGGACGTCACCGCCTGGACCGAGACCGACTTCCACCGGATGTGCGACCAGGTCGAGGCCATGGTGAAGAAGAGGCACATCCGCCGCTTCACCGGCAACGACTACACGTCCGACCTCAGCAAGGGCGACGTGCTCGCCTGTCAGGCCTATTCCGGCGACGCCATCCAGCTCCAGGCCGACAACCCCGACATCGAGTTCGTGGTCCCCGAGGAGGGGGCCGAGCTGTGGGCGGAGAGCCTGCTCGTCCCCAACCTGGCCCGGCACAAGGCCAACGCCGAGGCGCTGATCGACCACTACTACTCCCCGGAGGTGGCCGCGAAGCTGGCCGCCTCGGTGAACTACGTCTGCCCCGTCCCGGCCGCCCGCGAGGTCCTGGCCGCCTCGGAGGACGAGGAGACCGCCGCACTGGCCGAGAACCCGCTGATCTTCCCCGACGACGAGATGCGTGAGCGCCTCGTCGTGGCCCGGGACATCTCCTCCGCCGAGCGACGCTCCCTCGCCAAGCGCTGGAACGCGATCGTCGGGCTCTGAGCGGTCGGCGGTGCCGAGCTGAACATGTTCATTAATTTTGCTGAACGCGTTCAGAAACGTGGGTAGGCTTCCTTCCATGAGCGAGAGAAGCGCCCTTCAGCGGCGTATCCGTGCCTGGCTGTTGCTGTTCCTCGTGTGTCTCGTCCTCAGCGGACTCACCGCCTTCCCCCTCGTCAGTGAGCTCCGCCTCGGGAACTCCCTGGTGGACAATGTGTGGCTGCGACGGGTGGGTGACGGACTGGAGCGGGCCGACGCCGAGTACCCCTTCCTCCTCTACGGCACCGACTGGCTCGCCTTCGCCCACCTCGTCATCGCCGTCTTCTTCTACGGGGTCTACCGCGACCCCGTCCGCAACATCTGGATCGTCGAGGCCGGCATGATCGCCTGCGCCGGCGTCGTCCCGCTGGCCCTGATCTGCGGCCCGATCCGCGGCATCCCCTTCTGGTGGTCGCTCATCGACATCTCCTTCGGCGTCTTCGGGGTGATCCCCCTGCTGATCCTGCGCCGCGCGATCAAGCGGTTGGAGGCCGCGCCGGCACCTGATCCGGCGGCGCCCGAAGGGGCGGCCATGACGCGGGCGGCGGCCGCCTGACCGGCGCCGTCCGCGCGGGGGGCTATCCGGCGAAGGCCGCCATCACGATGCCGAGGGCCACCGGGTTCATATCCCGCCCCTTGGCATCGGTGGAGTTCACCGAGTACACCACGGTCCGGGACAGGTCCCGGGTCCCGCCGATCACGGTGTTGTAGCCGTAGCGACCACCCGTCTTGCCCCAGGCCACCGTGCCGCCGGGCAGCGCGAACCGCTTCAAACCGGCCGTCTGGTCGGCCGCGGCGCCGGTGACGAAGTCCGTCACCCCGGGCACCGTGAACATCTCCTCCAGCTGGGCGGCGGGTACGACCCGGCCGCCGAACAGCGCCAGGGTGAAGCGCTCCAGGTCCGCCGTGGTCGATATGAGGTCCCCGGCGGCCCACTCCCGGGAGGAGCCCCACTCGGTCACGTCGACCAGACGGGTGCCCCCGCCCGCTGTCGGCACCTCCTGGTAGCCGCGGTTGTGCGGGCCCGGTACGCGGATCTGCGTACGGGCGGGCAGCGAGGTGTCGCGCAGGCCGAGCGGCTCGAGAATCCGGCTGGTCACGGCCCGCTCGTACGAGGTCCCCGTCACCTTCTCGATCAGCACCCCCAGAACCGTGTAGTCGATGTTGAGGTAGTGCTGGCGCGTCCCCGGGTCGAACTCGGGCCCCTTGGCGACCGCGTCGGCGATCAGGGCGCGAGGGTCGTCGAGGTCGAACCGGTGCGCGTAGGCATCGGCGAAGGTGTCACCCGGGCCGTCGGCCGGGCGGATGCCGCTCGTGTAGTTCAGCAACTGCCGTACGGTGACCGGCTTGAAGGCCGACGACAGCATTCCCGGCAGGTACTCCTGCACCGGGCGGTCCAGATCCACCCGTCCCTCGGCGGCCAGTTGGAGCACGACCGCCGCGGTGAAGGTCTTGGTCACCGACCCGGCACGGAACCGGCCGTGTTCCAGGGCCTTGCGCCCGGTGCGGACGTCCGCGACCCCCGAACTGCCCCGCCAGCTCCCGCTCGTACCGCCCACACGGACCAGGGCGGCGGTGGCGTCCCCGTGCTCCGGGCCCAGGCCGGCGATCGCCCGCACCAGCGCCGCCGCGTCGGGCGGCGTCGCGATCGTCCGCCCGGGGCCGGCGGAGGACGCCGCGGCAGTCCCCGCCGGGGCCGGAGCGGCGTAGGCCGCGGCCGGGCCGGACGCGACGCCCAGGACCAGAGCGGCGGCGATCAGTGTGCGCGTACGGGCGTTCATGGTGGGCTCCCCTGTGAGATCCGCGGGGCCCTCTCGCCCCGACGACCCCCATGCTCCTGGTCACAGGGGTAGTCGCGGATCACCCCGCAGAGGGGTCTTCTCCGGTACGACTACTCACCGGCCAGAGGGAGCCGACACGCCGCCCCTCACTCCCCAGAGGGAGAGACCCCAGAGGGAGAGACCCCGGAGCGGCCCCCGGCCGCAGCCGCAGGCGTGGCCCCCGCCGCGATGAGACCCGTCTCGTACGCGCAGATCACCGCCTGGATCCGGTCCCGCAGCCCCAGCTTCGCCAGTACGTTCCCCACGTGCGACTTCACCGTGTGCTCGCTCACCACCAGCGCCACCGCGATCTCCGCGTTCGACAGCCCGCGCCCGAGGTGCAGCAGGGTCTCGCGCTCCCGCGCCGTCAGTACCTCCAGCGTCTCCAGCCGGTCCGGCGACGGCGCCGGACGTCCCGTCGCCGCCGTGTACTCCTCGATCAGCCGCCGCGCGACCGACGGCGCCAGCAGGGAGTCGCCGGCCGCCACCACCCGCACCGCGTGCACCAGGTCGTCCCGCCGCACGTCCTTCAGCAGGAAGCCGCTCGCCCCCGCGTGCAGCGCCTCGTACACGTACGCGTCCGAATCGAAGGTCGTCAGCATCACCGTCCGGCAGCCGCCGCCCGCAGCGATCGCCCGGCACGCCTCGATCCCGTCCAGCACCGGCATCCGGATGTCCAGCAGCGCCACGTCCGGGGCCAGCATCCGCACCGCGGCGACCGCCGCGGCGCCGTCCCCCACCTCCGCCACGACCTCGATGTCCGGCTGCGCGTCCAGGATCATCGCGAACCCGCTGCGCACCAGCTCCTGGTCGTCGGCCACCACCACACGGATCGTCAAGTTCCCACCTCCGGCAGCGACGTTACAAGGACCACCCGCACCACGAAGCCGCGGCCGCCCGGCCCCGGCCCGGCCTCCGCCGTCCCGCCGTGCGCCGCCGCCCGCTCCCGGATCCCGATCAGGCCGTGCCCGCCGCCCGGCCCCGGGCGGGGCCCGCGTCCGTCGTCCGCGACCGAGACCGTGAGCGTCCGCGCCCCGTACTCCAGCCGCACCTCCACCTCCGAGGCCGCGGCGTGCTTCACCACGTTCGTCAGCGCCTCCTGCACCACCCGGTGCACCGTCGCCTCCAGTGCGGCCGGCAGCCCGCGCACTGCGCCCGTCCGCTCGTACACGACCCGCGGCCCGCTGCCCCGCACCCGTTCCAACAGCGCTGGCAGCGCGGCGATCCCGGGCTGTGGCGCGCGGAGCGCCGCCTCGTCCGTGCGCAGCACCCCCAGCATCGTCCGCAGCTGGGCCATCGCGTCGCGCCCCGTCTCGGCGATCGCGTCGAAGGCCGCCTCGGCCCGCGCCGGCGCTCCGCGCACCGCCACCGGCCCGGCCTCCGCCTGCACGATCATGATGCTGACCGCGTGCGAGAGGATGTCGTGCATCTCCCGTGCGATCCGGACCCGTTCACGGGCCGCCGCCTGCTCCGCCTCGATCCGGTTCGTCCGCTCCAGCTGCTCCGCCCGGTCCTCCACCGCCGCCGTGTACGCCTGCCGGGTGTACTGCAGCCGTCCCAGCGCGTACGCCGCGCCGCCGATGAACAGCGTGAAGAGCAGTTCCCGCGCCGATCCGGTGTTCCAGCGCACCGCCGGGAACGAGGCGGCCACGAGCACCGCGCCGACCACCGCCCGGGTCCGCGGCGGGCACAGCACGGCCACCGTGTAGAAGGCGATCAGCGGCCCGTACGGCAGGGGCTGGCCCGGGCCGTCCATCGCCAGGCTGTAGAAGAACCCGGCGCCGACGATGGCCGCCAGCACCGCCACCGGGGCGCGCCGCCGCCAGATCAGCGGCAGCGCGCCGGCCAGGGTCACCGCGTACGCGGGCCAGCTCTTCGGAGACCCGCCGGGCTGCTCGGGCAGGACGAAGGGCATGGTGGAGGCAAGCTGCACGAGCAGGGTGAGGCCGAGGTCCCGCCACCGGGGACCCGCGTGCCGCAGGCGCTCGGCGAGCCGGGGTATCACCGACCGAACTCGGCGCGCACGTCCGCCAGCGCGTCCACCCGGTTCGTGGTGACCGAGTCCACCCCGGCGGCGACGAGGGAGCGCATCGTCCGCTTCGTGTCCGCCGTCCAGGCCGACACCAGCAGCCCGTCCCGGTGCAGCGCGTCGCACAGCTCCCGGCTCACCAGCCCGAACCGGTAGTTGAGCCAGCGCGGACGCACCGCGTCCGTCAGCACCCGGCGCGGCGGAGACAGCGTGGTCCAGGTCAGCGCGATCTCCGCGCCCGGGTCGGCGGCGCGCACCGCCAGCATGCTGCCCGGCCCCGCGCAGTAGTACGTCCGGTCCCGCGCCCCGCACGCGCGGACCAGGTCCACGACCGTCCGTACCGCCTCGGTGGAGGCGCCGGGCAGGTCGATCATGACCCGGCCCGCGCCCGCCGCCATCAGGGCCTCGCGCAGGGTGGGGACCGCGCCCCCGGCGAGCTCCCGGAGCTGTGGGGCCGTGACCGCGTCGAGCCGCACGTCATGGCCCCACAGCCGCCGGAGCGTCTCGTCGTGGAGCAGGACCGGCACCCCGTCGCGGGTCAACCGTACGTCGATCTCGACCGCGTCCGCCCCGCGGGCGAAGGCGGAGCGGATCGACGGAAGGGTGTTCTCACGGACACGGTAGGGATCGCCGCGGTGGCCGACGGCAGTCAGGGTGCGCATGGCCCCATTCTCAGGGGGACTTCAGCGCGCGAGCCAGCCGTCGGTGTACGTGTCGATCTCCGCGGCGAGCTTCGCCTTGCCGGCCGGGTCCAGGAACGAGGCCTCGACGGCGTTCTTCGCGAGCTGCGCGAGACCGCGCTCGTCGAGGTCGAGGAGGCGGGCGGCCACCGCGTACTCGTTGTTGAGGTCGGAGCCGAACATCGGCGGGTCGTCGCTGTTGATGGTGACGAGCACGCCCGCCGCGACCATCTCCTTGACCGGGTGGAGGTCCAGGTCGGTCACCGCGCGGGTGGCGATGTTCGACGTCGGGCAGACCTCCAGTGCGATCCGGTGCTCGGCGAGGTAGGCGAGGAGCTCGGGGTCCTGGGCGGCGCTGGTGCCGTGGCCGATGCGCTCGGCGCCCAGCTCGCGGATGGCGTCCCAGACGGTCTCCGGGCCGGTGGTCTCGCCGGCGTGCGGGACGCTGTGCAGGCCGGCGGCGCGCGCCCGGTCGAAGTACGGCTTGAACTGCGGGCGCGGGACGCCGATCTCGGGGCCTCCGAGGCCGAAGGAGACCAGGCCCTCGGGGCGCAGGTCGACGGCGAGCCGGGTGGTCTCGGCGGCGGCCTCCAGGCCGGCCTCGCCGGGGATGTCGAAGCACCAGCGCAGGATGACGCCGAGCTCGGTCTCGGCCGCCCTGCGGGCGTCCTCGATGGCCTCCATGAAGGCCTTCTCGTCGATGCCGCGTCGCGTGGAGGAGTACGGGGTGATGGTCAGCTCGGCGTAGCGGATGTTCTGCCGGGCCATGTCACGGGCGACCTCGAAGGTCAGGGTCCGGACGTCGTCGGGGGTGCGGACCAGGTCGACGACCGACAGGTACACCTCGATGAAGTGCCCGAAGTCGGTGAACGTGAAGTAGTCGGCGAGGGCCTCGGGGTCGGTGGGGACCTTCGAGTCGGGGTGCCGGGACGCGAGCTCCGCCACGATGCGCGGGGACGCCGAGCCGACGTGGTGGACGTGGAGTTCCGCCTTGGGCAGCCCCGCGATGAAGGGGTGCAGGTCGGTCATGAGGGTGCCTCCGGTGGGACGCGGGTGCGGGCAGTTCGGCGTTCATCGTAGGCAGCCCGGTGACTGTCGGTGGCAGCGCCTAGCATGGCTGTACGAGAGGGGGGTGCCGAATGACCGGGAACAGCCAGGAGCCGACGGACCCGTGGGCGCCGCCCGAGCGGCCGGCGGTGGAACCGGGCACGACGCAGGGCCCGCCCGCGGGACCGGCCAGTAGCGCGGGCGCGCCGGGAGTGTCGCCGCCGTCCGTGCACGACCACCCGACGCTCGCAGGGATGCCGGGCCACGCACCGCCCACCGCCGACACCGTGACATCCGGGCCGGAGGGGTCCGGCCGGCCCGCCTCCGGACAGCCCGCGTACGGGCCGGGGTATCCCGCCCGGCCCGGCGAGGGGGCGTACGGGTACGGCTACCCCGCCGCCCCGGGTTACGGGTACCCGGGGGACGCGGGGTACCCCGGTCCCGCGTTCCACTCCGGGCCGGCCGGATACCCGCCGTACGGGCAGCGGCACAGCAACGGCTTCGGCATCGCCGCGCTGGTCCTCGGCATCGCCGCCGTCGCCCTCGGGCTGTTCGGGTGCTTCCTGGCCTTCGTGGGCCTGCCGCTCGGCATCGCCGCCGTGGTCTTCGGCGTCCTGGGCCGCGGCAAGGCCACCCGGGGCGAGGCGGACAACGGCGGGATGGCGCTGGCCGGCATCATCACGGGCGCGGTCGGCATCGTGGTGGCGATCCTGGTCTCGCTGCTGTTCTTCGGGGTCCTCGCCGGGATACCCGACGGCGACCCCGACGGCCCGTACGCGGACTTCCCGGTCTCCGAGAAGGTCTGACCGGCGGGACGGGGCGCCCCCGCGGGGCCGCCCTCCGCCGTCGGACCGTCCCGGAGGCGGGCGTGGGACGAGCCTCGGGCGAGCCGCCGCCTCAGGCGAGCCGCCGCCTCAGGCGAGCCAGGGCCAGTCGGCGTCCCGGCCGCCCTCGATCAGGGACACCATGCGGAAGGCCGCGTCGGTGAGACCGCCGAAGGCGTACCGGTGGGCCGAACCGGAGGGCGCGTGGCCCACCCGGTAACCGGCCAGGTTCCACGTGTACACCGGGACGTCGGCCGGCACTTCGGCCGACGGGTCGCCGCCGTACCGGTAGGAGGCGGCCTGCTCGTCGGTGACGATCAGGACCCGGTCGTGTCCCCGGTAGTGCTTCTTCACGGCCTGTGCCGTGTTGGTGCCGCCCAGGTCGCCGAACCGTTCCAGCACCTTCAGCACGGACTCGCCGCGGTCGTACGCGACGACCTGGCTGGACGTGCCGAACTGCACCAGGTCCGCGTCCGAGGCCCGCAGCGCCAGCGCCGCCCCGAACACGGCCGCCGCGTCGGCCCGGTTGAGCCGGGAGCGCTCCGACAGCGGGGACCACATCGACCCCGAGCGGTCGACGAGGACCAGCGTCCGGCCGGGCAGCGCCGGGACGTTGGCCAGCGAGTGGCCGAGCGCCCGCTCCAGCGGGTACGCCCAGCGCAGCGAGGGGGCGTGCTGGTAGGCGGCCAGGTAGCGGAAGGGGAACTGCCGGGAGCGGGCGACGGCCTCCGGCGCGCAGACCCGCTCCGCGACCCCGGCGGCCACCGCGTCCGAGACTCCGGCCTGGTCGAAGTTCCGGAGGTTGCGCAGCAGGGCCATCGGGCCCATGGACGGAATGACCGCCTCCCAGGCGGCCGCGTCCATCGGCCCCTGCAGCCAGCCGGCCAGGGCCTCCCACGTGATGCCCGCCGCGGCGAGCCGCTCCGCGCCGTCGGGACCGGTGACCACGGCGCGCCGCTCCGCTACCGGCAGCTCCATCAGCTCCCGGTGCGCGACGAGCGTGCGGCTGCCGTCGGGCACCCGCGCGGTCTCCGGGTGGTGGCGCCGGTCGAGGGCGTGCCGGAACAGCTCGCCCTGCCACGGCTTGGCCGGGTCGGGCGAGGCGTGCACCACGTTCAGGACGTCGCCGAAGCGGTAGCCCCGGGAAGCGGTGTCGTACTTCAGGAGGGAGGTGGCCGAATAGAGCCGGCGGACGGCGTCGGCGATGCCGCGCTTGACGGGCTTGGGCACGTTCCTGCCGTACGTCGACGTCCAGTAGGCGAGCAGCTCGCCGGGCTCGTCCGCGCGCCGCAGGACGGAGTCGACGACCCGGCGGTTCGACGGCCCGCCGGTGGCGCCCGCGTCGAGCCGCGCCCGGACGTACTCGGCGGCGCCGACGAGCGAGGCGGTCCGCATGTTCGCGTCACAGCGGAGCCAGCCCAGCAGGCCCGCCGTCCACTCGGGGTCCTCGACCGCGAGCCGGCGCACGAGCGCGGCGAAGCGGTCGTCGCGCTCCTCGCCGCCCTCGTAGAAGGTCTTCTGCGCGACGAAGTTGGCGACCGCGAGCAGGAACAGCTCGGAGCGCGGATCCCGCTCGTGGCCGCGGGCTCCCTCGTGGGTGCGGACGCGGCGGCCGGTCGAGCGGACGGGCGAGGTGGGTGCGACGGCCGCGGCGGAAGCCGCCTTGGACGGGCGCAGGTTGAAACGAGCCATGTGAATCCCCCCGAATCCAGCAGAGAAGTACCGGGGGAGGCGCGACGCGGGGATGCCCGAGATCCGAAGTCGGAGACGGCGTTGTCGATTGCTCTGCCGGCTGAGCTACCGGCCGGAGCCGGGCGGGACTCGAACCCGCGACCGATCGATCCGAAGGAGCCGTCGCCTGCGCACCGGGCATCCCCCGCGCGGCCTCCCGAGATCAAAGCGGCGGCGGCCTGGTTTCTTGGAAGGAAGGAGCCGTCGCCCGCGCACCGGGAGGTGCGTGAGACAGGTGTCCAGAGATCGAGTGCGGCGAAACCACGTGGTGCTCTACCGACTGAGCTACACCGGCCCGAAGCCGGTGACGGGACTCGAACCCGCGGCCGCCCCATTAACAGTGGAAGGAGGTCTCGCCCGCGCACCTGGACGAGCACCACGGTAGGCGCCGGACCGGGACGTCCGCCAGGCAATTAACGCGGCCCGGGGACCGGGGCCGGGCGCCCCGTAGGCGTAGCGCACGGACACGGCGCGCACGCTCGTCTCCTCAGCGGCGACCCGGTGGCGGCCGCTCACGCGGGGCTCCGCCGCAGCCGCTCCCGCGCCTCCATCAGCGCGAACCCCAGCAGGTTCAGCCCGCGCCAGCGGGCCGGGTCCAGGGCGCGCGCGTCGTCGGCCGCGAGCCCGATGCCCCAGATCCGGTCCATCGGGCTCGCCTCGACCAGCACGCGGTTCCCGGTGGACAGGAGGTACGAGCGCAGCGCCGGATCGGCGCCGAACTTGTGGACGCTGCCCTCCACCACGAGGGCGAACCGCTCCCGCTCCCATATCGCGTTGTCGAAGCCCCGCACGAGCCGGCCGGCCTTCTTCGCCTCGGCCGGGGTCTTCGCACCGAGGGCTGCGGCCTCGGCCTCCGGGTCCTCGAACAGCCGGGCCTTCCCGGCCATCATCCAGTGCTCCGCCGTGGCGTACCGGACGTCACCCACAGTGAACTCGGAGGGCCACCACTGGCTCAGGCAGCTGGGGCCGAGCGTCCCGTCCGGGCGCGGACGGTGGCCCCAGAACGGCAGGAACTTCACCCGTTCACCACTGCTGACCTGCTTGATCAGTTCCTCGATCATCTCCATGCACGCGAGTCTGACAGTCGCCACGGACACTTCGTACGTGATTTCGGGCGTGCCTCGACACATGGTCGACCGATTCCGTCGCGTAATCAAAAGGCAACAACGGAATCACTTGGCCGAGGGCACCACCTCTGTCAGGATCGGCACTCAATTCGAGCTGTAGCTCGAACTGTAGCTACGGAGAGCGTGAGAGCGTGATGGGCAACCGCTTCCAGGTCAAGGACCGCTTCGCGGACGGCGCGCAGTACATCGACGGGCAGCTCAGGCCCGGCACCTCGGGCAGGTCACACACCGTGGTCGACCCGGCCACCGGGCACGAGGTCCTCACCTACGAACTCGCGAGCACGGCGGACGTCGACGCGGCCGTCGCCGCCGCCAAGAGGGCCTTCCCGGCCTGGTCCGGCGCCACCCCCGGTGAGCGCTCGGACGCGCTGCACCGGCTGGCCGCCGTACTCGCCGAGCAGGCGGAGGACTTCGCGTACGCCGAGTCCCTGCAGTGCGGCAAGCCGATCAAGCTGTCGACCGAGTTCGACGTCCCGGGAACCATCGACAACACCGCCTTCTTCGCGGGGGCCGCGCGCCACCTCCAGGGTCAGGCGGCCGCCGAGTACTCCGGCGACCACACCTCCTACGTACGCCGCGAGGCCATCGGGGTGGTCGGCTCCATCGCGCCTTGGAACTATCCGCTCCAGATGGCCGCCTGGAAGATCCTCCCGGCCATCGCCGCGGGCAACACCATCGTCCTCAAGCCCGCCGAGCTGACCCCGCTCACCTCGCTGATGTTCGCGCAGGCCGCCAAGGACGCGGGCCTGCCCGACGGAGTGGTCAACATCGTCACCGGCGCCGGGCGCGAGGCCGGCGAGCACCTGGTCGGCCACCCGGACGTGGTCATGACCTCCTTCACCGGTTCCACCGCCGTGGGCAAGCGGGTCGCGGAGATCGCCACCGCCACCGTCAAGCGGCTCCACCTGGAGCTCGGCGGCAAGGCGCCCTTCCTCGTCTTCGACGACGCCGACGTGGAGGCCGCCGCGCACGGTGCGGTCGCCGCCTCCCTGATCAACACCGGCCAGGACTGCACGGCCGCCACCCGCGCCTACGTCCAGCGCCCCCTGCACGACGCCTTCGTCACCCGTGTCGCCGAGCTGATGGAGAGCGTCCGTCTCGGCGACCCCTTCGCGGCCACCACCGACCTCGGCCCGCTCGTCTCGCACGCCCAGCGCGACCGCGTCGCCGGCTTCGTCGAGCGGGCCCGGTCCTACGCCACCGTCGTCACCGGCGGCGAGGTTCCGGGCGGCGAGCTCGCCGAAGGCGCCTACTACCGGCCCACCCTCATCTCCGGCGCGGCCCAGGACAGCGAGGTCGTCCAGTCCGAGATCTTCGGACCGGTGCTCGTCGTCCTGCCCTTCGACACCGACGACGAGGGCATCGCGCTGGCCAACGACACCCCGTACGGGCTCGCCGCCTCCGCCTGGAGCCGCGACGTGTACCGGGCGAACCGCGCCACCCGCGAGATCAAGGCGGGCTGCGTCTGGGTCAACGACCACATTCCGATCATCAGCGAGATGCCCCACGGCGGCTACAAGGCGAGCGGCTTCGGAAAGGACATGAGCGCCTACTCCTTCGAGGAGTACACGCAGGTCAAGCACGTGATGTACGACAACACCGCGGTCGCCGCGAAGGACTGGCACCGCACGATCTTCGGGGACCGATAGAAGCCAGCCGCCGGACCAGCGGCGACCTACCCATCCCGAAAGGGCAACGCGCATGGAGCAGTTCGAGCCCGACCGCCTCTCGGCGGCGCAACTCGCCGCGATGCGGCGCAGCCTTGACAGCGGCCGCGGGGCCCTCACCCGCCGCTCGCTGCTGCGCGCGTCCGGAGTCGGAGCGCTCACCCTCGGGGGCCTGTCCGCCCTCGCGGGCTGCGGCATCCCGCCCGCCAAGCGGGAGGGCGCCGCGGCGGCGGCCTCCGACGACCGCTCGGACCGGGAGAAGGAGATCATCTTCTCCAACTGGACCGAGTACATGGACACCAGCGAGGACGAGAAGTCCCGTCCCACCCTGGAGGAGTTCACCAAGCGGACCGGGATCGAGGTCAAGTACACCGAGGACATCAACGACAACGTCGAGTTCTTCGGGAAGATCCGCCCGCAGCTCGCGGCCGGCCAGGACACCGGCCGCGATCTGATCGTCGTCACCGACTGGCTCGCGGCCCGCATCATCCGCCTCGGCTGGGCGCAGAAGCTGGACGCCTCCCGCCTCCCGAACGCCTTCGCCCATCTCTCCCCGCAGTTCCGCAGCCCCGACTGGGACCCGGGGCGCGCGTACAGCTACCCCTGGACCGGCATCTCCACCGTCATCGCCTACAACTCCAAGGCCACCGGCGGCAGGACGGTCGACTCCGTCACCCAGCTCCTCGACGACCCCACCCTCAAGGGCCGGGTCGGCTTCCTCACCGAGATGCGCGACAGCGTCGGCATGACCCTGCTCGACCAGGGCAAGGACCCGTCGAACTTCACCACCGCCGATTTCGACGGGGCCGTCGGCCGGCTCCAGAAGGGCGTGGACAAGAACCAGATCCGCCGCTTCACGGGCAACGACTACACGGCCGACCTCGACAAGGGCGACCTCGCCGCCTGCCTCGCCTGGGCGGGCGACGTCATCCAGCTCCAGGCCGGAAACCCGGACATCAAGTACGCGATCCCGGCCGCCGGCTACATCACCTCCAGCGACAACCTGCTGGTTCCCGCGAAGGCCGGCCACAAGGCCAACGCGGAGAAGCTCATCGACTACTACTACGAGCTCCCGGTCGCCGCGCAGCTGGCCGCGTACATCAGCTACGTCTGTCCGGTCGAGGGCGTCAGGGACGAGCTGGCCAAGATCGACCCCGAGCTCGCGGAGAACACCCTGATCGTCCCGGACAAGGCCATGACCGCCAAGTCCCACGCCTTCCGCTCCCTCACCAGCGAGGAAGAGACGGCGTACGAAGAGAAGTTCGCCAAGCTCATCGGCGCGTGACGCCCAGCGCCCGCGCCGGGCGCACCCGCGCCCGGCGCCGACGGCGAGCCCCGGAGGACCGGGGCGCCGCCCACCGGACGAGCCCGGTGGGCGGCGCATCCCGGCCGGCTCCGCCGAGCCCCCGACATCTTCCGCACCCAACCCCGGGATCCACCCATGACTGACAAGACCGCGGGCGGCGACGTCCGCCTCGCCGGGATCAGCAAGCACTACGGCACCTTCACCGCCGTGCACCCGCTGGACCTCACCATCCCCCAGGGCTCTTTCTTCGCCCTGCTCGGCGCCTCGGGCTGCGGGAAGACCACCACCCTGCGCATGATCGCCGGCCTGGAGGAGCCCTCCACCGGAACGGTCCACCTCGGCGACCGCGAGGTCACCGACCTGCCGCCGTACAAGCGCCCGGTCAACACGGTCTTCCAGAGCTACGCCCTCTTCCCGCACCTGAACATCTACGAGAACGTCGCGTTCGGGCTGCGCCGCCGTGGCATCAAGTCGGTCAAGAAGCAGGTCGACGACATGCTGGAGCTGGTCCAACTCGGCCAGTTCGCCCAGCGCAAGCCGCACCAGCTCTCCGGCGGCCAGCAGCAGCGCGTCGCCGTGGCCCGCGCCCTGATCAACCACCCCCAGGTGCTCCTCCTCGACGAGCCGCTGGGCGCCCTCGACCTCAAGCTGCGCCGCCAGATGCAGCTGGAGCTCAAGCGCATCCAGACCGAGGTGGGCATCACCTTCGTGCACGTCACGCACGACCAGGAGGAGGCCATGACCATGGCCGACACGGTCGCCGTGATGAACGGCGGCCGCGTCGAGCAGCTGGGCGCCCCCGCCGAGCTGTACGAGAACCCCGGCACCACCTTCGTCGCGAACTTCCTCGGCACCTCCAACCTCATCGAGGCCTCGGTGGAATCCGCCGGCTCCGAGGTCGTGGTCCGCGCCCCGGGCGCGACGCTCCGGCTGCCCGCGGCCCGATGTTCGACCACGCCCTCCGCCGGCGGCAAGCTGCTCGTCGGGGTGCGGCCGGAGAAGATCACCCTGGTCCACGCCGACGAGGAGCACACCATCGCGGCCGGCCGCAACAAGGTCCCCGGCCGCATAGCCGCCTCCTCCTTCATCGGCGTCTCCACCCAGTACGTCATCGACAGCCGCGTCTGCCCCGGGCTGGAGGTGTACGCGCAGAACGTCGAGCGGGACGCCCGCCTCGTCCCGGGCGCCGAGGTGATCCTGCACTGGAACCCGGAGCACACCTTCGGACTCGACGCCGCCCAGGCCATCGACGCGGGCATCGAGACGGTGGAGGAGGGCGCGTGACCGCCACCGCGGCGCCGCCCCAGGCGCCCGCCGAAGCCGAGCCCCCGGTGCACCGGGCCTCGCTGCGCAAGCGCCTGATCCCGTACTGGCTGCTGCTCCCCGGCATCCTGTGGCTGCTCGTGTTCTTCGTGCTGCCGATGGTCTACCAGGCCTCCACCTCAGTGCAGACCGGCTCCCTCGAAGAGGGCTTCCAGGTCACCTGGCACTTCCAGACCTACTGGGACGCCTTCACCGAGTACTACCCCCAGTTCCTGCGCTCCCTGCTCTACGCGGGCACCGCCACCGTGCTGTGCCTGATGCTCGGGTACCCGCTGGCCTACCTGATCGCCTTCAAGGCGGGCCGCTGGCGCAACCTGCTGCTGGTGCTGGTCATCGCCCCGTTCTTCACCAGCTTCCTGATCCGCACCCTGGCCTGGAAGACGATCCTCGCCGACGGCGGCCCGGTGGTCGGCGTCCTCAACGACATCGGCTTCCTCGACGTCACCAGCTGGCTCGGCATGACCCAGGGCGACCGGGTGCTGGCCACGCCGCTCGCGGTGGTCTGCGGTCTGACGTACAACTTCCTGCCGTTCATGATCCTGCCGCTGTACTCCTCGCTGGAGCGCATCGACACCCGGCTCCACGAGGCGGCCGGCGACCTGTACGCCCGTCCCGCCACGGTCTTCCGGAAGGTGACCTTCCCGCTCTCCATGCCGGGCGTGGTCTCCGGAACCCTGCTGACCTTCATCCCGGCGAGCGGCGACTACGTCAACGCCGAGCTCCTCGGCTCCACGGACACCCGGATGATCGGCAACGTCATCCAGTCGCAGTACCTGCGGATCCTCGACTACCCGACGGCGGCCGCGCTGTCCTTCATCCTCATGGCCATCGTGCTGATCATGGTCACCATCTACATCCGCCGAGCGGGGACGGAGGACCTGGTCTGATGCGCACTCCCATCACGTGGCTCCGGCGCAATCTGGTCGTCATCGCGGGCCTCGCCACGCTCGCCTACATGATCCTGCCGAACGTCGTCGTCACCGTCTTCTCCTTCAACAACCCCACCGGACGGTTCAACTACGCCTGGCAGGAGTTCTCCCTCGACGCCTGGAAGGACCCCTGCGGGGTCGCCGACCTGTGCGGCTCGCTCTCGCTGTCCCTCCAGATCGCCCTGTGGGCCACCCTGGCCGCCACCGCGCTCGGCACCGCCATAGCCTTCGCGATGGTCCGCTACCGGTTCCGGGGGCGCGGCGCGGTGAACTCGCTGATCTTCCTGCCCATGGCCATGCCCGAGATCGTGATGGCCGCCTCGCTGCTCGCGCTCTTCCTCAACATGGGCATCCAGCTGGGCTTCTGGACGATCCTCATCGCCCACATCATGTTCTGCCTCAGCTTCGTCGTCGCCGCCGTCAAGGCACGCGTCCTGTCGATGGACCCCCGGCTGGAGGAAGCCGCCCGCGACCTCTACGCGGGGCCGGTGCAGACCTTCGTACGGGTCACCCTGCCGATCGCCGCGCCCGGCATCGCGGCGGGAGCGCTGCTCTCCTTCGCGCTCTCGTTCGACGACTTCATCATCACCAACTTCAACTCGGGCAACACCGTCACCTTCCCCATGTTCGTGTGGGGATCGGCCCAGCGCGGTACGCCTGTCCAGATCAACGTCATCGGCACGGCGATGTTCGTCATCGCGGTGCTGGTGGTCCTCGCCGGCCAGATGGTCGGCAACCGCCGCAAGAAGGCACAGCCCAAGTAAGTCACCCGTAGGGAGTTGGAAGACATGGCCCCAGACGCCATGCGCACCGCTGCACGATCCCTTTCCGAAGCACGGCCGGTCTCGTACTGGCTGGACGACCCCGGCAAGCCCGCCCCCCGGCCCGCCCTCACCGGCGACGAGCACTGCGATCTGCTCGTCGTCGGCGGCGGCTACAGCGGCCTGTGGACCGCGCTCCTCGCCAAGGAGCGCGACCCCGCCCGGGACGTCGTCCTGATCGAGGGCAACGAGGTGGGCTGGGCCGCCTCGGGCCGCAACGGCGGCTTCTGCGCCGCCTCCCTCACCCACGGACTGGCCAACGGCCTGGCCCGCTGGCCCGCCGAGCTGGCGAAGCTGGAGGAGCTGGGCGCCCGCAACCTCGACGCGATCGAGGCGGCCGTCGCCCGTTACGGCATCGACTGCGACTTCGAGCGCAGCGGCGAGATCGACGTGGCCACCGAGCCGCACCAGGTCGAGGAACTGCGCGAGCTGCACGGGGAGGCGGAGCGTCTCGGCCTCGCCGGGAACTCCGTGTGGCTGGATCGTGATGCCCTGCGCGCCGAGGTCGACTCGCCGACCTTCCTCGGCGGCGTCTGGGACCGTGACGGCGTCGCCATGCTGAACCCGGCGAAGCTGGCCTGGGGCCTCAAGCAGGCCTGCCTCGATCTCGGGGTGCGGATCCACGAGCACACCCGCGGCCTGGACCTGGCTGCGTCCGGGGCCGGGATGGCCGTGCGCACCCCGTACGGGCGGGTCTTCGCGCGCCGGGTCGCGCTGGGCACCAACATCTTCCCCTCGCTGGTCAAGCGCATCCGGCCGCTCACCGTCCCGGTGTACGACTACGCCCTGATGACCGAGCCGCTGACCGAGGCCCAGCTCGACTCGGTCGGCTGGAAGAACCGCCAGGGGCTGGGGGACAGCGCCAACCAGTTCCACTACTTCCGGATCACCCCCGAGCGCCGCATCCTGTGGGGCGGCTACGACGCGATCTACCCCTACGGCGGCCGGCTCGACGCGGAACGCGACCACCGCCCGGAGACCTACCTCACGCTCGCGGAGCACTTCTTCACCTGCTTCCCCCAGCTTGAGGGGGTCACATTCAGCCATGCGTGGGGCGGGGCGATCGACACCTGCTCGCGCTTCTCCGCCTTCTTCGGCACCGCGCACGCGGGGAAGGTCGCGTACGCCGCCGGATTCACCGGGCTCGGCGTCGGGGCCACCCGCTTCGGCGCCGACGTGATGCTCGACCTGCTGGCGGGGGAGCGGACCGAGCGCACGGAGCTGGAAATGGTCCGTTCCAAGCCGATGCCGTTCCCGCCCGAGCCCTTCGCGTGGACCGGCATCAGCCTCACGAAGTGGTCCCTGGCCCGCGCCGACGGCAACGGCGGCCACCGGAACCTGTGGCTCAAGGCGCTGGACCGGGTCGGCCTCGGATTCGACAGCTGATCCGCTGATCCGCCGACCGGCCGGTCACCCGATCCGTTGATCCGCTGATCGCGGCGTGCGCGCCCCGGCGCGTCCCGCCCCGCACGGCCGCCCGCCGTGTGACCCGTTTCACCACCACGGGGTGACGAAACCCGCGTCATACCCGCGCCCGGCCCCGCTCTCTCCCGGTGAGAACCCTTCACCGGACGGAACGGAGGCCGGGCGATGACGATCCCGGGAGCCAAGACGGCAGTGGAATGGCTGGTATCGGCGGCGCCGGATCCCGAGGCCTGCCGGTGGGAGTGGGAGCGCGACCCCCTCGGGGCGGCCCTCCTGCCGGCCGGCCGGCGCTGGGACGTGCTGATCGTGCCCGCGGAGCTCGGGCGGTCCACCCTCGACGTACTCGGACTCCTGGTGGAGCGGCCCGGCCCGGTGCTCGCCGACTTCGGCGCCGCGCGGCGGAGCGGTACGCCGATGCCGCGGCTGGGCTTTTTCGTGCCTCCGGGTACCGCGTCCCGCTGGATCGGCACCGGCGTACGGGGCGCCGGCCGCGGGACCTGGATCGTGGTCCCGTACCCGGGCCGGGCTGCGGGCCGGGTGCACTGGCTGGTGCTCCCGGACGGGCGGGGGACCCTCACCGACCCGGCCGTGCTGGAGCTGGCGATGCACGAGGCCGCCGCGACCGTCGCGCACGGCGCCGGAACGGGCGCGGTGGGGGCGGGCGGCGCGGGGGCGGCGGGAGCCGCCGGGCCGGCCGCGGCGGGGCCCGTCAGGTCCGCCGGGACAGGCTTCGCCGGGTCCGGGAGGCCCGACCGGGCGGCCGCCTCGGCCGTCGCCCGGGCCGCCGCCGAGGAGAAGGCCGGGCCCAAAAGGTGACGGGGGCATTGACAAGGGCATTGGTCTGGACCATCTTGGGCGCCGCTGACCCCCTCCATCCCCCCATGCCCCGGAGGCAGTTGTGCGCAGAACCACGTCCATCTTTACGGCCGCCGCCCTGGCGGTGGCCGGCTTCCTCGCCGCGGGCCCGCCGGCCGCGGCGGCGGACGCCGACCTCGTCCGCAACGGCGGCTTCGAGTCCGGCCTCGACGGCTGGAGCTGCTCCGGCGGCAGCGGAACCGCCGTCACCACCCCCGTGCACGGAGGGAGTTCCGCCCTCAAGGCCACTCCGGCGGGCCAGGACCACGCCCGCTGCGCCCAGACCGTCACCGTCAAGCCGGACTCCACGTACACGCTCGGCGCCTGGGTGCAGGGCGCGTACGTCTACCTCGGCGCGACCGGGACCGGTACCACCGACGTGTCCACCTGGACCCAGAGCGCGGGGGCGTGGAAGCAGCTGGCGACGACCTTCCGCACCGGCCCGTCGACGACCTCCGTGACGGTCTACACCCACGGCTGGTACGGCCAGCCGGCCCACCTCACCGACGACGTCACGGTGGTCGGCCCCGACCCCGGCGGCCCCGGCCCCGAAGAGCCCCGCCCCCCGGCCGCCCCCACCGGCCTCACGGCGTCCGCGACCTCCTCCGACGCCGTGTCCCTCTCCTGGGCGGCGGCCGCCGGAGCCACCTCGTACAAGGTGTACCGGGACGGCGCCGCCCCCCTGACCGTCACCGCCGCCTCGGCCGTGGTGACCGGCCTCGCCGCGTCCACCACCTACACCTTCCGGATCGGCGCCGTGAACGCGGCGGGCGAGTCCGCGAAGAGCGCCCCCGTCTCGGCGACCACGACGGGCGGCGGCGGCAACCCGGGCAACCCCGGGCTGCCCGCGCACGCCCTGGTCGGCTATCTGCACTCCAGCTTCGCCAACGGCTCCGGCTACGTCCGCATGGCCGACGTCCCCGCCTCCTGGGACGTCATCAACCTCGCCTTCGGCGAGCCGACGTCCGTGACCTCCGGGGACATCCGCTTCCAGCTCTGCCCGGTCGCCGAATGCCCGAACGTCGAGTCGCCGGCCGAGTTCAAGGCGGCCATCAAGGCCAAGCAGGCCGCCGGCAAGAAGGTCCTGATCTCCATCGGCGGCCAGAACGGCCAGGTCCAGCTCGCCACCACCGCCGCCCGCGACGCCTTCGTCACCTCCGTCGGCAAGATCATCGACGAGTACGGGCTGAACGGCCTCGACATCGACTTCGAGGGCCACTCCCTCTCCCTGGCGACGGGGGACAGCGACTTCCGCGCCCCGACCACCCCCGTCATCGTCAACCTGATCTCCGCCGTCAAGACCCTCAAGGCCCGGTACGGCCCGGACTTCGTCCTGACCATGGCGCCCGAGACCTTCTTCGTCCAGCTCGGCTACCAGTACTACGGCTCCGGCCCCTGGGGCGGACAGGACCCGCGCGCCGGCGCCTACCTCCCGGTCATCCACGCCCTGCGCGACGACCTGACCCTGCTCCACGTCCAGGACTACAACTCCGGCTCGATCATGGGCCTCGACAACCAGTACCACTCCATGGGCGGCGCGGACTTCCACATCGCCATGACCGACATGCTCCTCACCGGCTTCCCGGTCGCGGGCAACACCGCCCGCGTCTTCCCCGCGCTGCGCCCGGAGCAGGTGGCCATCGGCCTCCCCGCGACGACGAACGCGGGCAACGGCCACACCTCGCCCGCCGAGGTGAACAAGGCGCTGGACTGCCTGACGCGGAAAGTGAACTGCGGCGGCTACCAGACCCACGGCACCTGGCCCGCCCTGCGCGGCCTGATGACCTGGTCGATCAACTGGGACCGCTTCGGCGGCTGGGAGTTCAGCCGGAACTTCGACGCGTACTTCGGCGGCTAGGGCGTCTCCGCCGCAGGGCGTGCCTCCGGTACGGACCGTGCGGGGACGCGGCCGACCGCGTTCCCGCCCGCACCGGGAGCCGCCCTGACGCAGCGGCGGGCCGTGTCGACGAAGCCGTCGATCAGCTCCCGGGTCACGTCCCGGCGGGCGTCGAGGTCGGCGCGGTCCCGCGCCCGGTTGACCGCGCCGACGGCGGCGAAGGCCTCGACGGCGGCGGTCGTCAGTTCGGGCTCGTCGGCGATCAGCTGGAGCTGGAACAGGGCGTGCTGCGCACCGGAACGCAGCTCGAACGACCGCTTGCGCAGGGCGGCCTCGTCCTCGGCGTCGCGGCCCTCGTGCACGCAGAACCAGTGGTGCAGCGAAGCCTGGCGGAAGTCGACGAGCAGCCCCGCGTACGTGCCGTAGGCGTCGAGCCGCTCCCGGCGCAGCTGCGCGTCGAGGGCGGTGCGCTCCGTGCGCCGCGCGGACCGCTGCTGGAAGACGTGCGTCACCGTGGAGCCCAGCAGGGTGCCGAGGACCGCGATGACGCTCGTGAGTATGGCGTTCACGGGGCCCATGCAACCAGATCCCGCGCCGCGCAACTCCGGGTTCGCGGCACGGAATCCGCGCCGCGCACGCCCTAGTCCTCCCGGGCCCGGCCGCGGGCCGGTCCGGGCGCGACGGCCCGGCGGACCGTCAGGAGCAGCGGTGTGCACAGCAGGAGGCTCGCCACGACGTCCAGCGGCCAGTGCCAGCCGCGCAGGACCAGCCCGGCGGCGGTCGCGCCCGTGAGCAGCAGGGCCGCGGCAGCCGGCCACGGGCGGCGGGTGTACGGGCGTACGAGCAGGGCGGCCCCGGCGTACGCGACGAACGCGGTCGCGGTGTGCCCCGAGGGGTAGTACCCGGCGGCCCAGGGCTCCAGGGGGCCCGGCCGGGCGGTCCACAGCTTGAGCGGCACGACCAGCGCCGGTACGAGGGCCATCGCCAGGCCGGCCGTGAGGGCGGCGCGGCGCCGCCCGCGCCAGGCGGCGTACGCCATGGCCAGGGCGAGGACGGGAACGGCGACGGGGACGTTGCCGAGGTCCGAGAGGCGTTCGGTGACGGAGTCCGGGACCGTGCGCACCAGGGCGCGGCTCAGCGCGTGGTCCGGCCCCAGCAGCGGGCCCGCGACCAGTACCTGCCAGGTGGCGAGGGCGAAGAGGAGACCGCAGAGCGCGGCGGGGAGGAGGGTGGCCGGCCGTCCCGGAACAGGGGGGATGGTTCCGGGACGGCCGCCCGGACCGGGTTGCCGCACGCCCCGGGGGGTTTGGGGCGAGCGGCTGTCCGATCGGTGAGGAGTGTGCGCGAACGCAGGCCCAGTACGGCGCTGGGGAAGCCCGGTACCGGTCTCGCCCCCGGTTTCCCGGGAGCGGGGTGTCTCACTCATCTGCAGAAACCGTACGGCAGAGGAAGGGGGCCCGACAGCAGGAACGCGCTCCCGCCATCGGCCCCCCACACCTTCTTCACAGCGTCCGCCCGTTACCGCCGGTAGCGCTCGATCGGAGCGTTCGACCGTTCGATCAGATGCCCGCGAACGCGGCCTCGATGATGTCCAGGCCCTCGTTCAGCAGGTCCTCGCCGATGACGATCGGCGGCAGGAAGCGGAGCACGTTGCCGTACGTGCCGCAGGTGAGGACGAGCACGCCCTCGGCGTGGCACGCCTTGGCGAGCGCGCCGGCCGCCTCCGGGAACGGGGTCTTGGAGACCGGGTCCTTGACGAGCTCGATCGCGATCATGGCGCCGCGGCCGCGGATGTCGCCGATGATGTCGTACTTCTCCTGCATGGCCGTCAGGCGGGTCTTCATGAGGGACTCGATCTTCTTCGCCGCGGCGTTGAGGTCGAGCTCCTTCATGGTCTCGATGGAACCGAGCGCACCGGCGCACGCCACCGGGTTGCCGCCGTACGTACCGCCCAGGCCGCCGCCGTGGACGGAGTCCATCATCTCGGCGCGGCCGGTCACGGCGGCGAGCGGCAGGCCGCCCGCGATGCCCTTGGCGGTGGTGATCAGGTCGGGGACGATGCCCTCGTCCTCGCACGCGAACCACTGGCCGGTGCGGCAGAAGCCGGACTGGATCTCGTCGGCGACGAAGACGATGCCGTTGTCGTTGGCGAACTTCACCAGCGCCGGCAGGAAGCCCTTGGCCGGCTCGATGAAGCCGCCCTCACCGAGGACCGGCTCGATGATGATCGCGGCGACGTTGTCGGCGCCGATCTGCTTGGAGATCTGGTCGATCGCCTGGGCGGCGGCCTCGGGGCCGCAGTTCTCGGCGCCGGTGGGCCAGCGGTAGCCGTAGGCGACCGGGACGCGGTAGACCTCGGGGGCGAACGGGCCGAAGCCCTGCTTGTACGGCATGTTCTTCGACGTCAGGGCCATCGTGAGGTTCGTGCGGCCGTGGTAGCCGTGGTCGAAGACGACGACGGCCTGGCGCTTGGTGTACGAACGGGCGATCTTGACGGCGTTCTCGACGGCCTCGGCGCCGGAGTTGAACAGGGCCGACTTCTTGGCGTGGTCACCCGGGGTGAGCTCGGCGAGGGCCTCGCAGACCTCCACGTAGCCCTCGTACGGGGTGACCATGAAGCAGGTGTGGGTGAAGTCGGCGAGCTGCGCGGAGGCGCGGCGCACGACGGCCTCGGCGGAGGCGCCGACCGAGGTCACGGCGATGCCGGAGCCGAAGTCGATCAGGCGGTTGCCGTCGACGTCCTCGATGATGCCGCCGCCCGCGCGGGCCGTGAAGACGGGGAGCACGGAGCCCACGCCGCCGGCGACCGTCGACAGACGGCGGGCCTGCAGCTCCTGCGACTTGGGGCCGGGGATCGCGGTGACGATGCGGCGCTCCTGCGGGACAGCGGTCATAGGGGGGCTCCTGGGGGTGTTTTCGGACGCACGTGTGTCTTTGTCCGCAGGCTAGGCCCGGCGGAGGGGTGAAGGCATGCGCCGATCGGGAGTGGTGGGTGCGAGTCGTTGTCCGTGACGGCCATAGGAGTGGTCGGGGCCGGGCCGTCCGGATCATTGCGCGGTACGAGCCCCGGGGGCGGGCGGGGCACTAGATTGAGCGCCGCAGCGCAGCGCAGGGCACTGGCAGGGGGCAGGGGTTCATGGACACCGACGGCACGCACGACGCACGCACCACCCACACGGGCCGCCTCCCCAGACCCGCCACACCCCCGGC
Source organism: Streptomyces sp. NPDC058701 (assembly GCF_042715295.1). Lineage (NCBI taxonomy): Bacteria > Bacillati > Actinomycetota > Actinomycetes > Kitasatosporales > Streptomycetaceae > Streptomyces > Streptomyces sp. NPDC058701. The sequence continues at coordinate 11,924 of NZ_JBHXSY010000009.1, read as the reverse complement.
CCCCCCGAAACCCCGCCACGCCCCGTCCCCCGCCGCCGACCCCACCCTGACGACCTGGCTCCGCACCCCGCGGAGCTCCGACGGGCCCGGCGTGTGGGCGTACGGCCACGTGCCGCGCGCCGCCGAGGAGCCGGAGGTGACCCCGACCCGGCAGCTGGTCAGCGGAGCGCTGATCGCCCTCCTTGCGGGACTGCTGCTGTGGTCGCTGCTGTGGAACGGCTACCTCGGCGGGTTCTGGCTGTGGCCGCTGTACATGTTCACCCCGGACTCCTGGGCCGGAGGCAACGCCTCCGTCGTCGCCTCGTACGTCTGGTACGCCCTCGTCGCCGGAGCCCTGCTCTTCGGCTTCGGCCGCCTCGGCCGCTGGCCCGAACTGGGCCGCCGGGTGTTCGGGAGCCGCGCCGCGCGGGCCGCCCGACCGGCGCTGCCGCCCCGCATCGAGGCGGGAGCGGACGACGATCCCGTTCGGTGGTCGGGGGTGCGGGAGGCCGGGCTCGGGGATGTGGCCGATCGGCTGGAGGGGGAGGTGGGGGCCGGGCGGATGAACGACGTGGACTACGCGCGCATCCGCCGGGCCTGGGACTCCGTGCGCGTCGACCCCTCCCGGCTGCGGGCCTTCGCCGACGCCGTGCGCGACAAGGGCGCCGGGGCCTGCGTGCACCCTTCCGGGGCGCGGGACCTGCCCGTACGGGCCGCCCGGCACGACCTGCTCGCCCGTCAGGTGCTGCTCGGGACGGTCGAGGACGGCGTGCGCAACCCGTACGCGCGCCGCGGCACCGCCCTCGCCCTCGACCCCGACGTCCTCGGCACCTCCGTCCTCGCCGTCGGGCCCTCCGGCAGCGGGAAGACGGGCCGCCTGGTGCGGCCCGTCGTCGAGTCCCTCGCGCTCCAGGCGCTCGCCGGCCAGGCCGCCGTCGTCGCCGTCGGCGCGACCGGGGCGCAGCTCGGGCCCGACGCGGCGTACGACGTCGTCGTCCGCGTCGGCGACCCCGCCTCCGTCTACGACCTCGACCTCTACGGCGGCACCGGCGACCCCGACGAGGCGGCCACCCTGCTGGCCGAAGCCTTCGTCGGCGACGTCCCCGGGCTGGAGGTCCGCCGCGCCGCCACCGCGCTGGCCCAGCTCCTCGGGCCGTTCCGCGCCCTGCACGGCCGCTTCCCCGCCGTGCCGGAGCTGCGGGAACTGCTCGACCAGGTGCCGGAGAGCGTCGACGTGCTGCGGCGCGGCCTGGAGGAGACCGGACGGACGTCGATGCTCCGCGAACTCGACGCCCGCCGCCGCCAGCACGGGGCGCCCGGCGACCCCGGTCCGGTGCTCGCCGACCGGGTCGCCCTGCTGGACCGGCCCGCCTTCGCCGGCTTCTTCGACACCACCGGCGCCGGACGGCCGTTCTCGCTGCGCGCCCTGGAGCACCCCATCCGGGTCCGCGTCGACCTGCCCGAGCGCGCCCACGCCGACGCCTCGCGGATGCTGGCCCGGCTGCTGCTCGCCCAGTTCAACGCGGCCGTGGCCGCCCGTACCGACCGCTCCCTCTTCGCGTTCCTCGCCTTCGACGACGCCTCGCACACCCTGACCCCGGAGACCGTGCGCGGCGTACAGCGGCTGCGCTCGGCCCACGCCGGGGTGCTGCTGACCCTGCGGACGCTGGACGACGTACCGGAAGGGCTGCGCACGCCGCTGCTCGGCGCGGTCGGCTGCCGGATGGCCTTCTCCGGGGTCACCACCTGGGACGGCAAGTGCTTCGCCGAGGCCTGGGGCACCGAATGGGTGGAGGCGCGCGACGTCACCCACCGCACGGTCTTCGCCGACCAGCCCCTCACGCGCGCCCTCCACGCCTTCCGCAAGCTCGTCACCGGCAAGGCCGTCACCACGGACGCCGTGACCGTGCGCCAGGTGGAGCGGGAGCGCTGGTCCGCCTCCGACCTGGCGCACGCCGTACCGCCGGGGCACGCGGTGCTGTCGCTGACCTCCGTGCGCGGCGAGCGGGCGGCCCCGCTGCTGGTCCGGCTGGCGGACACGACCTGAGGCGCCGGGCGGCGCCGGACGATGTTGGGCGGCGCCGGATGATGCCGGGCGGCGCCGGACGCGGCCCGTGCGGCCGGAACCGTACGAGGTGGCAGAATCGAGGGGAGCCGTTCGTACGACTCGGCGAAATCGGCATCGGCCGCCCGCTCCCGCCGGTCCCCGCCGCAGCCGTCCGCCCCCCTCCGCCAAGGACCCTGGTAACCGATGCCGCTCACCCTCGCCTCGCTCGTCCAGCACTCGGCGCTCAAGCTCAGCGTCCGGGCGGGGGAGGGCCGCCTCGACACCCCGGTGCGCTGGGCCCACGTCAGCGAGCTCGCCGACCCCGTCCCCTACATGGAGGGCGGGGAACTGCTCCTGACCACCGCGATGAAGCTGGACGCGGAGGACCCGCAGGAGATGGGCCGCTACGTACGCCGCCTCTGCGCGGCCGGGGTCGTCGGCATCGGCTTCGCCGTCGGCGTCAACTACGACGCCGTCCCCGAAGCCCTGGTCGAGGCTGCGTCGGCCGAGGACATGCCGCTGCTGGAGGTGCCCCGGCGGACCCCGTTCCTCGCCATCAGCAAGGCTGTCTCCGCCGCCCTCGCCGCCGACCAGTACCGGGCGGTGACCGCCGGCTTCGAGGCCCAGCGGGAGCTCACCCGCGCCGCGCTCTCCGCCGACGGGCCCGCCGAGCTGCTGGCGCGGCTGGCCGCGCACGTGCACGGCTGGGCCGCGCTGTACGACACCTCGGGTGCGGTGGTCGCCGCCGCACCCGACTGGGCGGCCCGCCGCGCCGCCCGGCTCACCCCCGACGTGGAACGGCTGCGCGAGCGCCCCGCGCCGGCCAGCGCCGTCGTCGGCGGCTCCGAGGACCGGGTCGAGCTCCAGTCGCTCGGCACGGGCCGGCGGGCCCGGGGCGCCCTCGCCGTCGGCACCGGGGCCCCGCTCGGCACCGCCGAGCGGTACGCCGTCCACTCCGCCGTCGCGCTGCTCACCCTCACCACCGAGCGGTCGCGCTCCCTGCACGACGCCGAGTCCCGGCTCGGCGCCGCCGTCCTGCGGATGCTGCTGGCCGGCGAGGCCGAGCACGCCCGGTCCGTGGCCGGGGACCTGTACGGGGCCCTGCTGGACGCGCCGTTCCGGCTGATCGCGGCCGAACCGGCGCTGCCCGGCACCGCCCAGCCGGAGGGGCTCGCGCTGCTGGCCGACGCGGTGGAGTCGGCGGCCGCCCGTACGGGAGAGGCGCTGCTGGTGGTGCCGGAGCCGGGCCGGCTGGTGGTCCTGGCCGCCGACGGGGGGTCCGCCGTACAGGCGTGCCTCGGCCACGCGGAGAACCTGGAGGCGCGGCGCGGCCGCGACGCCACCGGACCGGAGCCGGACGAGCTGGTGGTGGGCCTGTCCGCGCCGGCCGGACCCGGGGGCGTCGCGGCCGCTCTCACCCAGGCCGACCAGGCCCTCGCCGTGGCCCGGCGGCGCGGCCGGCCACTGGTGGAGCACGAGGAGATGGCGGCCGGTTCGGTGCTGCCCCTGCTCGCGGACGACGCCGTACGGGCCTTCGCGGACGGCACCCTGCGCGCGCTGCGGGAGCACGACGCCACGGGTCGCGGCGACCTGGTGGCCTCGCTCCGGGCCTGGCTGTCCCGGCACGGCCAGTGGGACGCGGCCGCCGCCGACCTCGGCGTGCACCGGCACACCCTGCGGTACCGGATGAAGCGGGTGGAGGAGATCCTCGGCCGGTCGCTCGACGACCCGGACGTGCGCATGGAGCTGTGGCTGGCCCTCAAGGCCTCGTCCGCCCCGGCCTGACGGGGCCCGGCCCCTCCGGCCGAACCGTTCCCCGCCCCGGTAGAGGCCCGGCCGCCGCCCGGACAGTGACAAAGCGGCGTACCCGGACGCCACGGCGCTCCACCCCGGCTAAACGCCGAATCCCCGGCGGCGTCCTACGGTGGTGGGGACAGGACCCCACCGCACACTCCGAAGGGCCGGGATTCGCATGACTTCCACCCACGCCTTCTGGCTCGCCGGCCGCCTGGCCTCCGGCGAGGACAGCTTCGACGTCCACTCCCCGTGGGACGGCCGCCTCGTCGGTACCGTCAGCGTGCCCACCGACGCGCAGGTCGAAGAGGCCGTGGCCGCGGCGTACGCCGTGACGGCGGAGTTCTCCGCGACGCCCGCCCACGTACGGGCCGCCGCCCTGGACCACGTGTCCCGGCGGCTCACCGAGCGGACCGAGGAGATCGCCCAGCTGATCTCCGCCGAGAACGGCAAGCCCGTCAAGTGGGCCCGCGGTGAGGTCGGCCGTGCGGTGTCCGTGTTCCGCTTCGCCGCCGAAGAGGCCCGCCGTTTCAATGGCGGAGACGCCCAGCGCCTCGACACCGACGCCGGCGGCGTCGGCCGCCTCGCCCTGACCCGCCGCTTCGTCAAGGGTCCGGTCCTCGGCATCGCGCCGTTCAACTTCCCGCTGAACCTGTGCGCCCACAAGGTGGCCCCGGCCATCGCCGTCGGCGCGCCGATCATCCTCAAGCCCGCCCCGGCCACCCCGCTCTCCGGGCTGATCCTGGGCGAGCTGCTCGCCGAGACCGACCTCCCGGCCGGTTCCTGGTCGGTCCTGCCGGTCGCCAACGACAAGATGCCGGCCCTGGTGAAGGACGAGCGCCTGCCCGTCATCTCCTTCACCGGCTCCGACACCGTCGGCTACGCCATCCAGCAGTCGGTGCCCCACAAGCACTGCACCCTGGAGCTCGGCGGCAACGCCGCGGCCGTGGTCCTCGCCGACTGGGCCTCCGAGGCCGACCTCGACTGGGCCGCGACCCGCATCGCGACCTTCTCGAACTACCAGGCCGGCCAGTCCTGCATTTCCGTACAGCGCGTGATCGCCGACGCCTCCGTCTACGACCGCCTCGTCGACAAGGTCGTCGCCGCGGTCCGGGCGCAGGTCACCGGTGACCCGTCCGACTCGGCCACCGACGTCGGCCCCCTCGTCTCCGAGGACGCCGCCAAGCGCGTCGAGGCCTGGGTCGACGAGGCCGTGTCCGCCGGGGCGAAGCTGCTCGCCGGCGGCAAGCGCGACGGCGCCTCGTACGAGCCGACCGTCCTCGCGGACGTCCCGGCCGGCGTCAAGCTGGCCACCGAGGAGGTCTTCGGACCGGTCCTGACCCTGCGGAAGGTCGAGAACACCGACGAGGCCTTCGCCGCCGTCAACGACTCGAAGTTCGGCCTGCAGGCCGGCGTCTTCACCCGCGACGTCCAGGTCGCCTTCCGCGCCCACCGCGAGCTGGAGGTCGGCGGCGTGATCATCGGCGACGCGCCGTCCTACCGCGCCGACCAGATGCCGTACGGCGGCGTCAAGCAGTCCGGTGTGGGCCGCGAGGGCGTGCGCTACGCGATGGACGACTACACGTACGAGCGAGTCCTGGTCCTGACCGGCCTCGACATCTGATCCCGTACGGCCAAAGAGCCGACGGCCGGAGCCCACTGTGCGGGGGCTCCGGCCGTCTCCCTTTTCCCCCGCGCCCACACGGGGTACGACTCACTGACAGCACCGGCCGGCACGACCCGGCCACCCCGACTCCGGCGGCGAGGTGAGTCCCCTCATGTCCGCAACACCACCCAGCAGCACACAACCGGGCGCAGAACCGGGCGCAGGTCCGGGCCCGGCCCCGGGCACGCCCCCCGGCGGGCGGCCCAAGGTCACCGAGCACGAGGCACGGCGGGTCGCGGAAGCGGCCCGCGAACAGCACTGGCGCAAGCCCAGCTTCGCCAAGGAGCTCTTCCTCGGACGCTTCCGGCTCGACCTGATCCACCCCCACCCGCTCCCCGCCGACGAGGACGTCCGGCGCGGCGAGGCCTTCCTGGCGCGGCTGCGGGAGTTCTGCGAGACGGCGCTCGCCGACGGACTCGCCGCCCGCATCGAACGCGAGGCGAAGATCCCCGACGAGACCGTGCGCGGCCTCAAGGAGCTCGGCGCCCTCGGCATGAAGATCGGCACCGAGTACGGCGGCCTCGGTCTCACCCAGGTCTACTACAACAAGGCGCTCGCGCTCGTCGGCTCGGTCAGCCCGGCCATCGGGGCCCTGCTCTCCGCGCACCAGTCCATCGGCGTGCCCCAGCCGCTGAAGATGTTCGGCACGCAGGAGCAGAAGGACCGCTATCTGCCGCGCTGCGCCACCACCGCCATCAGCGCCTTCCTCCTCACCGAGCCCGACGTCGGATCCGACCCGGCGCGTCTGGCCACCACGGCGGTGCCGGACGGGGACGACGCGTACGTCCTCGACGGCGTGAAGCTGTGGACCACCAACGGCGTCGTCGCGGACCTCCTCGTCGTGATGGCCCGCGTCCCGGTGTCCGAGGGCCACCGCGGCGGCATCACCGCCTTCGTGGTCGAGGCCGACTCCCCGGGCGTCACCGTCGAGCACCGCAACGCCTTCATGGGCCTGCGCGGCCTGGAGAACGGCGTCACCCGCCTCCACCGGGTCCGGGTCCCCGCCGACCAGCGCATCGGCGCCGAGGGCGCCGGCCTGAAGATCGCGCTGACCACCCTGAACACCGGCCGGCTCTCCTTGCCCGCCCTGTGCGTCGGCGCCGGGAAGTGGTGCCTGAAGATCGCCCGGGAGTGGTCCGGCGTCCGCGAGCAGTGGGGGCGGCCCGTCGCGCGGCACGAGGCCGTCGGCGCCAAGATCTCCTTCATCGCCGCCACCACCTTCGCCCTCGAAGCCGTCGTCGACCTCGCCTCCCAGATGGCCGACGAGAACCGCAACGACATCCGCATCGAGGCGGCCCTCGCCAAGCTGTACGGCTCCGAGATGGCCTGCCTGATGGCGGACGAGCTGGTCCAGATCCGCGGCGGCCGCGGCTTCGAGACCGCCGACTCCCTCGCCGCGCGCGGCGAACGCGCCGTCCCCGCCGAGCAGATGCTCCGCGACCTGCGCATCAACCGGATCTTCGAGGGCTCGACGGAGATCATGCACCTGCTGATCGCCCGCGAGGCCGTCGACGCCCACCTGTCGGTCGCCGGCGACCTCATCGACCCCGAGAAGGACCTCGGCGACAAGGCGAAGGCGGGCGCCCGCGCCGCCGGGTTCTACGCCCGCTGGCTGCCGAAGCTCGCGACCGGCGCCGGCCAGGTCCCCGGCACCTACCGCGCCTTCCACCCCGCCGGCCACCCCGACCTCGCCACCCACCTGCGTTACGTCGAGCGCAGCGCGCGCAAACTCGCCCGCTCCACCTTCTACGCCATGTCCCGCTGGCAGGGCCGGATGGAGACCAAGCAGGGGTTCCTCGGCCGCATCGTCGACATCGGCGCCGAACTCTTCGCGATGAGCGCGGCCTGCGTCCGCGCCGAGCACCTGCGCGCCACCGGAGAACACGGCCGTGAGGCCTACCAGCTCGCCGACGCCTTCTGCCACCAGTCCCGGCTGCGCGTCGAGGAGATCTTCGGCCGCCTCTGGGCCAACACCGACGACCTCGATCGCAAGGTCGTCGCGGGCGTCCTCTCCGGCACGTACACCTGGCTGGAGGAGGGCGTCCTGGACCCGTCCGGCGACGGCCCCTGGATCGCCGACGCCACCCCCGGCCCCTCGCAGAAGGAGAACGTGCACCGTCCCCTGCGCTGACCTGCGATCATCGAAGCCAGTCGGATGGACGTACGGGTACGAGCACGAGGCGGCGGCGATGTCGACGGCCATGGAAGACCGCGCCGGCCGGCGCCTGGCCCGGTGCGTGGCGCTCGTCCTGCGCCACGCACCGGACCACGTCGCCGCCGGTCTCCTGGACCGGCTCGACGGGCCGGCCCGCAAGTACCTCACCCGCGACGAATGGCTGCCCGCCGCGGCCGTGACGCTGCTGCTGCGCCACGGCACCGACCAGGACCGGCACTACATCGCCCGCAATCCCCGCGTCGTCGGCAGGCCGCTGCCCGGCCTGCCCGGCCCCGCGCGGTACGCGGCCCGCCCCGGGCCGTCGCCCGAGCTGCTGGCGGAGGTCGGCCCGGGCCCGTTCGGCGCCGACGAGCTGCTCGGACTGCTGCGCCGCCACGGCCGCCGGCCCCGGGTGCCGCTGACCCTGCTGCGGATGCCCCACGCCCCGCTCGACCCCGGAACCCTCCTGCGCGAGCACGCCCGCACGCCGTTGCCGCCCGGCGCCGTCGAGGCCCTGCTGCTGGTCGGCGGACTGCCGCCGCAGACCGCCGGGGCGCTGATCGGCACCGGCGCGCAGGAGGCGTACGGGCCCTCCTGGCACCGCCCGGCCGTGCGGGCCGTCCGGATGGGGCTGCTGACCTTCGAGGAGCTCGTCGCCCACGTCGCCCCCGCGCACCGCACCCTGCTCCTCGCGGACCCGGCCGGACCCGGGCTCCGGGGCCTGCGCTGGAACCTCCCCGAGCGGACCGGCTTGCGCACCGCCGTCGCCCGGGCCCTGCGCCCCCTCGGCGCCGATCCCCGGCTCTGGGCCGAACTGCTCCGGCACGCCCGGACCGCCCCGCTGTCCCTGCCGGAACTCGTCGCGGGCCTGGCCGACGGAGCGCTGCCCGAACCGGCGGACGGCCCGGGGCCCGCCGGGCTCGAAGCGGCGGTCCGCTCGCTGGCCCCGAGGGCCGAGCCCGTTCCGCGGGGCGGCGTGGAGCGCGAACTGGCCCTGGCGAGCCTCGCCGTGCCGATGGAGACCGTCGCGGAGGACATCCGCTGGGTACGGGACTGCCTGGCGCGCGGGCTGCTCGACGGCGCGGACGTCGTCCGGCACAAGCTCCCCGCCTGCTGGGCCCTGGACGAGGACCACTGGCTGGGGGAGACGGACACCCCCGACCGGCACGACCCGCCCGGACCGGTGCTGACCGCGCGGGCGGAAGCCGACCGGCTGTTCGCCCTCGCCCTCGGCGAGGACCCCGGCGCCTGGTGGTCGGTGGCCCGGGCGCTCCCCGAGTTCGCCGGAACGCTCCCGCACCTCCTGTTGCGCGTCACGGACGGGGGCTCCGTGTCCACGCGCCCCTGAGTTGCGGCAACAATGGGGGGCATGAGCGACCGTCCAGCCCCCCTCGCCGATCCGCACCTCCTCTTCGACCCCGCGGCCGGCCGCCGGGACATCGTCATCCTCGGCTCCACCGGGTCGATCGGCACCCAGGCCATCGACCTGGCCCTGCGCAACCCGGACCGGTTCCGGGTCACCGCCCTCTCCGCCGCCGGCGGACGGGTGGGGCTGCTGGCCGAGCAGGCCCGGCTGCTGCGGGTCGAGGCGGTGGCCGTCGCGCGCGAGGACGCCGTCCCGGCGCTGAAAGAGGCGCTGAGCGCCCAGTACGGCCCGTCCGAGCCGCTGCCCGAGATCCTGGCCGGCCCCGACGCCGCGACCGGACTCGCCGCCTCCGCGTGCCACACCGTCCTCAACGGCATCACCGGTTCCATCGGCCTCGCGCCCACGCTCGCCGCGCTCCGGGCGGGGCGGACCCTGGCCCTCGCCAACAAGGAGTCGCTGATCGTCGGCGGCCCGCTGGTCAAGGCCCTCGCGAAGCCCGGCCAGATCATCCCGGTCGACTCCGAGCACGCGGCGCTGTTCCAGGCGCTCGCCGCCGGCACCCGGGCCGACGTGCGCAAGCTCGTGGTCACCGCCTCCGGCGGGCCCTTCCGCGGCCGTACGCGCGAGGAGCTCGCGGGGGTCACGGTCCAGGACGCCCTCGCCCACCCGACCTGGGCCATGGGCCCGGTGATCACCATCAACTCGGCGACGCTGGTGAACAAGGGGCTGGAGGTCATCGAGGCCCACCTGCTCTACGACATCCCCTTCGAGCGGATCGAGGTCGTGGTCCATCCGCAGTCCTACGTCCACTCGATGGTGGAGTTCACGGACGGCTCCACGCTCGCCCAGGCCACCCCGCCGGACATGCGCGGACCCATCGCGATCGGCCTCGGCTGGCCCCAGCGCGTGCCGGACGCCGCCCCCGCCTTCGACTGGACCAAGGCGTCCACCTGGGAGTTCTTCCCCCTGGACACCGAGGCCTTCCCCTCGGTCGGCCTGGCCCGGCACGTGGGCGCGCTCGGCGGGACGGCCCCGGCCGTGTTCAACGCGGCCAACGAGGAGTGCGTCGAGGCGTTCCTGGCCGGTCGGCTGCCGTTCACAGCAATCATGGATACCGTCTCTGCCGTGGTCGATGAGCACGGGACGCCGGAGTCGGGAACCTCCCTGACGGTCCAGGACGTCCTCGAGGCGGAGACCTGGGCCAGGGCCCGGGCACGGGAGATGGCGGCGCGGGCCGCCGTGGAGGCGAGCGCATGACGGTTCTGATGACGGTGCTCGGGATCGTGATCTTCGCGGTCGGGCTGCTGGTCTCCATCGCGTGGCACGAGCTGGGGCACCTGTCCACGGCCAAGATCTTCGGCATCCGGGTGCCGCAGTACATGGTCGGCTTCGGCCCGACCGTGTGGTCGCGCCACCGGGGCGAGACCGAGTACGGGATCAAGGCCATCCCGATGGGCGGCTACATCCGCATGATCGGGATGTTCCCGCCCGGCGAGGACGGCAAGGTCACCGCCCGCTCGACCTCGCCGTTCCGGTCGATGATCGAGGACGCCCGCTCGGCGGCCTACGAGGAGCTCCAGCCCGGCGACGAGAAGCGGCTCTTCTACACGCGCAAGCCGTGGAAGCGCGTCATCGTGATGTTCGCCGGCCCGTTCATGAACCTGATCCTGGCCGTGGCGATCTTCCTCACCACGCTCATGACCTTCGGGGTGAACACCCAGACCACCTCGGTCGCCTCGGTCTCCGACTGCGTCATCCAGCAGAGCGAGAAGCGCGACAAGTGCGCCGCCGGCGACCCGGCCGCCCCCGCCAAGGCCGCCGGACTCCAGGCCGGTGACAAGATCGTCGCCTTCAACGGCCGCCGGGCCGACGACTGGGCCGCCCTCCAGAAGGACATCCGCGCCACCGTCGGACCCGCCACGATCACCGTCGTGCGGGCCGGGCAGCGGATCGACCTGAAGGCGGACCTGATCGAGAACAAGGTCGCCAAGACCGACGGCAGCGGCAAGTACGTCAAGGACGAGTACGTCACCGCGGGCTTCCTCGGCTTCGCCCCCGCCTCCGGCTACGTCCCCCAGACCCTCGGCCAGTCCGCCGACCGCATGGGCGAGATGATGCAGGCCGGCGTCGCCTCGCTGGTCCAGCTGCCCGCCAAGGTCCCGGACCTGTGGAACGCGGCCTTCAACGGCGCCGACCGTGCGCAGGACAGCCCGATGGGCGTCGTCGGAGCCGCACGGGTCAGCGGGGAGATCTTCAACCTCGACCTGCCCGCCACGCACATCCTGGTGATCTTCCTCAACCTGCTGGCCGGCTTCAACCTGTCGCTGTTCCTCTTCAACATGCTGCCGCTGCTCCCGCTCGACGGCGGGCACATCGCCGGAGCCCTGTGGGAGTCGCTGCGGCGCGGTCTGGCCCGGCTGTTCAAGCGCCCCGACCCGGGCCCGTTCGACGTGGCCAAGCTGATGCCGGTCGCGTACGTCGTCGCCGGCGTCTTCATCTGCTTCACCCTGCTGGTGATGGTCGCCGACGTGGTCAACCCGATCAAGATCACCTGACGGCGCTGCGGTCTACACCACGCCGTGCGGAGCCGGGCACACATCGTGCCCGGCTCCCTACGTTCGGGTGGCACACCCCCTCGGATGCGGGGGCGGCGCGCTGATTGGCGTAATCTCGAAGCCTGGAGCCCGCCGATCTCGGGACCTTGATCCACACCTTGGGGTTGCACAGCAGATGACTGCCATCTCTCTCGGAATGCCGGCCGTGCCGACGAAGCTTGCCGACCGCAGGGTCAGCCGCAAGATCCAGGTCGGTTCCGTGGCCGTCGGAGGCGACGCACAGATCTCGGTGCAGTCGATGACCACCACCCGCACGTCCGACATCGGCGCCACGCTCCAGCAGATCGCCGAGCTCACCGCCG
>NZ_JBHXSY010000008.1:18200-277279 GCF_042715295.1 Streptomyces sp. NPDC058701 | reverse complement strand
AGGCGCGGTGCCGGACACCCCGGGCCCGCCATGATCCGAACGACACGGCCCAGCGACGGGGAGGTTCTGTGCAGCTCAGGGGCAGGAAGCGGGCGACCGCCGCCGCGGTGGCCGTGATCGGGACGCTGCTGGGCGGCGCCGGGGCGGCCGCGCCGCCCGCGGCCCTCGCGGGGGCGGGCACACCGGTGGGCCCGGCCCGCGAACCGGCCCCCGCGGCGGGCCGGGACGCCGCCGTCGCACCCGTCGGCGCCGTCGCACCCGGCGCCGCCGCGCCCGCCTCCGTCGCCGACCCCGGCGCGGAGGCCGTGCGCGCGGCCGCCGAGGGGCCGGCCGTGTGGCCGCGGCCGCAGTCCATGACCGCCGATCCGGCGCGCGCGGTGCCGTTGAGCGCGGAGGCCGTGCTGGTGGCCCCGGCCGACGCGGACCCGTACGCCGTCGAGGTCGTCCGGGACGCCCTGCGCCGGGCGGGCGTACGGACCCTGCACGAACGCGCCCCGGGGGCCGCGCTGCCCGGGCACGGCACCGTCGTACGGCTCCAGGGCCGGGGGGCCGAGGAGGCGCTGCGGGAGCTGGGCGCGGCCGGGGCCGGCGACCTGCCGGACGGCGGCTACCGGCTGGCCGTGGGGTCGTCCGGCGGCCGGGAGACGGTCGCGCTGGCCGGCACGGGCGCCGACGGGCTGTTCCACGCGGCGCAGACGCTGCGGCAGTTGCTGGCCGCCGGCGGGCGGACGGTGCCGGGGGTCCTGGTCCGGGACTGGCCGACGGCTCCCGTACGCGGGATCACCGAGGGCTTCTTCGGGCAGCCGTGGACGCGCGAACAGCGGATCGCACAGGTCGAGTTCATGGGCCGCACCAAGCAGAACCGGCTGCTGATCGCCCCGGGCGACGACGCCTTCCGTACGACGGAGTGGCGCGAGGAGTACCCGCGCGAGCAGCGGGAGGACTTCCGGGTGCTGGCCGAACGGGCCCGCGCCCAGCACGTCGTACTGGGCTGGGCGGTGACCCCCGGCCAGTCGATGTGCCTGTCGTCGGCGGCCGACCGGGCGGCGCTCGCGCGCAAGGCGGACGCGATGTGGGAGCTGGGCTTCCGGGCGTTCCAGGTGCAGTTCCAGGACGTCAGCTACACCGAGTGGGGCTGCGCGGCGGACCGCGAACGGTACGGGAAGGGCCCTGCGGCAGCCGCGAAGGCGCACGCGGAGGTCGCCAACGGCCTGGCGGAGCACCTGGCGGCGCTGCACCCGGGGTCGGCGCCGTTGTCACTGCTGCCCACCGAGTACTACCAGGCGGGGTCCACCGCCTACCGCACGGCCCTGGCGGGCGCGCTCGACCAGCGGGTGGAGGTGGCCTGGACCGGCGTGGGCGTGGTGCCCCGCACGATCACGGGCCGGGACCTGGCCGGGGCCCGCTCGGCGCTCGGCCACCCGCTGGTCACCATGGACAACTACCCGGTGAACGACTGGGACCCGGCCCGGGTCTTCCTCGGCCCCTACACGGGGCGCGAGCCGGTGGTGGCGGGCGGGTCGGCGGCGCTGCTGGCCAACGCCATGCCGCAGGGCGCCCTGTCCCGCGTCCCGCTCTTCACGGCGGCGGACTTCGCGTGGAACCCGCGCGGGTACCGGGCCGCGGAGTCCTGGGCGGCCGCGGTGCGCGAACTGGCCGGCTCCGACCCGCGCAGCCGCGAGGCGGTGGCCGCGCTGGCCGGGAACACCGCGTCCTCGGGCCTGGGGCAGGAGGAGTCGGCGTACCTCAGGCCGCTCGTCGAGCAGTTCTGGACGGCCCGCGCCGCGGGCGACCCGACGGCCGGGGCGGAGCTGCGCAAGGCCTTCACGGTGCTGCGCGAGGCCCCGGCCGGGCTCCCGTCCCTGAGGGGCGAGGCGGGGCCGTGGCTGGACCGGCTGGCGCGCTACGGAACGGCCGGCGAGCTGGCGGTGGACGTCCTGCGGGCGCAGGCGAGCGGCGACGGGGCGGCCGCCTGGCAGGCTTCCCGGGCCCTGGCGGCGGCCCGCGCGGACCTGGACCGGCCGGGGCAGGCCCGGGTGGACGGGGCCGTACTGGACCCGTTCCTGACGCAGGCGGCGGCCGAGGCGGATGCCTGGACGGGCGCTGCCCGCCCGGCGGGCAGCGTCACGAAGGACGCGGACAGCTGGACGGTGAGGCTGGACGGGACGCGCCCGGTCGCGGCCGTGACGGTGATGACGGACCCGCTCCCGGCGGGCCTGCGGGGCGCGGCGGTGGAGGCCCACGTACCGGGTGAGGGCTGGCGCAAGGTCGGCGAGGCGGCGGCCTCGGGCTGGACCCAGGTGGACACGGCGGGCCTGCGGGCCGACGCCGTGCGCCTGTCCTGGGCCGGGCCGGCCCCGGCGGTGCACCGGGTGGTCCCCTGGTTCGGTGACGGCCCGCAGGCCCGCTTCGAGCTCGCCGGCGGGGCGGTGGTGGACGCGGAGATCGGCGGCGCCCCGCGGCGGGTCACGGCGGAGCTGTCGGCCCTGGGGGCCGGCGAGGTCCGGGGCGCGCTCGCGGCGCTGCCCCCGGCGGGCATAGGGGTGCGCCTGCCGCAGGGCGCGGTGGCCCCGCGCGGCGGCCGGGCGTCGATCCCGCTGGAGGTCGCGGTGGCGCCCGGGACCCCGCCCGGCAGCCACCGGGTCCCGGTGACGTTCGGCGGGGAGACCCGCACCCTGACCGTACGGGCCGTGGCCCGCACCGGCGGGCCGGACCTGCTGCGCGGTGCGCGGGCGGTCTCCTCGGCCGACGAGACCCCGGACTTCCCGGCCGCGGCGGCCGTGGACGGTTCCCCCGCCACCCGCTGGTCCTCGCCGGCGGCCGACGGCGCGTGGTGGCGGGCGGAGCTGGCGGCCCCGGCCCGGGTGGGCCGGGTGGAACTGCACTGGCAGGACGCCCATCCCGCGTCCTACCGCGTCGAGACCTCGGCGGACGGCGTCACCTGGCGGCCGGCCGCGTCCGTGGCGGACTCGCGCGGCGGGGCGGAGTCCCTGCGCGTGGACGCGCCGGACACCCGCTTCCTGCGCGTCACGTGCGACACCCGGGCGACGCGGTTCGGGTGCAGTCTCTGGTCGGCGGAGGCCTACGCGGTCCAGCCCTGAGCCGTGGAGGCCTGCGCGGTCCGGCCCTGAGCGGCGGGGCCTGCGCGGTCCGGCCCTGAGCGGCGGGGCCTGCGTGTCCGGGGAGCGGCTATGACGCCGCGACCCCGATGCCGATGCGCTCCAGCGCGTCCTCGGCCCCGTACGGCTGGAGGTACGGCATCCACCGGGGGTCCCGGTGGCCGGTGCCGATGATCCGCCAGGCCAGGCCGGAGGGCGGGGCCGGCTGGTGGCGCAGCCGCCAGCCCAGTTCCAGCAGGTGCCGGTCGGCCTTGACGTGGTTGCAGCGGCGGCACGCGGCGACGACGTTGTCCCAGGCGTGCTGGCCGCCCCGGCTGCGCGGGATGACGTGGTCGACGCTGGTGGCGACGGCCCCGCAGTACATGCAGCGGCCGCCGTCGCGGGCGAACAGGGCGCGCCGGGTGAGCGGCACGGGGCCCCGGTAGGGCACCCGGACGAAGCGCTTGAGCCGAACCACGCTGGGAGCGGGGACGGCTCGCGTCGCGCTGTGCAGAAAGGCGCCGGATTCTTCCAGGGAGACCGCTTTGTTCTCCAGGACGAGGACGAGCGCGCGGCGGAGCGGTACGACGCCGAGGGGCTCGTACGACGCGTTGAGGACCAGGACGTGCGGCACGGACTGCCTCCTTGTACGCCGGCGGCGCGTGGCTCGCGCCGGGACGATCTGCTCTCCAGTCTCTCCTTATGGCTGGTCGAAGCGCCACCACGCGCCCGTAACGGCTCCGGGGTGTTTTCAACCACACCGCGGCTGGCCGCCGGGTGAGCCTGGTCTCTCCCCCGGACACCGGACGGGGCCGCGGGTAATGCCCCGTTAGTGTGGATGGTCTGCCCGCACACCCGCCGCCGGACTCGGTCGGGGGGACCCCCGGCGGGCAGGCCGCGATACCTGGAGGTTCCCGCCGTGCCCTGGCCCGCCGCCCTGCTGCCGCTCGCAGCCGACACCCCGGACGCGTCCACGACGCTCAAGGAGACGCACGAGAGCGTCACCGAGGCCGCGAGCTTCATCGAGGAGAACTGGGCCGACTGGCTGTACCTGGGCCTGAAGATCCTGCTGATCATCGTGATCGCGGGGGCCCTTCGGTCGGTGGTCCGCAAGTCGCTCACCAAGCTGATCACGCGGATGAACCGCGGCGCCGAGGCCATGGAGGGCATGGCCCTGGGCGGGCTGCTGGTCAACGCCGAGCGGCGCCGCCAGCGTTCCGAGGCGATCGGCTCGGTGCTGCGCTCGGTGGCCTCGTTCCTGATCCTCGGCACGGCCGGGCTGATGGTGCTCGGGGCGCTCGACATCAACCTGGGGCCGCTGCTGGCCAGTGCCGGTGTGGCCGGTGTCGCGATCGGCTTCGGCGCCCGGAACCTGGTGACGGACTTCCTCTCCGGCGTGTTCATGATCCTGGAGGACCAGTACGGCGTCGGGGACAAGATCGACGCGGGGGTGGCCTCCGGCGAGGTCATCGAGGTCGGCCTGCGGGTGACCAAGCTCCGCGGGGACAACGGCGAGATCTGGTACGTGCGCAACGGCGAGATCAAGCGGATCGGCAACCTGAGCCAGGGCTGGGCGACGGCGACGGTCGACATCCAGGTCAGGCCGACGGAGAACCTGCCGCGGATCCGCGAGGTGGTCCAGGAGGTCGCCGACGCCCTGGCGAAGGAGTCGCCGTGGGACGAGCGCCTGTGGGGCCCGGTGGAGGTGCTGGGTCTGGACGAGGTGCTGCTCGCGTCGATGACCGTGAAGGTGTCGGCCAAGACGATGCCGGGTCAGCAGTTCGCGGTGGAGCGGGAGCTGCGCTGGCGCATCAAGGAGGCCTTCGACGCCGCGGGCATCCGCATCGTCGGCGGCCTGCCGGACGGGGACGAGGAGGACGCCCCGGCGGACCCGTCGGCCGGGGTCGCCGCGCCCTCGGCGCTGGCGAACCCGACGTCGCCGCAGTCGCTGGCCACGGCCCCGATACCCCCGCAGAGCGCGTCCGGCGCCCCGAGGATCACCAAGTAGGACGGCGGGACCGCGCGGGAGCCCCCGCCCGGTTCCCCCGCACCCGCTCCGCCGCCCCGCAGGACTTTTCCTGCGGGGCGGCGGCATTGACAGAGGTCGAACCCCGATAGGAAACTTACCTAACAATTCATCTCGGTGAGGGAGAGACCCCGACATGCCCGCCGCCACGCCCGGAACGCCCAGCCTCCTGCGCGCCATGAACGACCGGGCCGCCCTCGACCTCCTGCTGGCGCACGGCCCGCTCTCCCGGACCCGGATCGGGCACCTGACGGGGCTGTCCAAGCCCACCGCCTCCCAGCTGCTGGCCCGTCTGGAGGCCGCCGGGCTCGTCGTCGCCACCGGCACCGACGGCGGCCGCCCCGGACCCAGCGCCCAGCTGTACGCCGTCAACCCCCGGGCGGCGTACGTGGGCGGACTGGACGTCACCCCGGAGCGCGTACTGGCCGCCGTCGCCGACCTCACCGGCACGGTGGTCGGCACCCACGAGGTCCCGTACGCCGAGGGCGCCGAAGCCGTCGACCAGGTCTGCGAGGCCCTCGGCGGCGCCGTGAAGGCCGCGGGGCTGCACCGCTCCGACCTGCACCGGGTGGTCATCGCCACTCCCGGCGCCTTCGACCCGCAGACCGGCCGGCTCCGCTACGCCAGCCACCTCCCCGGCTGGCACTCCCCCACCCTGCTCGACGACCTGGCGGCGGCCCTGCCGATGCCCGTCGAGTACGAGAACGACGTCAACCTCGCCGCCGTCGCCGAACAGCGCCTCGGCGCCGCCCGCGGCCACGAGGACTTCGTCCTGCTGTGGAACGAGGAGGGGCTCGGCGCCGCCCTGGTGCTCGGCGGCCGGCTGCACCGCGGCTGGACCGGCGGCGCCGGCGAGGTGGGATTCCTGCCCGTGCCGGGCCACCCGCTGGTCCGCCAGGTCACCCGGGCCAACTCCGGCGGCTTCCAGGAACTGGCCGGCTTCCAGGCGCTGCCCCGGCTGGCCGCGGAGCTCGGCGTCGAGGCCCCGTCCGGGCCCGCGCCCGACGGCCCGTACCCCCCGCAGGTCGCCGCGGCCGTCGCGCTGCTCGCCCGGGCCGCGGAGGCGCCCGAAGGGCCGTACCTGGCCTTCCTCCAGGCGTACGCCACGGGTCTGGCCACCGGTCTGGCCTCGCTGGTCGCCGTACTGGACCCGGAGATCGTGGTCCTGTCCGGAGCGGTGATCAGCGCGGGCGGGGAACCGCTGCGCGGCCTGCTGGAGGCCGAACTCGCCGAACTGGCCCCCTCCCGGCCCCGCCTGGTCACGGGCCAGGTGCGCGAACGGCCCGTGCTGCACGGCGCGCTGGAGAGCGCGCTGGCGGCCACCCGCGACGCGGTCTTCGACACCTCCCGCTGACCACCGACCACCGACCACTTTCCACGGGCCACTGACCGCTGACCGGAAGCGGGCGCCGACCGTCGGCCGCCGACCCCGCACCACCTCCCCGCAACCCTCCCCCGAAGGCCCACCCCGCACCTCCCCTGGCACCCCTCCCGGAAGTTCCTCCCTCAGAGAGCGAGCACCGCCATGCCCAGAACCGGACGCCTGACCGGCGCGGCCACCCTCCTCGCCGCGATATCCGTACTCGCCACGGCCTGTACGGGCCAGAGCGGGAACGCGGCCACCGACGATCCGAAGAAGGACGTCACCCTCTCCTTCTGGCACGGCTGGTCCGCGCCGAGCGAGGTCAAGGCCATCGAGGAGAACATCGCGCGGTTCGAGAAGGCCCACCCGAACATCAAGATCAAGGTCACCGGCAACATGACCGACGACAAGATCAACCAAGCCCTGCGGGCGGGCGGCGACGGCGCCCCCGACGTCGTCTCCTCCTTCACCACCGACAGCGTCGGCAAGTTCTGCAACTCCGGCGCCTTCGCCGACCTGAACCCCTTCCTGGAGAAGTCCGGGGTGGACAAGACGAAGGTCTTCCCCAAGACCCTGCTGGAATACACCCAGTTCAACGGCAACCAGTGCACGCTGCCGCTGCTGAACGACGCGTACGGGCTCGTCTACAACAAGACGGCCTTCGCCGCCGCCGGCATCACCGAACCGCCCAGGACCTGGAGCCGGTTCACCGAGGTCGCCCAGAAACTGACCAAGCCCAAGGGCGACTCGTACGAGCAGGTCGGGCTGATGCCCACCTTCCACGGGTACGAGACGAAGCCGACCCGCCTCGCCGCCCAGTGGGGCGCCACGTACTTCGGCCCCGACGGCAAGGCGGGCCTGGCCAAGGACCCGGCCTTCGCGCAGATGCTGACCGCGCAGAAGGACCTGGTCGAGAAGCTCGGCGGTTACGAGAGGCTGGAGAGGTTCCGCACCACCTTCGGCGACGAGTGGAGCGCCGAACACCCCTTCCACCGAGGTCAGGTCGCCATGCAGATCGACGGCGAGTGGCGGGCCGCGATGGCGAAGGACGCGGGGGTCGGCTTCGAGATCGGCACCGCGCCGCTGCCCGTGCCCGACGACCGGGCCGACGACTACGGCAAGGGCTACCTCTCCGGCACGATCATGGGCATCGCCTCGGTCAGCACGAAGCAGAACGCCGCGTGGGAGCTGGTCAAGTACATGACCACCGACACCGGGGCGGTGGTGGCCTTCGCCAACGCCATCCACAACGTGCCGTCCACCCTGGCCGCGCTCGACTCCCCCGACCTGCAGCTGACGCCGGAGTTCAAGACCTTCGTCGACATCGCCCGGCACCCGAAGTCCAGCACCACCCCGGCCCAGGCCGACGGCGGCACCTACCAGCTGACCTTCGAGGACTTCGCGTACGAGGTCGAGAAGGGCGCCGTCCCCGACATCACGGCCGGCCTCGCCGAGGTCGACCGGCAGATCGACACGGACATCGCGAAGGCGAAGTAGCCCGATGACCTCCGCCGCCGCACGCACCGCGGCCCCCACCGCCCCGGACGGGGCCCCCGACACCGCCCCGGACGGGGCCCCCGACACGGCCGCGGACGGCGCCGCCGACGACGCGGCCGCCCGCGCCGCGCGGACGAGGCGCCGGCGGTCCGCCCTGCGGACCGCGGCCTTCATGTCCCCCTGGCTGATCGGGTTCGCGGTCTTCTTCGCCTACCCGCTCCTGTCGACCGTGTACTTCTCCTTCACCAAGTACGACGGCTTCCGGCCGCCCGTCTTCAACGGGCTCGACAACTGGTCCTACGTCTTCACCGACTCCCCCGCCTTCTGGCCGGCGATGCGCAACACCCTGTGGCTCGTCGTGGTGATGGTGGGCTGCCGCGTCGCCTTCGGCCTCGGCGTCGGCCTGCTCATCACGAAGATCAAGACCGGCGCCGGGATCTTCCGGACCCTCTTCTACCTGCCCTACCTGGCCCCGCCGGTCGCCGCCACCCTGGCCTTCGTCTTCCTGCTCAACCCCGGCACCGGCCCCGTGAACACCCTGCTGGACGCGGCCGGCCTGCCCACCCCCGGCTGGTTCACCGACCCCGGCTGGTCCAAGCCGGCGCTGACCGCCCTCGCCCTGTGGGGCGTCGGCGACCTGATGGTCATCTTCATGGCCGCCCTGCTCGACGTGCCGAGGGAGCAGTACGAGGCCGCAGAACTGGACGGCGCCGGCGCCTGGGCGCGCTTCCGCCACATCACCCTGCCGAACATCTCCCCGATCGTCCTGTTCGCGGTCGTCACCGGCGTCATCCAGGCCATGCAGTACTACACCCAGCCCCTCGTGGCCGGGAAGGTGGCGGCCGGGGTGATCGGCGGCTCGGGCCAGCAGTTCGAACCGGGTTACCCCGACAAGTCCACCCTCACCCTGCCCCAGCTCGTCCACAACCTCGGGTTCCAGCGCTTCGACTACGGCACCGCCTGCGTCGTCGCGCTGGTCCTGTTCGCCCTGTCCATGGCCTTCACCGCGCTCCTCATGCGCCGCCGTGGCGGACTGATCGGAGCAGGTGAGTGAGCACGCGCAGCCGCAAGGCCGTACTCCACTGGGTCGGGGTGCACTCCCTCGGCGTGGCCGCCGCCCTGTTCTTCGTCCTCCCGTTCGTCTTCCTCCTGCTGACCTCCCTGATGGGCGACCGGCAGGCCCTGACCCGCGACCTGTGGCCCGACACGTGGGAATGGGGCAACTACGCCACGGTGTGGCACACCCCGGGCTTCCTGACCTGGTGGCGCAACACCCTGCTGTACGCCGGACTCGGCACCCTGCTGACCGTTGTCTCCTCGGTGCCCGTGGCCTACGCCCTCGCCACGTTCCGCTTCCGCGGACGGCGCCTGTCGCTGATGCTCGTGATCGCCATGATGATGCTGCCGCCGCAGGTGGTGGTCATCCCCATGTACCTCTTCTGGGCGAAGCAGCTCGGCCTGACGGGCAGCCTGTGGCCGCTGATCGTCCCGATGGCCTTCGGCGACGCCTTCTCCATCTTCCTGCTCCGCCAGTTCCTGCTGACCATCCCCGGCGAGTACCTCGACGCGGCCCGCGTCGACGGCTGCGGCGAACTGCGCACCCTGCTGCGCGTCGTGCTGCCGATGGCCAGGCCCGGCATCGCGGCCGTCGCCCTGTTCCAGTTCTTCTACGCCTGGAACGACTACTTCGGCCCGCAGATCTATGCCTCGGACAACCCTGCCGCCTGGACCCTCAGCTACGGGCTGGAGTCCTTCAAGGGCGCCCACCACACCAACTGGAACCTGACCATGGCCGCGACCGTACTGGTCATGGCACCGGTGATCGTCCTCTTCTTCTTCGCCCAGAAGGCATTCGTCGAAGGCGTCACCCTGACCGGAGTGAAAGGCTGATGACCATGAAACTCGCAGTGGTGGGCGGCGGTTCCACCTACACCCCCGAGCTGATCGACGGCTTCGCCCGGCTGCGCGACAGCCTGCCGATCTCCGAGCTGGTGCTGATCGACCCGGCCGCCGGGCGGCTGGAGCTGATCGGCGGCCTGGCCCGGCGGATCTTCGCCCGGCAGGGCCACCCCGGGAGGATCACCACCACCTCCGACCTCGACGCCGGGGTCGAGGGCGCCGACGCGGTCCTGATCCAGCTCCGCGTCGGCGGCCAGGCCGCCCGCCTCCAGGACGAGACCTGGCCGCTGGAGTGCGGCTGCGTCGGCCAGGAGACCACCGGCGCGGGCGGACTCGCCAAGGCCCTGCGCACCGTCCCCGTGGTCCTCGACATCGCCGAACGGGTGCGCCGGGCCAGCCCGGACGCCTGGATCATCGACTTCACCAACCCGGTCGGGATCGTCACCCGGGCCCTCCTCCAGGCCGGGCACAAGGCCGTCGGACTGTGCAACGTCGCCATCGGCTTCCAGCGGAAGTTCGCGGCCCTGCTCGACCTGGCACCCGCCGACCTCCACCTGGACCACGTCGGGCTGAACCACCTCACCTGGGAGCTGGGCGTCCGCCGGGGCGGCCCGGACGGCGAGGACCTGCTGCCGCGGCTGCTCGCCGACCACGCGGACGCGATCGCCGGGGACCTGCACCTGCCGCGCGCCGTGCTGGACCGGCTCGGCGTGGTGCCCTCGTACTACCTGCGGTACTTCTACGCGCACGACGAGGTGGTCCGGGAACTCGGCTCCAAGCCCTCGCGGGCCGCCGAGGTCGCCGCGATGGAACGCGAACTGCTCGCCCTGTACGGCGACCCCGCCCTCGACGAGAAGCCCGCGCTGCTGGCCAAGCGGGGCGGCGCCTTCTACTCGGAGGCGGCCGTGGACCTCGCCGCCTCGCTGCTGGGCGACGGCGGGGCGGCCGTACAGGTGGTCAACACCCGCAACGACGGCACCCTGCCGTTCCTCCCCGACGACGCGGTCGTCGAGGTGCAGGCCCGGGTGGACGGCTCCGGTCCGGTGCCGCTGGCCGCGCCCCGGCTGGACCCCCTGTACGCCGGGCTCGTCGCGCACGTGACGGCGTACGAGGACCTCGCACTGGACGCGGCGGTCCGCGGCGGGCGCGAGCGGGTCTTCCACGCGCTGCTGGCGCACCCGCTGGTCGGCCAGTTCGACCGCGCCGAGGCGCTGACCGACCGCCTCCTCGCGCACAACAAGGAGCACCTGGCATGGCTGTGACCCTCCCCGCGGTGCTGGCGATCGACGCGGGCAACAGCAAGACGGACGTGGCGCTCGTCGCCCCGGACGGCTCGGTGACGGCCACCGGCCGGGCCGGGGGCTTCCAGCCGTTCCGCACGGGCATCGCCGCCGCCGTCGACGTGCTCGCCGAGGCGATGGCCTCCGTCGGGCTGGACCACCGCGGGGAGGACGGCTCCGGGCCGTGCGCCGAGTACGTCTCCGCCTGTCTGGCCAACGCGGACTTCCCGGTGGAGGAGCGGGAACTGGGCCGGGAGATCCGGCGCCGCGGCTGGGGCCGCGTGACGGCGGTGCACAACGACACCTTCGCGCTGCTGCGCGCCGGACTGCCGCCGGGCGCCGCCCCGCGCGGCGTCGCGGTGGTCTGCGGCGCCGGCATCAACTGCGTCGGGATGACCCCGGACGGGCGGACCGCGCGCTTCCCCGCGGTCGGCCGCGTCTCCGGCGACTGGGGCGGCGGGGGCGGACTCGCCGAGGAGGCCCTGTGGTTCGCCGCCCGGGCCGAGGACGGGCGCGGCGAGCCGACCGAACTGGCCCGGGCGCTGCCCGCGCACTTCGGCCTGGACTCCATGTACGCGCTGATCGAGGAGGTGCACCTGGGCCGCGTCCCCGCCGAGCGGCGGCACGAGCTGACCCCGCTGCTGTTCGCGGTCGCCGCGGCGGGCGACCCGGTGGCGCTGGCGCTGGTGCACCGGCAGGCGGACGAGGTGGTGTCCATGGCGACGGTGGCGCTGCGCCGGCTGGACCTGCTGGACGAGGAGGTGCCCGTGGTCCTCGGCGGCAGCGTGCTGGCCGCCCGCCACCCGCAGTTGGACGACCGGATCGCCGCGGGCCTCGCCGAACGCGCCCCGCACGCCCGGATCTCGGTGGTGACCGCGCCCCCGGTGCTCGGAGCCGCACTGCTGGGCCTGGACGCCCTCGGGTCCGAGCCCTTCGCCCACAGCAAACTCCGTGCCCGTTTCGGGTGAACCCGCCCGAACGGACCGCGGGTCTGGAACCGTGGCGGTCGCAGGGACGTATTGACGGTGAAGGGGCGAAGGGGACGCCCCCGGGGACGTATCGCCCAAGATCGAGGACCGGTGCTGTGGGCGGCCGTCCCTACGTCCATACTGCTGCGCAGGCTCCCGGCCACATCCGGGGGTGCAGAGACCGAGGGGGAGGTCGGGGTGGCCATCACGACACGCGCGCCCGCGCCGCCGGGCGGTCACGCCGGGCCGCCCGGCGGGCCGCCGGGCCGCGGCACCGCATGGGCCGAGGGCGTGGAGCGGCTGCGCGCGGCCGCGACCACCGAGCCCGGCCGGCTGCGGATCGTCGGCGCCGCCGTGGCCGCCCTGATCCTGTGCTTCGGCACGGTGGGCGTCTGGGAGATGTCCGGCAGGGTCGGCGCCGCCGAGGACGTCGTGGGCCGCAGCCAGCCGCTGAGCGCGGACGCGGCCAGCATCTACCGCTCCCTCGCGGACGCCGACACCACCTCCTCCAACGGCTTCCTCGCGGGCGGCCAGGAACCGCGCGAGGTCCGCCAGCGGTACGAGAAGGACATCGCGAACGCCTCGAAGCTGCTCGTGAGCGCGGCCGCCAACACCCGGGTCGACGAGGAGTCCCGCGCGCAGATCTCCCTGCTGAGCGAGGGGCTGCCCCGCTACACCGGGCTGATCGAGCAGGCCCGCGCCACGAACCGGCAGGGCCTGCCGCTGGGCGGCGCCTACCTCCGGTACGCCAACGAGCAGATGACCACCCAGCTGCTGCCCGCCGCCCAGCGGCTGTACGAGGCGGAGACCCGGCGGCTCTACACCGACCACGACGAGGCCCGGTCCTGGCCGCTGGCCTCGATCGGCACCGGCCTGCTCGCCCTCACCGCCCTGGCGTGGGTGCAGCGGCGCAACTACCGGCGTACGAATCGGGTCTTCAACCACGGCCTGGTCGCCGCGACGGCGGCCTCGCTGGTCGTGCTGCTCTGGCTGGTCGTGGGGCACACGGTGGCCCGTGCGGACCTGAGCCGGGCGCGAGCGGACGGGCAGGAGTCGCTCAAGGTGCTCAACGACGCGCGCATCGCCTCCCTCCAGGCCCGGGCCGGCGAGAACCTGACGCTGATCGCGCGGGGCGCCGTCCTGGCCGAGGACAAGAAGTCCGACAAGTACGACGTGGACTTCACGCACAACATGAAGCAGCTGGACACCGGCCTGGCGGCGGCCCTGCGGCTCGCCGACGACCAGGCGGGCCGCGACCCCCTGAGCCGGGCGGCGGCCGGCGTGGAGCAGTGGAAGACGCGGCACGCGGCGGCCCGGGAGTCGGACCTCAAGGGGGACTACGCCGCCGCCCGGGACCAGGTCGTCGGCAACGGCGCGCACAAGGAGAGCAGCGGCGCCGCCTTCGACACGGTGGACGCCTCCCTGGCACAGGCGGTCGCCCACGAGCAGCGGGAGTTCACCCGGGCGGCCCGGGACGGGCTCGGCGCCCTGGACGGTTTGATGACGGGCGCGGCGGTCCTGGCGGCCCTCGGCGCGGCGGCGGCGCTGCTCGGTGTCGGGCGCAGGCTTTCGGAGTACAGGTGAGAGCGATGCGGATGCGAGCGGTACGCGCCCCCGGGGCGAACGGCGCCGACGCGGACCACGGGGTCCCGGCGGCGGAGGCGGGCGGGACGGGCGGCGTCCGGCGGGCCGCCCGTCGCCTGCGCGGCTGGGGCGGGGTCAGCGCGATGGCCGCCGCCTGCGCGGTCACGGCCGCGGCCGTGCTGCTCCCGCTGGCCCAGGCCGCCCCGGACACCGGCCGCCCGGCCGCGGTCGACGGGCCCGCCTCCCTCACGGTCGCCCCGGCGGCGCCGGCCGACACCTGCCAGAACCCGGAGGCGAGCCTGCGGCCGTCCGCCGTGGACGGGGCGGCCATCGCCCGGATCAAGGCGGCGGGCAAGCTCGTGGCGGGCGTCGACCAGAACAGCTTCCGCTGGGGGTACCTCAACCAGGCCCGCGGCGGTGTCCTCGACGGCTTCGACATCGACCTGGTCCGGGCCATAGCCAAGGACATCCTCGGCGACCCCGACGCGGTCATCTACCGGGCCATCCCCACCAGCCAGCGCGTCCCCGCGCTCCAGGAGGGGCGGGTCGACGTCGTCGTGCGGACCATGACCATCAACTGCAAGCGTCTGGAGGACGTCGCCTTCTCGACGGCCTACTTCGAGGCGGGGCAGCAGGTGCTGGCCGCCAAGGGGTCGCCGATCACCGGCTACGACACCTCGCTGAAGGACAAGCGGATCTGCTTCGCGGCCGGTTCCACGGCGGAGGCGACGCTGACGGCCCAGTCGTACGGTTCGGTGCCGGTCACCGTTCCCAACCAGCTGGACTGCCTGGTGCGCCTCCAGCTCGGCGAGGTCGACGGCATCGTCACCGACAACGCCCTCGCCGCCGGCCAGGCCGCGCAGGACCCCTCGGTGCAGCTCGTCGGCTCGCCCTTCACCCGCGAGTTCTACGGCGTGGCGATGAACAAGGACGCCTCCGACCTCGTCCGCCGGGTCAACAAGGTGCTGGAGGACTACCGCGCGGGCGGGTCCGGCAGCCCGTGGATGACCTCCTACGGCGTCCACCTCAGGGCCGTGCTGCCCAACGTCGGCGGACCGCCCCAGCCCACGTACCGGGACGGCTGAGGCCGGTGGCGGAATCAGAGTCTGGGTCGGAATCGGGGTCGGGGTCGGGGTCGGAATCGCAGCAGCGGGCGCGGTCGGGCGGCGCGGAGTCGGGGGAGGCGGGAGCGGGAGTGATGGACCGGGACGACGTCGACCGCGCGCTCGCCCGGCTGGGCGCGGAGCACGAGGCCGTGGAGACCTCCCTGCTCGCCCTCCAGGACCACGCCGGCCGCCGGCTGCTGGAGGGCGCCGCGCTGACCGGGATCACCGCGGAGCGCTGGGCGGCCGCCGACGCGGACATCACCCGGCTGTGGACGTACTTCGACGCCTACAGCGGGGCGCTGACCGCCGCCCGGCAGATCCGCGAGCGGCGCCGCTGGCCGAACCGCGAGGAACTGGCCGAGCTCACCGAGCGGCTGCGCGGGCCCGGAGTGCTGATCGCGGGGGCCGCGGTGGAGGGGTCCGCGCTGGCGGAGCGGCTCTCGCTCGCCGAGCTGGTGGCCCGGATGAACGAGCTGTACGCCCGCTCGCTCGACGTGGTGGTGGCCGCCGACGCGGTCTGGTCGGCGCTGCCCGCCCGCATCGACCTCCTCTCCGCCGAGCTGCACCGCACGCGCTCGCTGGCCCACTCGGTGGGCGTGCGCCCCGGTGAGCACCCCTCCGGCGACGACCTGGAGGACATCACGGCCGAACTGACCGGGCTGCGGGCGCGGGTGATCGAGGACCCGCTGGCGTTCTGGCTGCCGGTCGCGGGGAGTTCCGCGCCCGGCGGCGGCCGGCCCGACACGGGGCGCTACGACCGCGCCGCGCTCGCGCTGGAGGACGTACGCCGGGAGGTCGAGGCCGTACTGGACGTGCGGCAGGACGCCGAGCAGCGGCTGATCAGCCTGCGGGACGTGCTGTCGCGGGCGGACCGGACCCTCGCCGAGGCGCGGACCGCGCGCGGCGAGGTGCTGGCGAAGATCGCCGCGTCCGAGGTGCCCGCCGTGAGCGGGCCGCCCACGGCGCTCCAGGAGCAGCTCGCGGCGGCGGCCGAGCACCGGCGCCGCTCCCGGTGGCACCGGCTCTCCCCGCTGCTGGAGTCCTTGGAGGAGCGCGCGGAGGAGGAACTGCGGCGGGCCCGTGAGTCGTTGACGGCGGTCACGGCCCCCCTCGCGGTCCGGGCCGAGCTGCGCGGACGCCTCGACGCGTACAAGGCGAAGGTGGCCCGGCACGGAATGGCGGAGGACCCGGTACTGATCGAGCGCTACGACACGGCCCGGCGGATGCTGTGGAGCGCACCCTGCGACCTGCGGGCCGCCGAGATGGCCGTCCTGCGCTACCAGCAGGCGACCGCCGAGTCACTGCAGCCCCAGCAGTCCCTGCCGGATCACCACTGGCCCACCGGGCCGGGGAAGGAGGACGCATGAGCCTGACCGGAACGACGTGCGTTCGCCCCGGCTGCCCGGGGACGTACGAGGACATGGGCGGCGGCGAGCTGTACTGCGACACCTGCGGGCTGGCGCCGGCCGGCGCGGTCGCCGCGGGGGCGGAGGAGCTGGTCTCGCCGCCGACGGGGATGACCAGCGCGGCGAAGGGCTCCCTGGGGTCCGGCGGGTCCCGGGGCTCCCACGGCTCCCAGGGCTCGCAGGGCTCCCACGGCTCGGCGCGGTCCTCGGGATCGGCGCGGTCCTCGCGCTCGTCCCGTTCCTCGCAGTCCCGGCGCTCCGTGTCGGGGCGGCTGTCGCGGGCCCTGTCCGGGGCCGCCTCCACCCGGTCGGTGTCGGTCCGCAGCTCGGGCTCGGCGTCCGCGTCCTCGGGGCGCGGGCGGCTCGGCGCCGGGCTGGTGACGATGCCGGAGATGCCGCGTCCGGACCCCTCGGCGGCGGTCCTGGAGAACCCGGAGGTGCCGGAGCGCAAGCGGTTCTGCTCGCGCTCGGACTGCGGGGCCCCGGTGGGGCGTTCGCGGGGCGAGCGGCAGGGCCGGACGGAGGGGTTCTGCACCAAGTGCGGACACCCGTACTCCTTCGTGCCCAAGCTGCGCGCGGGCGACGTGGTGCACGGCCAGTACGAGGTGGCGGGCTGCCTGGCGCACGGCGGGCTCGGCTGGGTGTACCTGGCGGTGGACCGGGCGGTCTCGAACCGGTGGGTGGTGCTCAAGGGCCTGCTCGACACCGGGGACCAGGACGCGATGGAGGCCGCGATCTCCGAGCGGCGCTTCCTCGCGGAGATCGAGCACTCCAACATCGTGCGGATCTACAACTTCGTGGAGCACCTGGACCAGCGGACCGGTTCGCTGGACGGGTACATCGTCATGGAGTACGTGGGCGGCAAGTCGCTGAAGGAGATCGCCAACGAGCGGCGCCGGCCGGACGGGCGGCGCGATCCGCTGCCGGTGGAGCAGGCGTGCGCGTACGGGATCGAGGCGCTGGAGGCGCTCGGCCACCTGCACAGCCGCAACCTGCTGTACTGCGACTTCAAGGTCGACAACGCGATCCAACAGCAGGACCAGCTGAAACTGATCGACATGGGCGCGGTCCGCCGGATGGACGACGAGGAGTCGGCCATCTACGGGACCGTGGGCTACCAGGCGCCGGAGGTCGCGGAGCTGGGCCCGTCGGTCGCCTCCGACCTGTACACGGTGGCGCGGACGCTGGCGGTCCTGACCTTCGACTTCCAGGGCTACACCAACGTGTTCGCGGACTCGCTGCCCGACCCGGAGCACATCGAGGTGTTCGGGCGGTACGAGTCCTTCTACCGGCTGCTCGTCCGGGCCACCGACCCCGACCCGGGGCGGCGGTTCGCGTCCGCGCAGGAGATGGCGGACCAGCTGACGGGCGTGCTGCGGGAGGTGGTCGCGCTCCAGACGGGCCGGCCGCGGCCGCAGCTGTCGACGCTGTTCAGCCCGGAGCTGCGGGTGCCGGACACCCGGCTGTTCGCGGACGAGCCGGGCCGGGAGGTCTCTCACCTGGGCGTACGGCCGGTGTCCGCCCGGCGGCGCGGCCGGTTCGGCCGGTTCGGCCGCGGAGGGACGGGAACGGGCGGAGCGACGGGAACGGGCGCTGCGGGAAGCGGTGTTGCGGGTACGGGGGCTGCGGGTACGGGCGCTGCGGGAGCCGGCGTCGGCGCGTCCGGCAGCACCGGGCCGGTCGTACCGGGCGCGCACGGCGCCGTTCCGCACGGCGCCCTTCCGCACGGCGCCGTCGCGCCACCGGGTCCGGCCGCGCCCGGCGTGCTGCCGTACCCGGTGGCGGGTCCCGCCGCGGGCCACGGGCCGGGGGTCCGCGCCTCGGCGGTCCACGGGCCCGGGGGCGCGGCCGCGTCGCCCCGCTTCGGGGCGTACTCGCCGGCGGCCGCCGCCCCGCCCGGCGCCCCGTACGGGGCCGGGGCGCCGCTGCCCGTGCTCGGGACCACCGCCACGCACGTGGCCGGCGGCGCCGTGCCCGTACTCCGGCAGACCCCGGTCCCGGCCGCGGCCGCGGTCCCCGCGCCTCGGCACGCGGCGCCGCCCGGTCCCGGCCCCGCCCCGGCGGTGGCCGTGCCGTCCCGTACGGCGGGCCTGGCGCGGCTCGACGCGCGGGGCACGGCGCTGGCCCTGCCGGTACCGCTGGTGGACCCGACCGACCCCAACGCCGGTTTCCTGGCCGGTCTGCTCGCCTCCGCCCCGGCCGACCTGCTGGGCGCGCTGGGCTCGGCGCCCGCCGACTCCGCCGAGTTGCGGCTGCGCGAGCTGCGGGCCCGGCTGGAGCTGGGCGAGCTGTCGGTCGCCGGCGGCACCCTGGCGGAACTGGAGGACCGGCACCCGGACGACTGGCGGGTGGTGTGGGCGCGCGGCATCGCCTCGCTGGCCGCCGGTGACGACGAGATCGCCGCCCTGTCCTTCGACGCGATCTACGACGCCTTCCCGGGCGAGCCCGCTCCGAAGCTCGCCCTCGGGCTGTGCGCGGAGGTCCTCGGGCAGCTCGACAACGCCGCCGAGTACTACCGGCTCGTCTGGATCACCGACCCCGGCTTCGTGAGCGCGGCCTTCGGGCTGGCCCGGGTCCAGTTGGCCGCCGGAGACCGGGACGGGGCCGTGCACACGCTGGAGTCCGTGCCGGAGGCGTCCATCCACTACACCGCCGCGCGGGTGGCGGCCGTACGCGCACGTCTGCGCGACCGGTCGCCGCGGGAACCGCTGCTGGCCGATCTGCGGGCCGCCTCCGACCAGGTGGAGGCGTTGCGGCGGTTCGGGCTGGACCCGGAACGGCAGGAGCGGCTGGCGACCGAGGTTCTGGGCTCGGCCCTGGACTGGGTACTGTCGGGTGGCCGGGGTTCCGACCCCGGCCGGACCTCGCTGCTCGGCTGTCAACTCGACGAGCGCGGACTGCGCTTCGGACTGGAGCGCTCGTACCGCGTCCTCGCCCGGCTGGCACAGCGGGGCGAGGAGAGGATCGAACTGGTGGAGCGGGCAAACCGTTTCCGTCCCCGGACGTGGGTGTGATTGATGTCGATGCATCGGCTGTCGGGCTGCCCCGACTGCGCGGAACCCCTGGAGGACGGTGACCGCTTCTGCGGCGTCTGCGGCTACGCCGTCACCACCCCTCCCCCGGCTCCGGCCGCGGACCACCCCACCGTCCCCCTCCCGCCGCCACCGGGCGCCGCGTCCGCGCCGGCCGCGGCTCCGGCTCCGGCCCCCGCTCCGGCTCGCCCCGGCGGCGGCCACGGCGCGGCCGGAGCGGCGCCCGGCTGGGGCAGCGTGGCGTCGGCCGCGCCGACCCTCGTCGGCGACCCCGCGGGCTGGAGCGCCGCCCCGCAGGAGCCGGACGCCGCGTACGGGACCGTCTCCGAGCCGGCGCACGCCACCCCGCCCGCGGCCACCGCGGCCCCCGCGACCCCGCCCGCACCCGTACCCGCACCCGCACCCGCGGCCCGGTACGACCACCAACCCTCCGGCGACACCGGGCCGCAGTCCGCCGCCGACCCGGCGGAGGAGCACCAGCGGTACGACGGCCCCCAGGCCGGCCCGCAGGGCGCGACCTCCGGGCACGAGGGCTCGTACGCCGCCCCGCGGGGGACCGCCCCGGGCCACGGGGACCCGTACGCCGCCCCGCAGGTCGCCGGTCAGGGCGGCAACGGGACGCCGCCCGAGGGAACGCCGACCGGCGGGAAGACGTGCGTCGCCTGCCGGGCCGGACACGTGGACACCGACGGGTACTGCGAGCACTGCGGGCACGCCCAGCCCCGGGAGCGGGACCACCAGGAGGAGGAGCTCGGCAGCGTCGCCGCCGTCAGCGACCGGGGGCTGCGCCACCACCGCAACGAGGACTCGTTCGCCGTGGCGGCCACCGCCCTGCCCGACGGCTCCGCCGCCACCGTGGCCATCGTCTGCGACGGCGTCTCCTCCGCGAGCCGCCCCGACGAGGCGTCGGCGGCCGCCGCCGCCGCCGCGAACGAGGCCCTGCTCGACGCGCTCCCCCGCGGCGCGCACCCCCAGGAGGCCATGCACGACGCGATCCTGGCCGCCGCCACCGCGGTGAACGCCCTGGCCCCGGAGACCCCGGGCGCGCAGAACGCCCCCGCCTGCACCCTGGTGGGCGCGGTCGTCAGCAGCGGGCTGCTGACCATCGGCTGGGTGGGCGACAGCCGCGCGTACTGGGTGCCGGACGACCGGGCCGCCCTGCCCCGCCGCCTCACCGAGGACGACTCCTGGGCGGCGCAGATGGTCGCGGCCGGCCTGATGGGCGAGGCCGAGGCCTACGCCGACGTGCGCGCCCACGCCATCACCGGCTGGCTCGGCGCCGACGCGTACGACCTCGAACCGCACACCGCCACCTTCAAACCGGACCACCCGGGTGTGGTCGTCGTCTGCACCGACGGCCTCTGGAACTACGCCGAGTCCGCCCGGGACATGGCCCGGGTGCTCCCCGCGGACGCCGCCGTCCGCCCCCTGCACAGTGCGCAGGTCCTGGTGGGGCACGCGCTGGACGGCGGCGGCCACGACAACGTCACCGTGGCCGTCGTGCCGTTCGCGGCGCAGCCCGATCCCCGACCGGAACCGGGATCCGGACCCGAAGCGGAACCGGAACCGCGCCCGCAGGCCTGACCCGCCTGC
Source organism: Streptomyces sp. NPDC058701 (assembly GCF_042715295.1). Taxonomy (NCBI): domain Bacteria; kingdom Bacillati; phylum Actinomycetota; class Actinomycetes; order Kitasatosporales; family Streptomycetaceae; genus Streptomyces; species Streptomyces sp. NPDC058701. The sequence goes on along the minus strand of NZ_JBHXSY010000008.1, from coordinate 256,427 downwards.
CCGAGCCTGCTAGGAGACCGACCGATGGCGAACTTCGCCAAGCCGAGCGCCCCGCGCTTCACGCTGGAGGTGTACCAGAACGAGTTCCTCCCCGAGGGCGGGCGGGACGTCCACGCGATCGTGACGGCCACCTCCACCGGCGGGGCCACGGCCACCCGGACGTCGGCCCTCCAGGGCGCGGCAGCGGTCGTGATCATGGTCGACTGTTCGGGGTCGATGGAGTACCCGCCCGAGAAGATGCGCGGGGCCCGCGAGGCCACCGCCGCCGCCGTGGACACGCTGCGCGACGGCACCTCCTTCGCCGTGATCGCCGGAACCCACGTGGCCAAGGAGGTCTACCCGGGGCAGGGCCGCCTCGCCGTCGCCGGGCCGGCGACCCGCGCCGAGGCCAAGGAGGCGCTGCGCGGCCTGCGCTCGGGCGGCGGCACCGCCATCGGCACCTGGCTGCGGCTCGCCGACGGCCTGCTGCGCCAGTCCGCGGCGGTCATCCGGCACGGCATCCTGCTCACCGACGGCCGCAACGAGCACGAGGAGCCGGCCGTGCTGCGCGCCACCCTCGACGCCTGCGCGGGCCGCTTCACCTGCGACGCCCGCGGGGTGGGCACCGACTGGGAGGTCAAGGAGGTCACCGGGATCGCGAGCGCGCTGCTCGGCTCGGCCGACATCGTGGCCGACCCGGCCCACCTCGCCGGAGACTTCACGCACATGATGGAGAACGTCATGGGCAAGGGGGTCGCGGACGTCGCGCTGCGCCTGTGGACCCCGGTCGGCGTGGAGATCCAGTACGTCAAGCAGGTGGCTCCCGCGGTCCAGGACCTGACGGACCGCCGCACCGAGGCGGGCCCGCGGGCCGGCGACTACCCGACCGGCTCCTGGGGCGACGAGTCCCGCGAGTACCACGTGTGCGTGCGCGTCCCGAGCGCCTCGGTCGGCCAGGAGATGCTCGCGGCCCGCGCCACGCTCGTCCTGCCGGGGGCGGCCGGCGAGCCGGCGTCCGTCCTGGCCCAGGGGCTGGTCCGCGCGGTGTGGACGGACGACCTGGCCGCGTCGACCGCGATCAACCCGCAAGTCGCCCACTACACCGGTCAGGCGGAGCTCGCGCAGGCTATCCAGCAGGGCCTGGAGGCCCGCAAAATGGGCGATGTCGACGGCGCCACGGCCAAGCTCGGCCGGGCGGTGCAACTGGCGAACGTGTCCGGAAACTCCGACACCGCGAAGCTTCTGTCGAAGGTGGTGGATGTCGTGGATGCGGCGGCGGGTACTGTGCGGCTGAAAGCCAGGGTCACCGACGCCGACGAGATGACTCTCGAAACCCGGTCGATCCAGACCGTCCGAGTGAAGAAGACCTGAGAAGACCTGACGTGATGACGCAGGGAGAAGAAGGGGGAAGCGCCGCCATGCCGACCTGCCCGAACGGGCACCAGTCCGCCTCCGACGACTGGTGCGAGGTCTGCGGCCACCGCATGGCTGCCCGGGAGAGCGCGCCCGCCGCGCCCTCCTACGGCTACGGCTACCCTCCGACCTCCGGTGAGCCGACCACCCAGGCCGAGCTCTGCCCGCAGTGCCGGACCCCGCGCGAGGCCATGGCCCCGTTCTGCGAGGAGTGCCGGTACAACTTCCTGACCCGTACGCCGACTTCGTACGCGCCGCCCGCCGCCCCGGACCAGGGGCCGCAGGGCAGCCAGGGTCCTCCGGCCGGTCGGCCCCCTCAGGGCAACACCCCCGGTCCCGGCGTCACGCCCCTCCCGCCGCCGTCGCCCGCGCAGACTCCCGGCGTGTACTCCCAGGACCACTTCGAGTACCAGGGCTCGCGGCCCTCCCGGGTGAACCGCGGGGCCGAGCCGCTCCAGCGCGAGGACGACTGGCTGCTCCCGCCTCCGGCGCACGAGCCGCAGCAGGAGTACCAGCAGCCTCCGCAGCAGCACCAGTATCAGCAGCAGTCCCCGCAGCACGAGTACCAGGAGTACGCGCCGCAGCAGCACCAGCCGTCGTACCAGCAGCAGCAGCCCCACCCGCCGCAGTCCTTCGCGCCCCAGGGCGGCGGCTCGTGGTCGGCGACGATCGGCCCGGACCGCTCGTACTTCATGGCGATGATGCAGCGCAGCGGCCCGGAGGCGGCGGCGCTCAACCTGCCCGCGTACTCCCCGGAGCAGCACCTGCCGCTGTCCGGCGGCCAGATCACCATCGGCCGCCGTCGCGCCTCCACGGGCGAGTCCCCGGACATCGACCTGTCGGTGCCGCCGGAGGACCCGGGCGTCTCCCACCAGCACGCGGTCCTGGTCCAGCAGCCGGACCTCAGCTGGGCGGTGGTGGACCAGAACTCCACCAACGGCACCACGATCAACGGCGGCGAGGAGCCGATCCAGCCCTACGTCCCGGTCCCCCTGACGGACGGCGACCGCGTACACGTGGGCGCCTGGACCACCATCACCCTCCACCGCACCTAACCACCCCCGCCGATCGGCCCCAGGGGCCACACGTACGGGCCCCCGGGGTCGTCGAGCCAGGACCACTGGCCCTCGGCGGTGACCGTGACGCCGAAGCGTTCGCGGGCCGGGCGGTCCTCGCGGCGCCACAGGTCCAGGGCCTCGCGGGGGTGCAGCACGCCCGCCGTCAGCACCAGCAGGAACTCGAACCGCTCGTTGTCCACGAGGTCGTACGGATCCCCGTACGAGGTTCCGGCCCGCCCGGCCGGCGCCGCCGTGGCGCCGCGCAGCGGGACGAAGTAGGCCGGGGTCTGCAGGAAGCCGCCCTCGGCGAAGTCCGCGTCGCGGACCGTGAGGGCGATCAGGCCGGTCGCCAGCGGGGCCAGGATCCGCGCTCCGGGCCGGCACTGGCCGAGCCAGGCGTACGGGATCAGCGGGAGCGTGCAGGTGGCCATGATCCGGTCGAAGGGGGCCCGGGAGGGGCATCCGCGGGCCCCGTCGCCGGTGACGACGGCGGGCCGGTAGCCGAGCCGGGCCAGGTGGGCGCGCGCGGACTCGGTGATCTCCTCGTCGAGGTCCACGGTGGTCACGCGGTCCTCGCCGAGCCGGTGGCAGAGCAGGGCGGCGTTGTAGCCGGTGCCCGCGCCGATCTCCAGCACGTGGTCGCCGTCGCGCACCCCGAGCGCCTCCAGCATCCTCGCCATCAGGGAGGGCTGGCTGCTGGAGGAGAGCAGCTCGCCGTCGCGCAGCCGGGTCGCCAGCGGGGCGTCGGCGTAGACCCCGCGCAGCCAGCGGGCCCGCCGCTCGGGGTCGGGGTCCTCGGACCAGAGACGTTCGTGGCCCGCCCCCCGGCCGGTCCAGAAGTAGGGGACGAACACGTGCCGGGGCACCGCGGCGAACGCCGCCCGCCAGTGCGGATCGTCCAGTGCCCCGGCGGCGGCCAGCTCGCGGACCTGGGCGGCGTGCGCCACCTCCCGCAGATCGCGGGCCCCGGTGCCTGCGGCGTGTGCGGCCATGCCTCCACTGTCCTGCTCGGGGCTCCGGCGTGCGACCGCGCGGGCCCTCGGGGGGTCCGTGGTGGCTTCGGGCGCAGGGTCCTAGGACCCCGGTCCTCCGTCCGGGCGTCTGAGACGATGGTCGGGTGAATGAGATTCCGCGGGGCACGCTTCAGGAGCAGACCTTTTACGAGCAGGTCGGCGGCGAGGAGACCTTCCGCCGTCTCGTCCGGCGCTTCTACCAGGGGGTCGCGGAGGACCCGCTGCTGCGTCCGATGTACCCGGAGGAGGACCTGGGACCCGCCGAGGAGCGGTTCGCCCTGTTCCTGATGCAGTACTGGGGCGGTCCGACCACCTACAGCCAGCACCGGGGGCACCCGCGCCTGCGGATGCGGCACGCGCCGTTCCAGGTGGACGCGGCGGCGCACGACGCCTGGCTGAAGCACATGCGGGTCGCGCTGGACGAGCTGGGGCTGGCGCCGGAGCACGAGGCACAGCTGTGGAAGTACCTGACGTACGCGGCCGCCTCGATGATCAACACCGCCGGCTGAGGGCACCTCGTACGGGAGGCCCGGGCCGCGTACGGGACCGGCTAGACCGGCCGTACCCCGAGCGCGCCGAGGCCGCCCGTGGCGCCGGGGCGGCGCAGGGCGACGGAGCCGTACGGGGTCCGCAGCCGCAGCCAGTTCCCGGCGGCGAGCAGCGCCACCGGGGCGGGCGAGGTCGCGTACCCGGGCGCGGCGGCCGGGACGGGAGCGGCGGCCGGACCGGGCACGGGGGCCGGACCGGGAGCGGCGGCGCCCGGGAAAACGGACGCGGCCGAGGGGGCGGAAACGGACGCGGGGGCGGGCACCGGAACCCGTACCGCCCGCAGGAAGCCCAGCGCCTGCGCGGCGTGCGCGGCGCGCATCGGGAGCTCGGTGTCGCCCAGCGGGCGGGACCAGATCTCACGGCCGATGCGGTCGCGCTCGGACCGGGTCCGGTGTTGCGGGGGCAGCGCCGCGTCCCGGGTGCGGAACTCGGCGACGGCGGCCGCCACGGCCGCCCGTACGGCCTCGGGGCCGGGCAGCCCGTCCAGCCGCCGCCAGCCGCCGCGGGGCGGGAGCACCCCGGTCCAGGGCGGTCCGGTGACCGGTCCCGGTACTTCGGCCGAGGCGGAGGCCTCGTCCACGTGCTCCAGCAGCTCGCCGGCGGACACGGTCACGTCCAGCGGGGTGGTGACGGGCGCGGCGAGCCGCACCGTGCGGACGGCCAGCACCTCGAAGGAGGGCGGCCGCCCGAAGACGGCGACCGCGCCGCCGCCCGCCTGGAGGCGGACCGCGGCGGCGCGGTCGTAGTGCACCAGCCGGCCCAGGAAGGCGGCGAGGTCCGCCGCCTCCCCGGGATCGGCGAAGCGCAGCTGGTCGCTCATGCCGCGAGGCGCCCTTCGGAACGCTTCGGTACCTCGGGCTTGTCGAGGTACTCCTCCAGGAAGAGCTTCTCCTCGGCCGTGATGCGGCGGGGCCGCCCCTCGGCGAGGTTGTACGGCACGACCACGGTCTCGGCGCGCACGTAGACCGTCTCGGGCCGCTCGTCGGTCGCCTCGTCCTTGACCTCGTAGCGAATGGTCAGCGACGCGGCGCCGATCCGGGTCACCCAGGACTCGATGAGCACCGGCTCGTGGCGGTGCACGAGGGGCAGCTTGTAGTCGATCTCGTGACGGGCCACGACGGAACCGCCCGTGAAGGACTCACTGCCCTCCCCCGGCGCCAGGCGGAACATGAAGTCGATGCGCGCCTCCTCCAGGTAGCGGAGGAAGACGACGTTGTTGACGTGCCCGAAGGCATCCATGTCCGCCCAGCGGAGGGGGCACCGGTAGTGGTGTCTGGCCATGGTCTTCGACCTCAGCCCCGGGTCAGCTTCTTGTAGGTGGCGCGGTGCGGGCGGGCCGCGTCCGCACCGAGGCGCTCGATCTTGTTCTTCTCGTACGACTCGAAGTTGCCCTCGAACCAGTACCACTTGGACTCGCCCTCGTACGCCAGGATGTGCGTGGCGACCCGGTCGAGGAACCAGCGGTCGTGGGAGATGACCACGGCCGCACCGGGGAATTCGAGGAGCGCGTTCTCGAGCGAGGACAGGGTCTCGACGTCGAGGTCGTTGGTGGGCTCGTCGAGGAGCAGCAGGTTGCCGCCCTCCTTGAGCGTCAGCGCCAGGTTGAGGCGGTTGCGCTCACCACCGGACAGGACGCCGGCCGGCTTCTGCTGGTCCGGGCCCTTGAAGCCGAAGGCGCTGACGTACGCGCGGGACGGCATTTCGACCTGGCCCACGTTGATGTAGTCCAGCTCGTCCGACACGACCGCCCAGAGGGTCTTCTTGGGGTCGATGTTGGCGCGGCTCTGGTCGACGTAGCTGATCTTGACCGTGTCGCCGACCTTGATGGCGCCGGAGTCCGGCGTCTCCAGGCCCTGGATCATCTTGAAGAGCGTGGTCTTGCCGGCGCCGTTCGGACCGATGATGCCGACGATGCCGTTGCGCGGCAGCGTGAACGACAGGTCGTCGATGAGGACCTTGTCACCGAACGCCTTGGAGAGGTTGTTGACCTCGACCACGATCGAGCCGAGACGCGGGCCCGGCGGGATCTGGATCTCCTCGAAGTCCAGCTTCCGCATCTTGTCGGCCTCGGCCGCCATCTCCTCGTAGCGGGCGAGACGGGCCTTGGACTTGGTCTGACGCCCCTTGGCGTTGGACCGCACCCACTCCAGCTCTTCCTTGAGGCGCTTCTGGCGCTTCTCGTCCTTGCGGCCCTCGACCTTGAGGCGGGTGGCCTTCTTCTCCAGGTACGTGGAGTAGTTGCCCTCGTAGGGCAGGGCGCGGCCGCGGTCGAGTTCGAGGATCCACTCGGCGACGTTGTTCAGGAAGTACCGGTCGTGGGTGACGGCCACCACGGCGCCCGCGTACTTCGAGAGGTGCTGCTCCAGCCAGTTCACCGACTCGGCGTCGAGGTGGTTGGTGGGCTCGTCGAGGAGGAGCAGGTCCGGGGCCTCGATCAGCAGCTTGCAGAGCGCGACGCGGCGCTTCTCGCCACCGGAGAGGTTCGTGACCGGCCAGTCGCCGGGCGGGCAGCCCAGGGCGTCCATGGCCTGCTCCAGCTGGGCGTCGAGGTCCCAGGCGTTGGAGTGGTCCAGGTCTTCCTGGAGCTTGCCCATCTCGTCGAGGAGGGCGTCCGTGTAGTCGGTCGCCATCAGCTCGGCGACCTCGTTGAAGCGGTGCAGCTTCTTCATGGTGTCGGCGGCGCCGTCCTGGACGTTCTCCAGGACGGTCTTCGACTCGTCGAGCTTGGGCTCCTGCATGAGGATGCCGACGGTGAAACCGGGCGAGAGGTACGCCTCGCCGTTGGACGGCTGCTCCAGGCCCGCCATGATCTTCAGAACGGTGGACTTACCGGCACCGTTCGGGCCGACCACACCGATCTTCGCGCCGGGCAGGAAGTTCAGGGTGACGTCATCAAGAATCACCTTGTCGCCGTGCGCCTTGCGCGTCTTGCGCATGGTGTAGATGAACTCAGCCAAGAGAAACCGTCCGGCAGATCGATGGTGGGCAGATACACCCCATCTTGCCAGCCGTCCATACCTGCGGGCGAATGGGTAGGTCAGACCCCTTGAGCTGGGGCGAGACCGACCCCGAGTCTCACCCCCCGGTCACCGCCGTCGGTCGCCCGGCCCGCCCGTACGCCCTCCCCGCGCTCCGGTCCCGTACGGACCGGAGCGCGGGCCGTCCGTACGGGACCGGAGCGCGGGGTGTGTCAGGTGCCGGAGCACTGGCGGCGCAGACGGGCGGCGAGCACGAGGTCCGCGCCGGTCACGACAGACCCCTGCATGTCAGCGCGACACGCGGTGAAGCTCTTGATCTCGGAGTCACTCCAGACGGCTGCCATCCGCGATCGCACAGGTGCGAAGGGGGCGGTCACGTCCGCGACCGGTACACCGTGAGCGCGTCCGGCAGCTCCTCCAGCACCAGCGCGGCGGGTGCCTCCGCGTACTCCCCGTCGTACGCCAGCGGGGTGCCGGACGGGATGTCCCCGATGCGCAGGCTGCGCAGCCGGGTCGCCGTGTGGACGGGAGAGCGGCTCAGCGGGCCCGCGAACGCCGCGGCCAACAGGCGCGGCCCGGGCCGGCCGCCGCCGTACACGAGGCGGAGGTCGAGGAGGCCCTCGCCGAGGTTGTCGCGGCGGCGCGGCGTGGGACCGGTGCCGTGGTAGGTGCCGTTGCCCGCGAAGAGCAGCCACACGCTCCGGGGCCGCCCGGCCAGCCGCAGCCGTACGGGCCGCTGCGCGCGCAGCACCTTCCAGGCGGCCAGCAGCGCGGCCGGGCCGCCGCCGATCCGCGGACCCCAGCGGAGGCGGTGACCGAGCAGTTCGGGGTACGCGCCGATGCTGAAGTTGTTCAGGAAGTAGCCGGACTCGCCGCCCCCGGGCCCCGGGGTGAACCGGCCCACCCCGATGTGCACGGCCTCGCCCGCGGCGACCGCGTGGCAGGTGTCCGCGGCTCCGGCGAGGCCGAGGTCGAGCGCGAAGTGGTTGAGGGTGCCGCCAGGGAACACCGCCAGCGGTACCCCGGCCCGCAGGGCGGCGGAGGCGGCGGCGTTGATGGTGCCGTCGCCGCCGCAGACCCCGAGCACGGTGGCCCGGGAGGCCGCCGCGGCGAGCTCGGCGGCCAGCTCGGCGCCGCCGCACTCCACCACCTCGGCCTTGGGGAGCCGGGAGCGCAGCACGTCGAGCCCAGCCCTGGCGGCCGTGCCCGAGCCGGTGTTGACCACCACCGTGAGCCCCTCCCCGTCGGGCAGGGCCGGCGCCCCGACGGCGGTCCGTTCGTCGCCCGGCACGGCCCGGGCCTCCTGCGCGTCCCGCGCGAGCCGCCGTACGACGAACCCCGCGGCCACTCCCAGCGCGGCGCCCGCGACGACGTCGGAGGGGTAGTGCACCCCCGTGTACACCCGGGAGAACGCCACCGAAGCCGCGACCGGCGCCACCACCGCGCCCCAGCCGGGGGACTCCAGGGCCAGCCCGGCGGCGAACGCGAAGGCGGAGGCGGAGTGCCCGGAGGGGAACGAGGTGGTCCGCGGCTGCGTCGACAGCTGCCGAACGGCGGGCACACCGTCCAGCCGTGGCCGGGCCCGGCGTACGGACCACTTGCCGACGGTGTTGATGGTCGCGGAGGCCAGGGCCAGGGAGGCCATCCCCCGCACGGCGGCCTTGCGCGCTCCGGCCGACCCGAACACGGCGATCGCCGCCGCGGTCCCGCCCCACAGCACCCCGTGGTTCGCGGCCCGCCCGAGCCTCGGCAGCACGCGGTCGGCTCCGGGCCAGTGCCGCCGGGCCACCATGTCGAACAGTCCGCGGTCCCACCGCGCGACCGCGCCTTGCCAGGTCAGCTCCTGATCAACCATTTCCCGCCCCTACCCCCGCTCGGCGGTCCGAAATCGGCCGGACAGGTGGCAGACCGGACAGAGGGCAGACCGGACAGAGGGCAGACCGGACAGGCGGCTCGCGGACAAGCGGCTCGGCGCGCGGACAAGCGGCGCGCGGACAAGCGGCTCGGCGCGCGGACCCCCGGCCGCCCCGCGGGGAGGCCGGCAAGGGGCGACGGGGATCCGGCAGGGAGCGGCCGGGGTCCGGCAAGGACATCGGAGCCCGACGGGGCCGGGTCATCCCTGGTCCTCGCCCTCCAAGGGGCGCTTGCGGAGCACCAGGACGACGAGGCCGCCGAGGACCACCAGCCCCACCGCCAGTGAGGCGATGACCGGGGTCGCCGCCGAGCTCCCGCTGGCGGCCAGTCGCTCCCCGTCCGGGGAGTCCGGCGAGAGGGCGGTCGACTGCGTGCCCAGGTTCATCGCCGACGGCCCGGAGCCCGTACCGGCGCTCACCCCGGAGCCGGTTCCGGCGGTCGCTCCGGAGGCCGTTCCGACGGTCGCCCCCGCGTCCGTCCCGGAGCCCGCCCCGGCGGTCGTGGCGGCCGCGGCCCCCACCGCGGCGGGGTCGGCCGCCGGGACGGCCGGCCACATCGCCGAGGCCGTCGCCCGCGCCGCCGACTCGCTGGAGCCGGCCACGATCTGCGCCTGGGCCGGGACCCCGCTGGTGAAGACCCGCCCGACCGGCACCCTGGTCGCGCCCTGCACGGTGACCGAGGCGAACCCGTCGGGGGTGCCCGCGGGCACCTCGAAGTAGAGCCGCGTCCCGTTGGCGGCGGTCTCCAGGGACTTCCCCTCGGCGTCCACCACCCGCACCCCCATCTCCAGGGCCGCCGCGTCCGGCACGACCGACACGCTGCGCGCCCCGGTCCGCACGGTCACCGGGCCGAGCCGCGTGCCCACCGGCCCGCTGACGTCGCCCGGGTCCAGCGCCAGCGAGGCGGGCGGCTCCGGCAGCCGGCCCGCCGCCCGCTGGAGGTAGTCGGCCAGCTTCTCGGCCTCCGGGTCCGCGGCCTCCACCCGGGCACCGTCGGCCAGGCGCCAGATCGCCACCTGGGTCCCGGCCGCGGCGCTCTCCGCGGTGAGCCCCGTGGCTCCGGCGGCCTCGGCGAGCCCGGCCAGGTCGTTCAGCTGCGGGTAGGAGTGCTCCAGGACCCAGCGGATCCGGCCCGCCTCGCCCTTGGCCGCCAGCGGACTGCCGCTCCAGCCGCTCTCGGTGTACCGGGCCTGGGGCTGCGCGTTGCCCTCGACCCCGACCCCGTACGTCTGGAGCATGCCGCCGCCGTCGACCCGCATCTCGTAGAGCCCGGCCGGGATCCGGCGCACCGATCCGTCCCCGGAGTGCAGGACCGCCTGCCCGAACGTCTTCAGCCCGTCCAGCACGGCGCTCGCGCCCTCCGGTGTCCGGGAGCCCACCGGATCGGAGTCGGCGGCCGCCTGCGCGGCGGGGGCGCCGGCGAGGGCCGCGGCCAGCAGGGCCACCGCCAGCGAGCGCCGCGCGCCGGGCCGCGCGGCCAGGGGCGCCGAGAAGGCCGCGGAACAGGCCGAGGAACCGCCGGGAGAACCAGCCGGAGCACCAGCCGGTGGGAGACCACCGGGACGTGGAGGAACGGAATCAGGAGCGGAGGATGCGGGAACGGCAATCGACACAGTCTTCCCCTTCGGGCCGAAGGCCCAGGTGCCCGTGAGTACCGGGGAATCCTATCCACCTCGAACACTCAACCCACCGCCGCCCTCTGATTGACCATCAGGGGAGTGTCCGTCGTGACGACCCTGCGGAAGGCGGCGGTACCGCGGTTCAGGTCGTGTCCGACGGCGGTCGCCTCGATGTCCGCCGAGAACCAGCGGTTGCCCTCCCCGTCGGGCGGGTCCTCCCGGACCCTCAGCCTGCCGTGCACCACCAGCGGTTCGCCGACGGACACCGATCCGGCGAGGTTCAGGGCGAGCGTCCGCCGCGCCCACACGGTGTAGAAGCTGGTGGCCCCGTCCGCCCAGACCTCCTTGCGCCGGTCGAAGTACCGCGGCGTCACCGCGAAGCGGAACCTCGCCGACGGGCCGTTCGGCGTCTCCTTGTAGTCGATCTGCGTGGCCACGTGGCCCACCAGCGTCACCAGGGTGTCGTTCATCCCGGCCGCCCTCCCCCGCGTTCCCCGCCGCGCGGACCGTCCGCACGGGGTGGAACCATGCTGGGGGCAGGCGCCGCATCCTGCCGGAGCCTGTGGATTACTGACGGGTTGTGGACAACCGGCTCCCCCCTGCGGCCACCGTCGCGTACTGCTCGCGCACCTCCCGGTAGCGCAGCAGTTCCGCCGCCACCGGCTCCAGCACCCGCGCGCGGCCGCAGCCGGCCGCCGCCTGTCGCAGCCTGCGCTCCGCGTCCTGCCCGTACCGCCGGGCCGGCCCCCGCGCGGCGATGGAGCAGGCCCACTCCACCAGCGGCCCGCCGATGATGCCCGCCACCATCAGCAGCACCGGCGGCATCAGCCGCGGCTCCAGGACCCCGACGATCTGCCCGGCCAGCCACAGCCCGCCGAAGATCTGCAGGAGCGTCATGGCCGCCTGCCCCAGCACGGCCGCCGGCCACCACGTGGGCCGCGGCGGCTTCACGCCGGGCACCGCGAGCGCCGCCCCGAGGGTCACGGCGATCTCGTCCAGCGCCTCCGGCAGGTGTTCGGCGCCGCGCACCGCCGTCTCGCGCACCGCCTGCGCCCAGGGGTCGGGCAGGCCGGTGACCGCCTCGTCGGCGACGACCCGTACGGCCTGTTCCACGCGCTGGCGCGCGGTCACCTCCTGCTCGGCGGGCGTCTCCGGGGCCACCGCGCCCCGGCCGCCGATCGCCGCGAGGGCGGCCAGGCCCGCCAGGGTCCGCGGGGCGCGGCGGCCCTCGTACCAGCGCCACAGCCGCAGCCACGGGGTCCCGCATGCCTTCCCGGCGTTGCGCCGCCAGGCGCGCTCGGCCGCGAGCCCGGCCGCGTACGCACCCACCGCCTCGGCGAGCCGGTCCTCGAACTCGGCACGGGCCGTCTCCCCGATCTCGGGCCCCGGGTGCCCGTCGGCGACGTACAGCGGGCGCAGGCGCACCGCCGCCCGGTCGACGTCGGCGGAGATGCGCCGGGTCGCCGCGCCCTTCTCCTGGGTGAACTGTCCGAGGAGCTCGCGCAGTTCCCCGACGCCCTCGCCGGTCAGCGCGGACAGGCCGAGGACCGTGGCGCCGGGCTCGTCGTGCTCGCCGAGTGCGATGCCGTCCTCGTCGAGGAGGCGGCGCAGGTCGTCCAGGACGAGGTCGGCGGACTCCCCGGGCAGCCGGTCCACCTGGTTCAGCACCACGAAGGTGACCTCCGCGTGCCCGGCCAGCGGCCGCAGGTAGCGCTCGTGCAGGACGGCGTCCGCGTACTTCTCCGGGTCCACCACCCACACCACCGCGTCGACCAGCGCCAGCACCCGGTCCACGTGGTCGCGGTGGGCGCCGACCGCCGAGTCCAGGTCGGGCAGGTCGACGAGGACCATGCCGCGCAGTGCCTCGGCCTCCGAGGTCTCGCGGGGCCGGCGCCGCAGCCGTCCGGGGATCTCCAGCCGGTCGAGCAGGCCGGCCGCCCCGTCCGACCAGCTGCACGCGATGGGCGCGGCGGTCGTCGGCCTGCGCAGCCCCGTCTCGGAGATCTGCACTCCGGCGAGTGAGTTGAAGAGGGTGGACTTGCCGCTTCCGGTGGCTCCGGCGATGGCGACGACCGTGTGCTGCGCTGACAGGCCGCGCCGGGCGGCCGCCTCGTCCAGCACCCGGCCGGCCTCGGCGAGGGTCTTGCCGTCGAGCCGGGTCCGGGAGAGTCCGACCAGCTGGCGCAGCGCGTCGAGGCGCAGTCGCAGCGCCTGTCCCTCGGGGCTGAGCGGGGTCGAGGGTGCCTTGCCCCCGTCGCTGCCGGCGCCGGAGACAGCCCGTACGAGCGCGTCGTCGCCCTCGTCCGCGCCCTCGCCCGGTTCGGAGCCGTTCTCCGGCCGGTCCAGCGGTAGGGGGCGCGAACGGGCGATGAGTCCGTCGTCCCAGCGGTCGTCGGTCCGGTCGGTCAGGGCGGTCACCGCGTCACCTCTCCTTCTGCAGTACGGACAGCGCGGCGATCAGCTCGGCCTGTGGTTCCGGGGTCACTTCGAGTGCCTCCAGCGGGGCGAGCCGCCGGTCGCGTTCGGCGCGCAGCACCTGGTCGAGGTGGTCGCCGACCAGCTCTCCGCCCCGGTCGCGCAGGCGTACGGCGGCTTGCACGCCGATGCGTTCGGCGAGCTTCTCCCCCGCGGGCCGGGCCCGCTTGCCGCCGAGGAGGGCGGCGACGAGGAGGGCGGCGACGCCGTCGGGGTCGGGAGCCGGCTGCTTGTCGAGCCGTGCCACCTCCTCCTCGGCGAGTTCCTCCAGGACGCGCCGCCAGCGCCGTACGGCCATGCCGATGCGCTCCCCGGCCTCCCGGTCGGGCGTGGGCATCGGTACCGCTCCGGCGGCCGGCTCGCGCCGCCAGGCGTCGGCGATCCGCTCGTCGGCGGCGGCGACGGCGCACTGGAGCAGGGCGGTGAGCGACTCGGCGAGGGAGTCGAGGAGTTCGTCGGCGCTCGTGTCGAGCGGGTAGCCGCGCCACCGGGTCAGCGCGTCCCCGGCCAGTACGGCTCCGCGGTCGAGGCGGTTGCGCACCCGCTTGCCCTCCCGCTTGTACGCGTCCTCCACGGCCGAGGTCAGCCGTACGGCGGCGGCGTGCTGGGCGGCGACGGCCGAGGCGAGCTCCGGCATCCGCCGCGCGAGGGAGTCCAGCGCGCCGAGCGCGGTCCGCCCGACGGCGTACTGCCGGGCGGCCGGGTCCTGCGCGTGGTGGGCGAGCCAGGCGTACAGCGGGGCGACGGCGCTGGCCGGCAGCAGCCCGCCCCCGCCGGCCGACTCGGGCAGTTCCGGCACCGTGAACCTCGGTACGTCGCCCAGCCCGGCCCGCGTGAGCAGGGCCCCGTACTGCCGGGAGACCTCGGCGAGCACCTGGTGCGGGACGCGGTCGAGGACGGTGACGAGGGTGGCCTTGTACTGCTTGGCGGTGCGCAGCAGGTGCCAGGGGACGGCGTCGGCGTACCGCGAGGCGGTGGTGACCATCACCCAGACGTCCGCGGCGCAGATGAGTTCGGCGGCGAGCGTGCGGTTCTCGACGACGAGGGAGTCGATGTCGGGGGCGTCGAGGATGGCCAGGCCGCGGGGGAGGCTGGAGACGGTCTCGACCCGCATCTCGCGGGTCGCGTGCGTGTCCCTCCGGCCGCGGTCGGCGAGTCGGGAGGCGCCCACGGGGACGGCTTCCTCCTCCCCGTGCGGGACCCAGACCCGCATCAGGTCGGGGAGGACCCGCATCCCGGCGAACCAGTGGTGGTCATCCGGATGGCAGACGAGCACCGGTGTGCGCGTGGTCGGACGCAGCACGCCGGCTTCGCTGACCTGCCGTCCGACGAGGGAGTTGACGAGGGTGGACTTGCCGGCCCCGGTGGACCCGCCGACAACGGCGAGCAGCGGCGCCTCGGGCGCCTTCAACCGGGGTACGAGGTAGTCGTCGAGCTGCGCGAGCAGCTCGGCTCTGGTCTGGCGGGCGCGCGGAGCGCCGGGCAGGGGCAGCGGCAGACGCACGGACGCGACCCGGTCGCGCAGGGCGGACAGGGCATCGAGCAGCTGAGGCCGAACATCCAAGGTCACCACATGCGAAGAATGCCCAATTTAGGCCCATTTTTGAAGCTTATACGTCCTCTGCGCGCCGACCGCTACCCCGGAGGGACATCACGGGACACGGCGGACGAGTGGGGCGCAGGCATAACGAGTACACAACACCCGGGGCGCCGCGGCGCAAAAGCGATGCGCGAATCGCACCTGCCTGCGATTATCGGGACCGCTTCACCGAACCTCCACATCGTGGCACGCGGGTGAAGCAACCGGGACAAGGCAACCGGAGCCCTATCCTTGACCCGGCACGGACCGCAGCCCCACCCCCACCAGGGGCTCCAGGCCCACCACGGCCACCTTCCGGCCCCCGTAGCTCAGTGGATAGAGCAGGTGCCTTCTAAGCACTTGGCCGCAGGTTCGAGTCCTGCCGGGGGCACCACTTCTCCACCCCGCGAAACCCTCCCTCCGGGAGGGCTTCCGTGCAGGTCAGAGGGACCCTAGCGGGAGTGTTGTAGCACCGCCGTAAGCCCCGCGCAGGCCCGGGCGGCGGGGGGCGCAGCCCCGTCGGACCCGGACCTGGAAGATCATCCGCTCGGCCCTGCCGCTGCCCGGCGCTCCGGGAGTTCACCGATGACCTGCTGGACGACGGCCAGCTCGCCAACAACCACGTCTCGCGCCTGCTGTCGGCCGGCAAGGGCGAGTCGATCGACGCACTGAACCGCTACTGGAACATCGTCAAGGGCAAACAGAGCCGCGACCGCGCGGAAGCGCAGGAACGTCTGTGGCAAGGGGGGAGCGGGGAGCCGGGAGCCCAAGCCGGCAGAACTTCGACAGCCCGGATCCCGCCCCCTCCTCTGGGCGGTGACCGAGAACGGAGACTGCCTCCACTGGCTGGCGCGCCCCGGCGCGGAACCCGACGAGTGGACCGTCGCCCTCAAGGAGGGACGCGGCCGGGAATGGGAATCCCACGCTCAGTCATGCACCGGGTTCCTGCGGTCCATTCTGGTCGCCGGCGGTACCCGGTCGGAGTTGTTCTACGACTTTCCCACCGACGAGGCGCACGAATTCCGTCCGAGCACCGACTTCCTCTGACCGACCCGGGAATTCCCGGTCCTGCTCGGCGCGGGGCGCGGGACCGCACGGCTAGGAGATGCCGAAGAGCCTGACAGCCTGGTAGTACGTCCACGCCGTGCCGTCGCAGGAGCCCTTGCGGGTGCCCGAGTACCGGGCGCAGACCCGGGTGAGGTCGGCGTGGAACGCCTGGTCCAGGCGGGCCTTGGCCGCCGGGAACAGGCCCGCCGCCCTGTGGTTGCGGTAGCCGAAGTCGTGGCGGGCGCAGGCGTCGCCGAACGGGAAGCCGAGGGGGTTGTCCGGGGAGGACGTGCAGAGGTCCGTGGACCAGTCGAATCCGTACGCGGCCCAGGCGGACCGGTGCGCACGTGCCTCGGACCACGCCTCGTAGCTGGCGGCGTCGGTCTGCGTCCAGCGTTCCAGTACCAGCGGTTTGTCCGCGGGGACGGCCGCGGCCGCCGACGCGGGCGGGGCGAGGGCGAGGAGGGCGGCCGCGGCAGCCGGGGCGAGGGCGGAGACGAGGCGACGGCGGCGCATGGGCATTCCTCGGGGCGGGGGCGGGGCGGGGAGGTGGTCCGCACCCCTGCCAACTGCCGTGGGGGCCGGGGGGTTACTGCACCGGCCGGCCGATGGCCACAGCTCTCAGGTATGACGCGTATGAGACTTCCGGCAGAGTCGGGATTCGTCCTGGGGAGGGACGCGCGGGAGGGGGTGGGCCGCCGAGACTGGAGGGCATGAACCGCCGTCCGCTCGTCATCGCCGCCGCTACCGTAGGAGTCCTCGCCACCGGCGCCTTCGCGCTGCCCAACCTCCCGCCCAACCCCGTGACCGACGTGGTCAACGACCGTGTGTTCCACGAGAGGGGCAGACAGTTCGCGACCGCGGCGGACGCCTCCGGGCAGCGGGGCCGGAAGGAGAGGGAGTTCGACCTGCCGTCCTGGATACCCAAGGACGCCACGCACGTGCGGATGAAGGTGCGCACCACCGGCGAGACCCGCCTGATCCGGTTCACGCTCGGCAAGACGCCGCTGGACGGCCCGCAGTGCGCTGCGGGCACACCGGGGAAGGTCCAGGACCCCGACCTGGCGGCCCGGTGGTGGCCGGACGGCATACGGGCCGAGGCGCGGCCCGAGTGCCGGGACCTTCGTCAGTACCAGGTCGCCGTGCGCGGCAAGCGGGTCTACGCCTGGACCGACGGCACGCTCTCTCCCGGCGCGAAGCCCCAGGCCGGCGCCTCCTCGGACCGTGCGCCGGGCGGGACGTGGGCCGTTCACCCGCGCCGCTAGAGGCAGCCGCCGCCTGCCGGTCGCCGGTCGCCGGCGGGCAGCGCGAGGGTCGGGGTTCGGGGGCTTCGGGCGGCGGAGCCGGGGGGTCAGGAGCGGCGGGTCGGGCGCCGGTCAGGGCCGTCACGGCGGCGGGGGCAAAGGCCAGGTCCCGCACCTGGGTCCAGGCGTCGGCCAGGCACTCCGCCTCGGTCTACGCGGCGATCCCGCTGCTCCCGGCGGCGCCCGGGGTTGGCGGCGGGTCGAGGTTGGCGTCGACGAGCACCAGCCGGGGGTGCCGGGCGGCGAGCACGATGGCGACGGAGCCGCCCACGCTGTGCGCGATCACCTCGGCGCCCTGGACCGAGCTGCCGTGAGGGCGGCCGCCAGGGAGTCGGCAGGTGCGTCGAGCATGTAGGCGAAATCGTCGGCCGGTCGCTGTGTCCGTGCCCCAGCAGGTCGAGCGGCAGCGACCGGTGGCCCGCGAGCAGCGGGTGTGCGGCGGCCGCCGCGAAGTGGGCGGGTGAGGTGGAGCCGAGCCCGTGCAGGTCCACGCGGGCCGGTTCCGTTCCGGGCGGCTCGACCCGGCGGATGCGGTCGCCTTCCGCTGTGAGCACGGCACTCCGCACGATCCGCTCCCCCGGTGTGTCCGAAAGGAACGAGGGTGGCCAGCCGCCCCCGCCGCCTCCTGGACTACCCTCGTCGGGTGATCGAGCACGTGAACCAACTCGGCAGTGACGCGCCCCAGATCGGGGCCCTCCCCCGGGGCCGCGCCGTGGCCGTGTGGTCCCTGGACACCACGCTCGGCCAGGTCGCCGGCCACCCCGTCGGCCGGGCGGACGACATCCTGGACGCGGGCGAACGGGACCGGGCCGCCCGGCTGGTACGCCCCGGGGACCGTCTCCGCTACGTCGCCTCCCACCTGGGGCTCCGGGTGCTGCTCGGCGGCTACCTGGGGCTGGCGCCGGAGCAGGTCGGGCTGGTCCGGGAGGACTGCCCGTGCTGCGGCGGCCCCCACGGGCGTCCCGCCGTGGCCGGGGGCGCCGTGCACTTCTCCCTCTCGCACAGCGGTGACCTGGCCTACTACGCCTTCGCCCGGCTGCCGGTCGGCATCGACGTGGAGCAGGTGCCGGACGCGAAGACGCTGGCCAGCGTGGTGAACAGCCTGCACCCGAAGGAGACCGCCGAGTTGGCCGCGCTCCCCGGACCGGCCCGCGAGATCGCCTTCGCCCGGCTCTGGTCCCGCAAGGAGGCCTACCTCAAGGGCACCGGTGCGGGGCTGGCGCTCGGGCTGGTCGACCCGTACATCGGCTCCGCCCCCGCCCCGGCGCTGCTGCCCGGCTGGACCCTGACGGACCTCGCCACCCCGGCGGGTTACGCGGCCGCCGTGGCCGTCGCCACCCCGGCCGCCGCCGGCGAACGCCCCGTTTAGGCCGTCGCTTTCGGATGTTGCCGGGTCCGGGGACCGGCCGGGGCCAGGTACCGCACCGCGCCGACCCCCGTGAACTCCGCCGCGGCCGCGCACATCCCGCACGGTTCCCGCGTGCTCCACAGCACCGTCGCGCCGAGGTCCCAGCCCGTCCGGGCGGCGCCGAGCGCGTTCATCTCGGCGTGGGCCAGTGGCGTACCGCGCAGGGGGCCCGTCCCGGGTCCCTCCTCGTACGCCTCGTTGCGCCCCTCGCACCACACGGCGCCCGACACGTCCGTCAGCACCGCCCCCACCGCAAGGCCGCCCGCCGTCAGCGCCTCGTAGGCGAGCGCGAGCGATCTCCGTACCGCCGCCGGGGCCGTCCGCCACGCCGCGCCGAAATTCAACTGCCCTTGCGCCATGGGGCCATTATCGTCACCCCCCATGGACATCCGCCGTGCCCTCTCCTCCGCCGAGATCACCGCCGCCGAGGCCCTCTTCGACGGCCCCGCACGCACGGACTGGTCGGAGCGCTTCCTCGCGGCCCCGGGCCACGTGATGCTGATCGCCTACGTCGACGGCGTGCCCGCGGGCATGGTCTCCGGCGTGGAGATGACCCATCCCGACAAGGGCACCGAGATGTGCCTGTACGAGCTCTCCGTGGACGAGGGCCACCGGCGCCGCGGGATCGGGCGTGCCCTGACCCTGGCCCTGGCCGAGGAGGCCCGGGCCCGCGGTTGCTACGGCATGTGGGTGGGCGTGGACACCGACAACGAGGCCGCCCTGGCCACCTACGGCTCCGCCGGCGGGATCGACGAGGGCGTCTTCACGGTGCGCGGCTGGCCGCTCGCCCCGTAACCCCCGCCCTACCCCCGGCAGTAGCCCTCCCGGCGGCGTGTCGTGCGCCCACTCGGCGCACCCTCCGCGCGCCCGCTCCCCCGCTCGCCGAGCATCGGCCGCATGACCGCACTGACGTCTCCGACCGCGCTCCTCCCGGCCGCCGCCGCCCTCCTCGCCACGCTCACCACCGCCGCCGCTCCCCCGCAGGCCGCCGCAGCGGCCTCCGGCGACGGCCCCACCGCCCCCTACGTCGTCGTCCTCAAGGACACCACCCCCCGCGCGCCGACCCGTGCCCTGGCGGCCGAGGCCGCCGAGTCCGGGGACGCGATCGGGTCCGTCTACGACACCGCCCTGAACGGCTTCGCCGTCCGCACCACCGCCGCCCGGGCCGCGGCCCTCGCCGCCGATCCGCGGGTGGCCTCCGTGGAGCCGGACGCGGAGTTCCGCACCGCCGACACCCAGCCGCTGGCCCCCTGGCCGCTGGACCGGATCGACCAGCGCGAGCTGCCGCTGGACGGCGCGTACACGTACGCCTCCAAGGCCGGGGGCGTCACCGTGTACGTCGTGGACACCGGGATCAACGTCCGCCACCAGGAGTTCGGCGGCCGGGCCCGCAGCGGTTACAACGCGGTGTGGCTGGAGACTTCCGGCGACTGCAACGGCCACGGCACGCACGTCGCGGCGACCGTGGGCGGAGCGACG
This sequence comes from Streptomyces sp. NPDC058701, assembly GCF_042715295.1. Classification (NCBI taxonomy): domain Bacteria; kingdom Bacillati; phylum Actinomycetota; class Actinomycetes; order Kitasatosporales; family Streptomycetaceae; genus Streptomyces; species Streptomyces sp. NPDC058701. The sequence goes on along the minus strand of NZ_JBHXSY010000008.1, from coordinate 236,613 downwards.
TACGGGGTCGCCAAGGGCGTCTCGCTGGTCGGGGTGAAGGTGGCGAACTGCCGGGGATCCGGGCGGCTGTCGGGCATCCTGCGCGGTCTGGAGTGGCTGGTGAAGGACGCGGCGGCCGCGCCCGCCACGCCGGCGGTGGCGAACATGAGCATGGGCGGCACCCCCAGCTTCGCCCTCGACGCCGCGGTGACGCGGGCCGTCGCCGCCGGGATCACCTTCACGGCGGCCGCCGGGAACGCGGGCAAGGACGCCTGCGCTGGCTCCCCGGCCCGGGTCCCGCAGGCCGTCACCGTCGGCGCGACCGACGCCGCGGACCGTCGCGCGAACTTCTCCAACCACGGCTCCTGCGTGGACCTCTCGGCGCCGGGAGTGGGCGTGGTCTCGGCCTGGAAGGGGTCCACCACCGCCACGGCCCGCGCCTCGGGCACGTCCATGGCCGCCCCGCACGTGGCGGGCGTCGCGGCGCTGGCGCTGGCGGACGGTACAGCGCGCACCCCGGCCGAAGTCACCCGCGCCCTCGTGCGCGGCGCCGTCCCCGACCGGATCACCGGCCTGCCGGCCGGCACGCCGAACCTGTTGCTGCACACGCCGACCGTCCGCTGACCCCGCCCGCGCACCTGGCCGTTTCCAGCGGTTCCGGATCGCCCCACCGGCCGGAACCGCTGCCTCCGCGCCCTCCCGCGGGAACTCCTCCGCCGGACCCGGCCTGATGGGACATCAATGTGTGTGCCCTTCGGGCGAAAGCAAGCCATTGACTTCTCATCACCGCGACGCGACCTTGTCGGCCACCGCACCGGCTCGGCCTCCCCCACACAGCGGGTGGGGGGAGGGGTTCGTCATGACGAAGGAGTCGCGACCCAGTGAGTACGAGAATGCTCAGACGAAGAGTGCTGGCCGGGGCGGGAGCCCTATCCCTGGCCCTGACGGGTGGGGCGGTGGGCCTCGCGGGCTCGGCGCAGGCCGCGACGAAGACCACCGCCGTCTTCGAGAACTGCGACGCCCCGGCGCCGCAGCCGGACGGCTCCGGCAACCAGAACTTCACGGTGACGCTTCCCGACGGCGCCAAGGCCGGCGACGTCGTCCCGATCACCATCGATCCGGGCGCGAGCCCGCTGATCCCCGGCTTCTCCGTCACGACGGTGAACACGTCCAAGATCACCCTCAAGGTCGGGGCGACCACGCAGGTGGTCACGAGCCCGCCCGAGACCGTCAGCGTCGTGGCCGGTCAGCCGCTCGACCCCAAGGCGTTCTCCGGAACCGTCAAGATCCCGGACGGCACCGAGGGCACCACCGTCAACGTGGCCCTCGACCTGGCGGTGACCGACGCGGACCTCTCCGGTTCCGTCTTCACCACGACGTGCACCCCCGCTCCCCGGCCGAGCGCCTCCCTCGGCTCCGTCGCCGTGGAGGCCCTGCCCAAGGACCCGATCACCACCAAGCTGACGCCCAACAGCGGCAAGGCCGGTACCGCGGTCGCCGTCACCGGCGCCAACTTCGCCCCGGGGGCGGTCACCTGTTCCGCCCTCCTGAACGACGTCCCCACCGGTGACACCGGCACCGGCACGGCCGCCGCGAACGGCGTCGCGGACTGCAGCGTCACCGTCACCAAGAAGGCCGACAAGATCCGCATCGACGGCGCGATCAAGCCGTACAAGGACTTCGTCTTCGTCGAGGACCAGCCCGGCGTCAAGAACCCGGTCGACGTCGAGGTCCTGCCCGGTCCGCTCGCCATCGGTCCGCAGGGCGGCAACCCGGCCGTCGACTTCGGCAAGGTGACCATCAACGGCAAGGCGCAGTCGGTCGTGGGCCAGTTCACCGCGATGTCCGTCCAGGACTTCCGCGGCGGCACCCTCGGCTGGGACGTCACGGCGACCCGTACCCCGTTCCTGAACGAGACCACGGGCCACTCGATGACCAAGGCGCAGCTCGGCATCCAGCCGTCCTGCACCGTGACCAACGCGGACAGCCCGAGCACCTGCTCGGCCGGTACGCCGGGCGCGATCTCCGACACCCCGATGAAGATCGCCTCTCAGGCGGCCGGCGGGGACGAGCTGACCGGTGGCGAGTTCGCCGTCGGCGGCGCGGGGATGATCCAGCTCCCGCCGTTCATGTTCGCCGACACCTACCAGTCGGTGGTCACCTTCTCCATCGCCTGACCCGTACGCCCCGCTCGCTCCAGGGTGGTGCGGTGCTCCGGCGCCGCACCACCTTCGCCCTGTCCGCCGCGACTGGAGACCCGCCCATGCGCACCCGCACCCCTCTGTACGGTCTGCTCGTCAGCCTGCTCCTGCTGGGCGCGGGCCTGTTCCTCCCCGCCTCCGCCGCGAGGGCGGCGGACAACGGCACCTGGGGGGTCTTCCCGACCCCGCCGGCCGGTGCGGCGATGACCGACCGCGCGTACTTCTTCCACCAGGGCGCGGCCGGGACGACCGTCGCCGACAGTGCGACGATCATCAACTCCTCCGACCGGGAGCTGACGTTCCAGGTCTTCGCCACGGACGCGATGAACACGCCGTCGGGCGGCGCCTTCGCGCTGCTCCCCGTGGAGACGAAGCCCCGGGACGTGGGCACGTGGATCGCCCTGCCGCCGGAGACTGCGGGCACGGTGACGGTGCCCGCCAAGGGCCGCAAGGACGTTCCCTTCACCGTGAAGGTGCCGGCGGACGCGACGCCCGGCGACCACGTCGGCGGCATCGTGGTCCTGAACACCGCCGTGGAGGGCGTGCAGAAGGACGGCAAGGTCCAGGTCGGGGTGAAGCGCTCGGTGGGCGCCCGGCTCTACTTCCGGGTCCCCGGGCCGGTGGCCGCGGGGCTGAGCGTGGAGGACGTGCGGGTCAGCCGGTCGACGCCGCTGTTGCCGTGGATCCAGGACGCCCGCGCCACCGTCACGTACGCCCTGGTCAACCGGGGGAACGTGGTCGTCGAGCCGCGCGTCACGGTCTCCGCCGAGGGGTTGTTCGGGCGTGAGGTGCTGGACCGGCCGGCCCGCGAGCTGAAGCTCGTCCTGCTGCCGGGGCAGCGCGTGGAGCTGACGGAGGCCTGGCCGGACGCGCCGCAGTCCGACTGGGTGACGGTACGCGTCGCAGCGGATGCGGCGGCCCATCCCGACCTGGCCACCGCGTCCGAGGCGGAGTTCGTCGCCGTGCCGTGGCCGGCGGTGGGCGCGCTCCTGGTGCTCGCGGGAGCCGGAACCGGCCTGTGGGTGCTGCGCCGGCGAGGGGCCGCCCGCGACGCGGAACTCCCCACCCCCGCACCGGCCGTGGCCCGGGTGCACTGACGGGCCCGGCACCGGAAGCGCCACCGGGAACGGGACCGGGAGCGGCCTCGCCGACGACCCGGGCAGCGGAAACCCCCGGCCGGTGAGGGTGGGCCGGGGGTCCGCGGTTCGGGGTGCCCGGTGGGGCGTGGGCGGCTCCGTCAGTGGTTGCGGGGGAAGCCCAGGTCGACGCCCGCCGGGGCGTCCGAGGGGTCCGGCCAGCGGGTGGTGACGACCTTGCCGCGGGTGTAGAAGTGGATGCCGTCGGTGCCGTAGATGTGGTGGTCGCCGAAGAGCGAGTCCTTCCAGCCCCCGAAGGAGTGGTAGCCCACCGGCACCGGGATCGGCACGTTGACGCCGACCATGCCCGCCTGGACCTCCAGCTGGAAGCGGCGCGCGGCGCCGCCGTCGCGGGTGAAGATCGCGGTGCCGTTGCCGAACGGCGAGTCGTTGATGAGGGCGACGCCCTCCTCGTACGTCTCGGTGCGCAGGACGCACAGGACCGGGCCGAAGATCTCGTCGCGGTAGGCGTCGGAGTCGGTCTTGACGTTGTCGAGCAGGGAGAGGCCGATCCAGTGGCCGTTCTCGTTGCCCTCCACCGTGTAGCCGGTGCCGTCCAGGATCACGTCCGCGCCCTGGGCGGCCGCGCCCTCGACGTACGAGGCGACCTTGTCGCGGTGGGCGGCGGTGATCAGCGGGCCCATCTCGGAGGCCGGGTCGTTGCCGGGGCCGATCTTGATCTTCTCGGCGCGCTCGCGGATCTTCTCCACGAGGGTGTCGGCGATGGCGCCGACGGCCACGACCGCGGAGATCGCCATGCAGCGCTCGCCGGCCGAGCCGTACGCGGCGGAGACCGCCGCGTCGGCGGCCGCGTCCAGGTCGGCGTCCGGGAGGACGAGCATGTGGTTCTTGGCGCCGCCCAGTGCCTGGACGCGCTTGCCGTTGGCGGAGGCGGTCGTGTGGATGTGGCGGGCGATCGGGGTGGACCCGACGAAGGAGACGGCCGAGATGCCCGGGTGGGCGAGGAGCGCGTCGACGGCGGTCTTGTCACCGTGGACCACGTTGAGTACGCCGTCCGGCAGACCGGCCTCGGTCGCCAGCTCGGCCAGCTTGTTCGCCGCCGACGGGTCCTTCTCGCTCGGCTTGAGGATGAAGGTGTTTCCGCAGGCCACGGCCAGCGGGAACATCCACATCGGCACCATCGCCGGGAAGTTGAACGGGGTGATGCCGGCGACGACGCCCAGCGGCTGGCGGATCGAGGCGACGTCCACGCGGCTGGACACGGACGTCGACAGCTCGCCCTTGAGCTGTGTGGTGATGCCGCATGCCAGCTCGACGATCTCCAGGCCGCGGGCCACCTCGCCCAGCGCGTCCGAGTGGACCTTGCCGTGCTCGGCGGTGATCAGCTCGGCGATCGCGTCGCGGTTGGCGTCGAGCAGGGCGCGGTAGGCGAACAGCACCTTGGTGCGGGCGGCCAGCGAGGACTGGCCCCAGGACGCGAACGCCTCCTGGGCGACCCGTACCGCCGCGTCGACCTCCTCGGCGGAGGCGAGCGCGACCCGGGTCGTGACCTCGCCGGTGGCCGGGTCGGTGACCGGGCCGTAGTTGCCCGACGCGCCCTCGACGGTCTTGCCACCGATCCAGTGGTTGACGGTCTTCATGCCTTGCTCCTTCACAGATGGCGACGTCGCTGCGCGGCTTGCCGGTCGTACGCTTCACGGGCCTCGACCGCCGCCTTGCGGGTCGCGGTCTCGGCCACAGGAACATCCCACCACGCCTGTGCCGGGGGTGGGCCCGACACAGTGTCGGGCGTTCGGGTCTGTACGTAGACACATGTGGGACGGGTCGCCGCACGCGCCTCGGCGAGGGCTTCGCGCAGGTCACGCACGGTGCGGGCGCGAATGACGGCCATGCCGAGGGAGGCCGCGTTGGCCGCGAGGTCCACCGGGAGGGGGTCCCCCGTGTACGAGGCGTCGGGTGCCCGGAAGCGGTACGCGGTGGCGAAGCCCTCGCCGCCGACGGCTCCCGACAGGCCGCCGATGGAGGCGTAGCCGTGGTTGTCGAGGATCACCACCTTGACGGGGACGCCCTCCTGCACGGCGGTGACGAGCTCGGTCGGGTTCATCAGGTACGTCCCGTCGCCGACCAGCGCCCACACGGGCCGGCCGGGCGCGGCGAGCGCCACGCCGAGGGCAGCGGGGATCTCGTAGCCCATGCAGGAGTACCCGTACTCGACGTGGTATTGGTCCGCGGAGCGGGTCCGCCACAGCTTGTGCAGGTCGCCGGGGAGCGAGCCGGCCGCGTTGACCAGGATGTCCGTGCCATCGACGAGGGCGTCGAGGAGCCCGAGCACCTGGGTCTGGGTGGGCGGCAGGTCCTCGTCCGCCGCGGGTACGGCGTAGGCCTCGTCGACGCGCGCCTCCCACCGGGCCCGGCCCCGCCGGTACGCCTCCTCGTACGCGGGAGCGACGCGGTGGCCGGCGACCGCATCCCGCAGCTCGTCGAGCCCCTCGCGGGCGTCGGCGACCAGCGGCCGGGCGGCGAGCTTGTGGGCGTCGTACGCGTCCAGGTTGAGGCCGAGGAACCGGACCGCCGGGTGCTGGAAGAGGGTCGCCGACGCGGTGGTGAAGTCGGTCAGCCGGGTCCCGGCGGCGATCACCAGGTCGGCCTCCCGGGCGAGGTCGGCGGCTGCGGCCGTGCCCGTGTGCCCGATGCCGCCCACGTCGGCCGGGTGACCGTGCGGGAGGGCTCCCTTGCCCGCCTGGGTGGAGGCAACCGGGATGCCGGTGGCCTCGGCGAACGCGGCGAGGGCGGCCCGGGCGCCGCTGTGGCGGATGCCGCCGCCGGCGACGATGAGGGGGCGCGCGGAGCCCCGTACGGCCGCGGCGGCCGCGGCGAGCTCGGACCGGTCGGGCCGGGGCCGGCGCACGCGCCAGACCCGTTCGGCGAAGAACTCCTCGGGCCAGTCGTACGCCTGCGCCTGTACGTCCTGCGGCAGCGCGAGGGTGACGGCGCCGGTCTGCACGGGGTCGGTGAGCATCCGTACGGCCTGGAGGGCAGCCGGAATCAGCGCCTCGGGACGGGTGACGCGGTCGAAGTGGCGGGAGACGGGCCGCAGGGCGTCGTTGACGGTGACGTCCCCCGCGTACGGCACCTCCAGCTGTTGCAGCACCGGGTCGGCGGGCCGGGTCGCGAAGCTGTCCCCGGGCAGCAGGAGCACCGGGATCCGGTTGATTGTGGCGAGGGCGGCCCCGGTGACGAGGTTGGTGGCGCCGGGCCCGATGGAGGTGGTGACGGCGTGCGCGGAGAGCCGCCCGCACTGGCGGGCGTACCCGACGGCGGCGTGCACCATGGCCTGCTCGTTGCGCCCCTGGAGGAAGGGCATCGCGTGCGGTCCGGCCTCCAGCAGCGCCTGCCCGATGCCGGCGACGTTGCCGTGGCCGAAGATCCCCCAGGTGGCGGCGATCAGCCGGTGGCGCTGCCCGTCACGTTCGGTGTACTGGCGGGCGAGGAAGCGGACGAGGGCCTGCGCGACGGTGAGTTTCATCGGGAGGCCTCCGCCTGGGGGAAGGGCGCCTGGGGGAAGGGCAGCCTGGGGTCGGTCCCGGCGCCAGGCCAGGTGGCGCGGATCCAGCCGTGGTCGGGGTGGTCCCGGATGAGCCACTCCCGGGTGCGGCCGGGGCCGGCCATCACGTTCAGGTAGTACATGTCGTGCCCGGGGGCGGCGATGGACGGGCCGTGCCAGCCGTCCGGGATGAGCACGGCGTCACCGGTGCGCACCTCGGTGAGGATGTCGGTCCGTCCGGCCGGGGAGGGGCTGACCCGCTGGTATCCGAGGCCGGGGGTGTCGCCGTGGGGAGCGATCTCGAACCAGTAGATCTCCTCCAGCCGGGACTCCTCGCCGGGACGGTCCTCGTCGTGCTTGTGGGGCGGGTACGAGGACCAGTTGCCGCCGGGGGTGAGCACCTCGACGGCGATGAGCCGGTCGCACGCGAAGGAGTCGGCGGCGGCGAAGTTGTTGACCTGGCGGGAACAGGTCCCGGCGCCCCGCAGCTCGACGGGCACGTCCGCGGCCGGGCCGTACCGGGCGGGCAGGCGGCGGTCGCAGCGCGCTCCGGCGAGCGCGAAGCGGCCGCCTGCGGCGGAGGTGACGGTGGCGTGCGCGTCCCGGGGCAGGTACGCGAAGTCGGTGGGACCGGCGAACACCCCGGGGCGGCCGCGCAGTTCGAAGGCGTGCACCCCGCCGGCGGGGCCGGGTCCCGCTCCCGAGGCGGGGTCCGGGTCAGGGCCCGGTACGGGGTCAGGGGCCGGGCCCGGTACGGGGTCAGGGGCCGGGTCGGCGCCGCGTACGGGGTCGGCTCCCGGGGCGGGTCCGGCGCCCGGGTCGGGTCCGGCCCCCGCGTCGGGCCCGGCGCCCGGGTCGGGTCCGACGCCGGGGTCGCGGCAGTCGACCTGGCAGGCTCCGGACAGCGGGAGCACGATCCACTCCGCCTCCCCGCACGGGTGCGCGTACGTCTCCCCCGGTTCGAGGGCGAGCACGAGCAGCCTCGTCCATTCCATCCCCCACTCAGACACCACCGGCACGGCCGAGCACCTCCTCCACCTCGTCGGGAAACGGCATCGCGGTGGAACAGGCCAGCCGCGTGGCCACGATGGCCCCGGCCGCGTTCGCGAACCGCACCGTCCGCTCCAGGTCCCATCCGGCGAGCAGCCCGTGACACAGCGCGCCGCCGAACGCGTCGCCCGCGCCGAGGCCGTTGACCACCTCCACCGGTACGGGCGGGACGTCGACCACCGTGCCATCCCGGTGGACCGCCAGCACACCGTCCGGGCCCCGCTTGACGACCGCCAGCTCCACGCCGGCGGCGAGCAGCGCCCGCGCCGCCGCGTACGGCTCGGACACACCGGTGGCGATCTCGCACTCCTCCTGGTTGCCGACGGCCACCGTGGCCAGGGCCAGGGCCCGTGCGTAGTGCGCCTCCGGCTTCTCCCGCCACAGCATCGGCCGCCAGTCCAGGTCGAAGACCGTGGTCCGGGCCCGGGCACGGGCCTCCAGCGCGGCGAGGGTGGCGGAGCGGCTCGGCTCCTCGCTCAGGCCCGTCCCCGTCATCCAGAAGACCCGGGCCGCCCGGACCGCCTCCAGGTCCAGCTCCTCGGCCTCGATCTCCAGGTCGGGTGCCTTCGGCACGCGGTAGAAGTAGAGCGGGAAGCGGTCGGGCGGGAAGATCTCACAGAAGGTGAGCGGGGTGGGGAGCCCCCGGACCTCGGACACCCACCGGTCGTCCACGCCGAGGCGGCGCAGCTCCGTGCGCAGGTAGCCGCCGAAGGGGTCCGCGCCGGTACGGGTGACCACCGCCGTGCGGCGGCCGAGCCGGGCGGCAGCGACGGCCACGTTGGCCGGGGAGCCGCCGAGGAACCTGCCGAAGGTGTCGGCCTCGGCCAGCGGTACGCCGGTCGTCAGCGGGTAGAGGTCCGCCCCGATCCGGCCCATCGTGATCAGGTCGAAGCCCAACCGGTCGCCCGTCACTGCCGGTCCTCCCACGCGCTCGTCCACCTCGCCCGCCGTGCCCGCCGTGCCCGCGCCGGAGACACCGCCTGCGCCGTCCACCTCGTCCAACTCGTCCACCCCGTCCACCACCCCGTCGTCTTCCGTTCCGTCCCGCCGCGTTCCGGCCACCTGCGTTCCGGCCACCTGCACGCCCTCTCCACCGCCTACCCGCCCCGTGCGCCGTGCCGTGCGCGCCCTACGCCACCCCACGCTCCGTCCCACGCCGTCCCGCGCACCGCCTTCACCGTCCTCTTCGCCGCCCCGTCGGGCCTCGCCCCCTAAGGTGGCCGCTATGACGTCCTCCCCGCCCGCGTTGACCCGTATCCGCATCGGTTCGGCTCCGGACTCCTGGGGTGTCTGGTTTCCCGAGGACCCGCGCCAGACCCCCTGGGAGCGGTTCCTCGACGAGGTCTCCGACGCCGGGTACGAGTGGATCGAACTCGGCCCGTACGGCTACCTGCCCACCGATCCCGTCCGCCTCGCCGAGGAGACGGCCCGGCGCGGGCTGCGCGTCTCGGCGGGCACCGTCTTCACCGGACTCCATCACGGGCCCGCCGTGTGGGAGGACACCTGGGAGCACGTGTCGCGGATCGCCGCGCTGACCCGGGCCGTGGGCGCGTCCCACCTCGTGGTCATCCCCTCCTTCTGGCGGGACGACAAGACCGGGGAGGTGCGCGAGGACCGCACCCTCACCGCCGGCCAGTGGCGCGACCTGACGGCCCTGACCGAGCGGCTGGGCCGCGAGGTCCGGGACCGGTACGGACTGCGGATCGTCGTGCATCCGCACGCCGACACCCACGTCGACACCCCGGAGAACGTGGCCCGGTTCCTGGACGCCACCGACCCGGAGCTGGTCTCCCTCTGCCTGGACACCGGGCACTACGCGTACTGCGGCGGCGACAGCGTCCGGGCCGTCGAGACCTTCGCGGAACGGATCGGCTACCTCCACCTCAAGCAGGTGGACCCGCGCGTCCTCGCCGAAGTCGTCGCGGACGGCGTCCCCTTCGGTCCGGCCGTGGCCCGCGGGGTGATGTGCGAACCTCCGTCGGGGGTGCCGGACCTGGAACCGGTGCTGGCGGCGGCCCAGCGGCTCGGAGTGGACCTGTTCGCGATCGTGGAGCAGGACATGTACCCCTGCCCGCCCGACCGCCCGCTGCCGATCGCCCGGCGGACCCGGGCCTACCTGCGCTCCTGCGGCGCCCGCTGACCTTCCCGAAGGGACCCCCCGACATGAGCACGCTCGGCATCGCCGTCATCGGCACCGGGAAGATGGGCGCGGACCACGTCCGCCGGATCGGCCGCACCGTCGGCGGCGCCAGGGTGGTGGCCCTGGCGGATCCGGACGGGGACCGGGTCAAGGAGCTGGCGGGCACCTTGGACGGGGCGGGCGCGTACACCGACGCGGCGGCGGCGATAGCCGCGCCCGGGGTGGACGCGGTGCTGATCGCCTCTCCGGGACCGGCCCACGAGGAGGCGGTCCTGCGTGCCTTGGAGCGGGGGCTGCCGGTGCTGTGCGAGAAGCCGTTGACCCCGGATCCGGCGGGCGCGCTGCGGATCATGGAGGCCGAGCAGCGGCTGGGCCGCCGCCTGGTGCAGGTCGGTTTCATGCGGCGGTACGACGCCGAGTACGAGCGGCTCAAGGAGCTGCTGGACGCGGGCGGGATCGGCCGGCCGCTCTTCCTCCACTGCCGGCACCGCAACGCGGCCTCCCCCTCCTTCTTCACCAGCGACATGCTGATCACGGACTCCGTGGTCCACGAGGTGGACGCGGCGCGCTGGCTGCTGGGGCAGGAGGTCACGGCGGTGTCCGTGCTCTCCCCCACGCCCTCCTCGGCGGCGCCGGGAGGACTGCGCGACCCCCGGCTGGTGCTGCTGGAGACCTCCGGCGGGGCCGTCGTCGACGTGGAGATCTTCGTCAACTGCGGTGTCGGGTACCAGGTGCGGTGCGAGGCGGTGGGCGAGTCGGGCAGTGCCGTGATCGGCGACGGGCACGCGATGGTCGTCCAGGCGGCGGGCCGGTGGGGCGGTGAGATCGCGCAGGACTTCACGGTGCGCTTCGCCGACGCCTACGACCGTCAGCTGCGGAGCTGGGTGGCCGCGGCCGCGCGGGGCCGGGTGACCGGGCCGGACGCCTGGGACGGTTACGCGGCGTCGGCCGTCTCTCAAGCCGGCCTGGCGGCGGCGCGCAGCGGCGTACGGGCCCCGGTCGAACTGGTGGAACGCCCGCCCCTGTACCGCTGATCCCCCGCGGGCGCCGGGAACGCCCCCGGCCCGCGGGGCATCTCCCGGCGGCCCCGGGCCTGTCCCGGGCCTGTCCCGGGCCTGCCCCGGGCCCCTGCGCCCGCAGGCCCGAGCCCCGGACCCTCCCGGCACAACACCCCTCGCACCCCGGCACCCCCGACGCCCCCCGACGCCCCAACTCCCTGCGACCTCCGGGGCGGTGTGTCGCATCTGTCACAGGGGTCCCGCTTGTGTCACGCATGTCCGCATGACGCGGGTTTTCCGTCACAGGCGGTCGACAGCCCCTCCCCTGCCCTCACTCTGTGTCGTTCCCCGGGCACAACCCGAGTGATCGTCAGTGTCCACGCGCCGGCTCCCCCGACGGCCTCCCGGCCGACCCCGCAGCGTGGACAAGGAGGTGTCGTACATGAGCGACCGACAGCTGTGGTCGTACAAGGAGATCGCCGCCCACATCCGGGTCCAGCCGGACACGGTCCGCTCCTACCGCAAGCACGGGCTGCTCCCCGCCCCCGACCACGTGGAGGGCGGCAAACCCTACTGGTACGCCGACACCATCCGCACCTGGGTGGCCCGCCGCCCCGGCAACCGGGGCCGCCGCGAGGACTGACCGCCCGCCCCGGCCGTCCCCCGCCACGGCCGCCCCCGCCCCGGTCCCCGCCGCCGGGGCCGGGGCGGACGTCCCGCACCGCCACCCAGCGACCGGGCCTACCGGGCTCCGGCCGGTATCCGCTCCGTCTCTCCGGCCCCCGACTCCGACCCCGGACCGGCCTGCGGACCCGTTCCCGGACCGGGCGCCGGAGCGGCGGACTCGCCCTCGCTCAGCCCGAACCGCTCGTACAGCCGGCGCAGCGGCCCCGGCGCCCACCAGGTGGCCCTACCGGTCAGCTTCATGACCGCGGGGACCAGCAGGCTCCGTACGACCATGGCGTCCATCAGGACCGCCAGGGCGATCCCGAGCCCCAGCATCTTGGTGTTGGTCACCCGCGAGGTGCCGATGGCCACCATCACCACCGCCAGGATCACGGCCGCCGCGGTGATCAGACCGCCGGTGCGGGCCAGACCGGCGCGCACCGCCCCCTCGTGGTCCCCGGTCCGGTCGTACTCCTCCTTGATCCGCGATATGAGGAACACCCCGTAGTCCATGGAGAGTCCGAAAGCGATGCAGAACATCAGCACCGGCAGGGTGGTCTCGATGTCACCGGTCGAGGTGAAGGAGAGCAGGCCCGAGAGGTTGCCCTCCTGGAAGACCCACACCACCGCCCCGAACATCGCGGTCAGGCTCAGCGCGTTGAGCAGGATGGCCTGCACCGGTATCAGGACGCTCCCGGTGAGGAGGAACACCAGCAGCAGCGTGGCCAGCACCACCAGGGCCAGGGCCGCGGGCAGTTCCTCCGCTATGGCGTCCTGGGCGTCCACGAGCACCGCCGCCTGTCCGGTCACGGACGTCTCGAAGGGCGCGTCCACCTTCCGCACCTCGCCGACGAGGTCCTGTGCCTGTGGGCCCACGGCCTCCCCCTCGGCGGCGACCGAGAAGTAGGCGTACGACGAGCCGGGTCCTGCGCTCACCGGGCCGTCGATCCGGACCACCCCGGGCAGCGCGTCCACCCGCTCCCGGTACGCGGTCAGCTCCGCGGGTCCCGCCGCCCCCTCGGCCAGCACGATCAGCCCGCCCCCGGGGCTGCCCGGGAAGCCGTCCCGGATCTGCTGCTGGACCACGTGTGACTCGGCGGTGGCCGGCAGCTGCCGGTCGTCCACGGTGCCGAACTTCACCCCGAGGAACGGCAGGCCGAGCAGCAGCAGCCCCGCCGTGGTGGCGACCGCGAACAGCGGAGCCCGCCGCATCACCAGCGCGGTCGTCCGCGCCCAGCCCCGGCCGGGCTCCCCGGCCTGCCGCGCCCCGTCGGTACGCCGGCCCCGGCGCCACAGCGCGCGCAGGTCCAGGGAGTTGACCCGGTGGCCGAGCAGCACCAGGGCAGCGGGCAGCAGGATCAGCGCGGCGGCCGCCGCCAGCAGGACCACCGCGACCCCGGCGTAGGCGAAGGACCGCAGGAAGTACATCGGGAAGAAGAGCATCGCCGAGAGCGAGACGGCGACGGTCAGCGCCGAGAACAGCACGGTGCGGCCCGCCGTGCGCAGGGTGGCGCCGACGGCGCCGACCGGGTCGCGGCCCGCGGCGAGCTCCTCGCGGAACCTCCGCACGATGAACAGGGCGTAGTCGATGGCGAGTCCGAGCCCGAGGGCGGTGGTCAGGTTCTGGGCGAAGACGGAGACGTCGGTGAACTCGGTGAGTCCGCGCAGCACCGCGTTCGTCCCGAGGACGGCCACGATGCCGACGCCGAGCGGCAGCAGGGCGGCCACCGCGCTGCCGAAGACGAGGACGAGCAGCACGAGCGTCACCGGCAGGGCGATCAGCTCGGCGCGCAGCAGGTCCTCCTGGATCGTGGCGGTCACCTCCCGCTGGACGGCGGCCTGCCCGCCGAGCGAGACCCTGACCGGCCCGTGGTCCCCCTGGTAGTGCGGGGCGATCCGGTCCAGCACGCGGGTGGTGGTCTTCTCGTCGCCCGTCACCCGGGCGGCGATCAGCGCCCGCCCGCCGTCCTCGGAGCGCAGCGCGGGCAGCGGCGTGCGCCAGTACGAGCCGACGCCGGCGACCCCCTCTTCGGCGGCGAGGCGGACCGTCAGCCGTTCCGCCTCGGCGGCGACGGCGGGATCGTCGACCCCGGCGCCGTCCCGGGCATCGACGAGCAACAGCAGGTTGGGCTGGGAGCCGGGGAACTCGCGTTCCAGCACGGAGGCCGCGCGGGTGGACTGGGCGTCCGGATCCTCCCAGCCGCCGCTGCCCATCCGCTCGGCGACGCCGCCTCCCGCGAACACGGCCAGCGCCGTCACGACCAGGGCGAGCAGCAGCGAGAGCCGCGGCCGGGCCGTGACGATCCGGGTCCACCGGCCGCTCTCCCCGGGCGGCGGCGGATTCTTGACTTCGGGCATGACTCGGTGTCCCCTTCACCTGATTGCCAGGCCGAATACACTGGCAAATACGAGCAGTCGCTCGCGTTCCCTCAGAATGCGAGCGATCCCTCGCGTTTGTCAATCGCCCACGGGAAGCAAGGGATTGGACATGCCGGGGACACCCCAGGACAAAACGGCAGAAGAGGCAGGGGGGCCGACGGAATCCGACCGGGCCGCGGCCGCCGCTCCCCGGCGCCGCCAGGCCCGCGGCGAGCGGCGGATCAGCCAGCTCCTGGCGGCCGCCTCGGGCGTGTTCTGCCGTACCGGATACGCCGCGGCCAGCACCAACGCGATCGCCCGCGAGGCCGGGGTCTCACCGGGCACGCTCTACCAGTTCTTCCCGAACAAGGAGGCCATCGCGATCGAGCTCGGCGGCCGGCTGCTCCAGCGCGCGCACGAGACGCACGGCCAGGCCTTCCTCCCCGAGAACCTGGACCGACCCCTGCCCGAGCTGCTGGACGCCGTCCTGGACCCGGTCATCGCGTTCAACTGCGAGAACCCGGCGTTCTGGGCGCTGATGCACGGCTCCGGCGTCCCGGGCATCACGCAGGAGCACGAGGAACTGCACTGCAACCTGCTCACCCGGATCGAGGCGGTCCTGCACGGCTTCGCCCCCGCCGCCACGCAGGCCGAGCTCACCCACACCTCGAACATGATCCTGGGCATCTTCAAGTCGGCGCTGGACCTGATCCTCGCCCACGAGGGGCCGGAGCGCGCCGCCTACACCGCGGAGCTGAAGACCGTCCTGCTCCGCTACCTGGAGCCCATGGTCACCACGACTCGCTCCCGCTGACCCGGCCCGGGCGCCGCCCGCCCGGCTCCGGCCCGTCCCCCGACCCTTCGCCGGAGCGGGCCCCGACCCGCAGCCCCACCGGCGGGATCACAAGGACGGACAGCATCCCCGCGCCCACCAGCGCCGCCGCCCCGGCCGGCTCGACCGTCCCGGCCCGCACGCCCATCGTGGTGACGGCCTCGACCTTCGACAGCTCCGCCCCGCCGCTCTCCGGCGCCGCCCCGTGCAGCACCAGCCGGGTGACCAGTCCGGTGGCGAAGGCGCCGAGCAGGATGTCGAGCCCCATCGCCTGGGCCAGCGCCAGCATCCCCACGAGCACCAGCATCACCAGCCGTACCGCGAACCGCGCGCTGCTGTGCAGGGTCTTGTCTATGACGCGGGAGAACCACGGCGGCTTGGGCCGCAGCGCGCCATATCCGCCGTTTACATCCCACCCATCCGTATCGTCCGCCGCAAAAGAATGGGCGCGCATCCTCGCTTCGATACCCCCTAGGGGTATAGTCTCGAAGCGTCGGAGGAACAGGCTGGAGACATCCGCCGCCCCCACGCCCGGACCCACCCCTCATGAGGAGAACGACATGACCGCCGAGACGGACACCCAGACCACCGCCGTCTACCGCGTGACCGGCATGACCTGCGGGCACTGCGAGGGCGCGGTGACCGCGGAACTCTCCGCCCTGGCCGGCGTCAGCTCGGTCAAGGCCGTCGCCGCGACCGGCGAGGTCACCGTGGTATCCGCCGCCCCGCTGGCGGACGCGGACGTGCGCGCCGCCGTGGACGAGGCGGGCTACGAGTTCGCCGGCCCCGCCCAGCCGTAAGCGGGAGCCCGGAACCACCGCTCCCGACCCCGGGCGGCACCCGCCCCCCGCAGCACCCGCAGCACCCCGCCGGGGCGGTACCGGCCAGCTCATACTGGTTCCGTACCGCCCGGCCCTCCCCCTGGAGCACCGGAACATGACGAGCACAGTGCACGACGGACCCATAGCGGCGGTCGAGCTCACGATCGGCGGAATGACCTGCGCCTCCTGCGCGGCCCGCATCGAGAAGAAGCTGAACCGGATGGACGGGGTCACCGCGACGGTGAACTACGCCACCGAGAAGGCGAAGGTCTCGTACGCGGGTGACGTGCGGGTCGCCGATCTGATCGCGACCGTCGTGAAGACCGGGTACACCGCCTCGGAACCCCCGCCTCCGCAGCCGCAGCCGCAGCCGGACCTCCGGCCGGGCGCCCCGGCCGGCCCGGGAGCCGAAGCCGACGGGACCCGGGGTCCGGCCCCGGCGGCGGCTTCGGAGGCAGCCGACCCCGAGCTGGCCGCGCTCCGCACCCGGCTGCTCGTCTCGGCCGTCCTCGCCGCCCCCGTCGTGCTCCTCGCGATGGTCCCGGTGCTCCAGTTCGACAACTGGCAGTGGCTCTCGCTGACGCTCGCCGCCCCCGTCGTCGTCTGGGGCGCCCTCCCCTTCCACCGGGCCGCCTGGACCAATGCCCGGCACGGCGCCGCCACCATGGACACCCTGGTCTCGGTCGGCACGCTCGCCGCCTTCGCCTGGTCCCTGTGGGCCCTGTTCTTCGGCCACGCGGGCATGCCCGGCATGCGGCACGGCTTCGACTTCACGATCTCGCGGACGGACGGCTCCTCGGCCGTCTACCTGGAGGTCGCGGCCGGCGTCGTCACGTTCATCCTGCTCGGCCGCTACCTGGAGGCACGCGCCAAGCGGAAGTCGGGCGCGGCCCTCAAGGCCCTGCTGCGGCTGGGCGCCAAGGACGTCGCCGTCCTGCGCGACGGCGTCGAGGTCCGCGTTCCGGTGGGCACGCTGGAAGCCGGTGACCGGTTCGTCGTCCGCCCCGGCGAGAAGATCGCCACCGACGGCACGGTCGTCGAGGGCGAATCCGCCGTGGACGCCTCCATGCTGACGGGCGAGTCGGTGCCGGTCGAGGTGTCGCCGGGGGACGCCGTCACCGGCGCCACCGTCAACACCTCGGGGCGCCTGGTCGTCGAGGCCACCCGGGTCGGCTCCGACACCCAGCTGGCCCGGATCGCGCGTCTCGTCGAGGACGCCCAGAACGGCAAGGCGGAGGTCCAGCGCCTCGCCGACCGGATCTCCGCCGTCTTCGTCCCCGTGGTCCTCGTCCTCGCGCTCGGCACCTGGGTCGGCTGGCTGCTCGCCACCGACAACCCCACCGCCGCGTTCACGGCCGCCGTCGCCGTCCTGATCATCGCCTGCCCGTGCGCCCTGGGTCTGGCCACCCCGACCGCGCTGATGGTCGGCACCGGACGGGGAGCCCAGCTCGGCATCCTGATCAAGGGCCCCGAGGTGCTGGAGTCCACCCGCCGGGTGGACACCGTCGTCCTGGACAAGACCGGTACGGTCACCACCGGCCGGATGGCGCTGACCGGCGTCCACCCCGCCGAGGGCGTCGACCGCGGGCAGTTGCTCCGCCTCGCCGGTTCGCTGGAGCACGCCTCCGAGCACCCGATCGCCCGGGCCGTCGCGGCGGGCGCCGCCGACCTCGCCGGGGGGCTGTCGGTGCCGGAGGACTTCGAGAACCTCGCCGGACTGGGTGTCCGGGGGTCGGTCGACGGCCACGCCGTCCTGGTGGGGCGGGCCCGGCTGCTGGCCGAGCGCTCGATCGAGCTGCCCGCAGCAGTCGCGGCGGCCCTGGCCGACGCCGAGGCCGCGGGCGACACCGCCGTCCTGGTGGCCTGGGACGGGGCGGCGCGCGGGGTGCTGACCGTGGCCGACGCGGTCAAGGAGACCAGCGCCGAGGCGGTCGCCCGCCTGCGTGCGCTGGGCTTGACGCCGGTCCTGCTGACCGGCGACAACAAGGCCGTGGCCGAGACGGTGGCCCGCGCGGTGGGCATCGACGAGGTGATCGCGGAGGTGCTCCCGCAGGACAAGGTCGACGTGGTCAAGCGGCTCCAGGCCGAGGGCCGTACGGTCGCCATGGTCGGCGACGGGGTCAACGACGCCGCCGCACTGGCCCAGGCCGACCTGGGCCTGGCCATGGGCACGGGCACCGACGCGGCCATCGAGGCCGGCGACCTGACCCTCGTACGGGGCGACCTCAGGGTGGCGGCGGACGCGATCCGGCTGTCCCGGCGGACCCTGTCCACGATCAAGGGCAACCTGTTCTGGGCCTTCGGCTACAACGTGGCGGCCCTGCCGCTGGCCGCCGCCGGGCTGCTCAACCCGATGATCGCGGGAGCCGCCATGGCCTTCTCCTCGGTCTTCGTGGTGACCAACAGCCTGCGGTTGCGGTCCTTCCGCTAGTGGATCACCTTCGCATCCCCGCCACGAT
This sequence comes from Streptomyces sp. NPDC058701, assembly GCF_042715295.1. Lineage (NCBI taxonomy): Bacteria > Bacillati > Actinomycetota > Actinomycetes > Kitasatosporales > Streptomycetaceae > Streptomyces > Streptomyces sp. NPDC058701. The sequence continues at coordinate 218,468 of NZ_JBHXSY010000008.1, read as the reverse complement.
TCCTTCACGCGAGACGCAGATCACAGTGATCGCAACGTAACCATCCGGGGCCGTCGTGGGTCTAATGGGGCGGTGCCAGGGATGTCTTGGGGGACGTCTCACGGACGTCTTGGGGGATGTCCGAGGCACCGGCCGGCCGGGACGCGTGCCCGCGGGAAGCTTTGAGCGGCCCACCCGACCCGAACGGGTCCCGGCAGACACCGACGCCCCGGTCGGATCCCGTGGGGGGAATCCGTACCGGGGAAAGGAAAGCGCCCCGACCGTCGACCCGTGGGGGGATCGACGGCGGGGCGCTTCTCCCTGCCTGTGCGTGTACGTCGTGCGGGTGCGTCCTGCGCGTGCGTCGCCGCTCCGCGCCCGGACGCCGCCCCGGCCCGTGGGCCCCGGTTCAGCGGACCGCCGTGATCAGCGGCTCTCTACGGGGACGAAGTCACGCAGGACCTCGCCGGTGTAGATCTGGCGGGGGCGGCCGATGCGGGAACCCGGCTCCTTGATCATCTCGTGCCACTGGGCGATCCAGCCGGGAAGGCGGCCGATCGCGAAGAGCACGGTGAACATCTCGGTCGGGAAGCCCATGGCCCGGTAGATGAGACCGGTGTAGAAGTCCACGTTCGGGTAGAGGTTGCGCGAGACGAAGTAGTCGTCGGCCAGCGCGTGCTCTTCCAGCTTGAGCGCGATGTCGAGCAGCTCGTCGCTCTTGCCGAGCGCCGAGAGGACGTCGTGCGCCGCGGCCTTGATGATCTTCGCCCGGGGGTCGAAGCTCTTGTAGACGCGGTGTCCGAAGCCCATGAGGCGGACGCCGTCCTCCTTGTTCTTCACCTTGCGGATGAAGGCGTCGACGTCGCCGCCGTCGTTCTTGATGCCTTCCAGCATCTCGAGGACGGACTGGTTGGCGCCACCGTGCAGCGGCCCCCACAGGGCGGAGATGCCGGCGGAGATCGAGGCGAACATGTTCGCCTGCGAGGAGCCGACCAGACGCACGGTGGAGGTCGAACAGTTCTGCTCGTGGTCCGCGTGCAGGATCAGCAGCTTGTCGAGCGCCGAGACCACGACCGGGTCCAGGTCGTACTCCTGGGCCGGCACGGAGAACGTCATGCGCAGGAAGTTCTCGACGTAGCCGAGGTCGTTGCGCGGGTAGACCACCGGGTGGCCGACCGACTTCTTGTAGGCGTAGGCCGCGATCGTCGGCAGCTTGGCCAGCAGGCGGATCGTCGAGAGGTGGCGCTGCTTCTCGTCGAACGGGTTGTGGCTGTCCTGGTAGAACGTCGACAGCGCGCTGACCACGGAGGACAGCATCGCCATCGGGTGCGCGTCGCGCGGGAAGCCGTCGTAGAAGCGCTTCACGTCCTCGTGCAGCAGCGTGTGCTGGGTGATCTCGTTGCGGAACGACGCGAGCTGGTCGACGGTCGGCAGCTCCCCGTTGATCAGCAGGTAGGCGACCTCGATGAAGGTCGAACGCTCGGCCAGCTGCTCGATCGGGTATCCGCGGTAGCGCAGGATCCCCTGCTCGCCGTCGAGGTAGGTAATCGCGGACTTGTACGCCGCGGTGTTGCCGTAGCCACTGTCCAGCGTGACGAGCCCGGTCTGGGCCCGCAGCTTCGAGATGTCGAAGCCCTGGTCACCGACGGTGCTCTCGACCACCGGGTAGGTGTATTCACCGTCCGCGTACCGGAGTACTACAGAGTTGTCGCTCACGTCATCCCTCACCGACGTAGTGCCTCTTCTTCGAGGTGCCCTGACTGCCTCTACCTTCCCCCATTTGGCGCAGGAGAGTGCACTCGGGGTCGGCATTTGGTCTTCTCGACGGCACTGAGTGCCGCCAAGCTGCTCATCCTGCCCCTTCACACCGGCGCCGGGAACCCCAAATGATCGATCATTTAGGTGATGTTTCCCACCGGTATCCGGCCGGACAGCCTCGGAGCGACCGCCGTGTACCTCCTGCCTGCGGAAACCGTACGCACGGCCTGTCCGAGAGCCTTGCGTGACCCGACGAGGACGACCAGTTTCTTCGCCCTGGTCACCGCCGTATAGAGCAGGTTCCGCTGGAGCATCATCCAGGCTCCGGTGGTGACCGGGATCACCACGGCCGGATATTCACTCCCCTGGGAGCGGTGGATGGTGACGGCGTACGCGTGGGCCAGCTCGTCGAGTTCGGCGAACTCGTACCCGATCTCCTCGTCCTCGTCCGTCCGTACGGTCAGGCGCTGTTCGACCGGGTCGAGGGCGGTGACCACGCCGAGCGTGCCGTTGAAGACGCCGTTGGCGCCCTTGTCGTAGTTGTTCCTGATCTGGGTGACCTTGTCACCCACCCGGAAGACCCGGCCGCCGAACCGCTTCTCCGGCAGGTCCGGGCGGGCCGGCGTGATGGCCTGCTGGAGCAGGGCGTTGAGGTTCCCGGCGCCCGCGGGTCCGCGGTGCATGGGGGCGAGCACCTGGACGTCCCGGCGCGGGTCGAGCCCGAACCGGGCGGGTATCCTGCGGGCCGCCACGTCCACGGCCAGCGCTCCGGCCGCCTCCGTGTCCTCCTCGGCGAAGAGGAAGAAGTCCGGCAGCCCCTCGGTGATCGGCGGCAGGCCGGTGTTGATCCGGTGGGCGTTGGTGACCACCCCGGACTGCTGGGCCTGACGGAAGATGCGGGTCAGCCGTACGGCGGGCACCGGTCCGCCTTCGGCGAGCAGGTCCCGGAGCACCTCCCCCGCGCCGACCGAGGGGAGCTGGTCGACGTCCCCGACCAGCAGCAGGTGCGCCCCCGGCGCCACCGCCTTGACCAGCTTGTTGGCCAGCAGCAGGTCCAGCATCGAGGCCTCGTCGACCACGACCAGGTCCGCGTCCAGCGGCCGCTCCCGGTCGTACGCCGCGTCCCCGCCCGGCTTGAGCTCCAGGAGCCGGTGCACGGTGGAGGCCTCGGCCCCGGTGAGTTCCGAGAGCCGCTTGGCGGCCCGCCCGGTGGGCGCGGCGAGCACCACCTTGGCCTTCTTGGCCCGTGCCAGCTCCACGATCGAGCGCACGGTGAAGGACTTGCCGCAGCCGGGCCCGCCGGTCAGGACGGCCACCCGGCGGGTGAGGGCCAGCTTCACCGCGTCCCGCTGCTCGGGAGCGAGCGCGGCCCCGGTCCGGTCGGCGAGCCAGCCCAGGGCCTTGTCCCAGTCCACGTCCCGGAAGCCGGGCATCCGGTCGTTCTCCGCGTTCAGCAGCCGGCGCACCTGCCCGACCAGCGACAGCTCGGCGCGGTGGAAGGGGACCAGGTACACGGCGGTCAGCGGGTCCGGCCCGCCCTGCGGATCGGGCACGGGCTCCCGTACGACACCCTCCGGGTCCGCGGCGAGCTCGGCGAGGCAGTCGATGACCAGCCCGGTGTCCACCTGGAGCAGCTTGACCCCGTCGGCGATGAGCCGTTCCTCCGGCAGGAAGCAGTGCCCCTGGTCGGTGGACTGCGACAGGGCGTACTGGAGGCCGGCCTTGACCCGCTCGGGGCTGTCGTGCGGGATGCCGACGGCCTGGGCGATGCGGTCGGCGGTGAGGAATCCGATGCCCCAGACGTCGGCGGCGAGGCGGTAGGGCTGGTTCTTCACCACCGAGATGGACGCGTCGGCGTACTTCTTGTAGATGCGCACGGCGATGGAGGTGGAGACGCCGACCCCCTGGAGGAAGACCATGACCTCCTTGATCGCCTTCTGCTCCTCCCAGGCGGCCCCGATCAGTTTGGTCCGCTTGGGGCCGAGCCCCGGCACCTCGATGAGCCGCTTCGGCTCGTCCTCGATCACGTCGAGGGTGTCGGTGCCGAAGTGCTCCACGATCCGGTCGGCGATCTTCGGTCCGATGCCCTTGATCAGGCCGGAGCCGAGGTAGCGCCGGATGCCCTGGATGGTGGCGGGGAGCACGGTGCGGTAGTTCTCCACCGTGAACTGCCGGCCGTACTGCGGGTGGGAGCCCCAGCGGCCCTCCATCCGGAGCGACTCGCCGGGCTGCGCACCGAGGAGCGAGCCGACGACGGTGAGGAGGTCGCCGCTGCCGCGGCCCGTGTCCACGCGGGCGACCGTGTAGCCGGTGTCCTCGTTGGCGTAGGTGATGCGCTCGAGCACCCCGTCGACCACCGCCAGTTGTACCGCCGCCGCCCCGTCCGCTGCCATGGACCGAAAGCTACCGTCCGGCGCCGACAGCGCGTCACGCCTGTGGAGAACCGGGGGCGGAGCGGGTCCGGGACACCAGAAGGGGGTCCGGCCTCGCGGCCGGACCCCCATCACGGTTACCCCTCCCGTGTCGGACTTCCCGATCCCCCCAGATCCCCTCCCGAAAGTCCCGACGCACCATACGACCCGCGATTCCCGCACGGGGTTGCACCGGGATGCGGAGCTTTATCATTCCGTTACCGAGGCTGGGTCCGAGGTGCCGTCAAATCGCCGCAGAAGTAGCGTTTCCCGCATGAGCGAACCTTCATTCCAGGACGACGTGCTCCAGGAACTCGGCGACGACAAACTGACCGAGATCGCCGGTCTCCTCGGCACGGACACCAACGGCGCCCGCGACACCGTCGCGGAGACGGTCGGCGCCATGACCGGCGGCCTGCAGGAGAAGGCCGCGGCCGACGACGACGGCGGCGTCGAGGTCCGCCAGGCCGTCGCCGAGGTGGCGGAGCCCCCACTGCGGGGCGTGTCCACCCTGGGCGGCGGCCTGGGCGGCATGCTGTCCGGCGGGATGATGGCCGGGGTGCTCGCCAAGATCAGCAAGCCCGTGGCCGGCGCCGTGTCGAAGAAGACCGGCATCCCCGCGCCCACCATCAGCCGCGTCATCGAGCTGCTGATCCCGGTGCTGCTGGCGGTCTTCGCCAAGCGCGCGGCCTCGGGCAAGACCGCGGGAACCCCCGCGGCCGGCGGCGCCGCCCCGGCCCCCGGCGCGGCCCCCGCGGCGGGCGGCGGGCTCGGGGACCTGCTGGGCCAGATCCTCGGGGGCGGCAAGAAGTGACCCGTACGGCGTAACACCCGCCGGAGGGCGGTCCGGGGCGGCTGGAGCCGCAGCCCGGGACCGCCCTCCGCGGCATCCCCCGCCACCGCACGCCGCGCTATCCTCGGGCGCCATGGACACGCCCGAGAAGGCACCCGTACGGCTGCGGTCCCCCGAGCCCGGCGACCTGGGCTGGATCGTGCAGCGGCACGGCGCGCTGTACGCCGCGGAGTACGGCTGGAACACCGAGTTCGAGGGCCTGGTGGCGCGGATCGTCGCGGACTTCGCCGAGGACCACGACCCGTACCTGGAACGCGTCTGGATCGCCGAACTGGACGGCCGCCCGGTCGGTTCGGTGATGTGCGTCCGCGAGGACGCCGCGCCCGGCACCGCGCGGCTGCGGCTGCTCCTGGTGGACCCCGCCGGCCGCGGCCGCGGCATCGGCGCCCTCCTCGTCGACGCCGTCGTGGCCTTCGCCCGCTCGGTCGGCTACCGGGAGCTCGTCCTGTGGACCAACGACGTGCTGACCTCCGCGCGCTCCCTCTACCTGCGCGCGGGCTTCACCCTGGTCGCCGAGCGCCCGCACCGCTCGTACGGGGTCGCCCTCACGGGACAGGACTGGCGACTGCCACTGCGGGAGGGCTCCCCGCGCTGACGTCCGGACCGACCCCCGTACCGTCCGGACGCCGCGCGAGCGTCAGCGAGGTCAGCGCCACCCCGCCGACCAGGAGCACCGCCGCCAGCCAGCGCGTGCCGGAGACGGACTCCCCCAGCACCAGCGCGGCCGAGGACATCCCGAAGACCGGGACCAGCAGCGAGAAGGGCGCCACCGAGGAGGCCGGGTAGCGGCGCAGCAGGTAGCCCCAGGCGCCGAAGCCGAAGACGGTGGACACCCAGGCGACGTACCCGATGACGGCGGCCCCGGACCAGTCCAGGGACCGCAGCGCGGCCAGGTCCCGCTCCGGCCCCTCCAGCAGCAGCGAGAGCGCGAACAGCGGCAGCACCGGTACCGCGCACACCCACACCATGAAGTTCAGGGCGTCGGGCGGCGAGGCCCTGCGGGTCAGCACGTTGGAGACGCCCCAGCAGGCGGCGGCCGCGACGACCAGGACGAAGCCGAGCACCGGCCCCGAGGTCCCCCCGTCGACGGCGGCGACGGCGATCCCGGCGAGCGCGACCCCCATGCCGGCCACCCGCACCCGGCCGGGCCGCTCGCGCAGCACGACGGCGGCGAGGACCGCGGTGAAGACGGCCTGGATCTGGAGCACCAGCGAGGACAGCCCGGCCGGCATCCCGGCGGCCATCCCGGTGAAGAGCAGGCCGAACTTGGCGATGCCCAGGGCCGCCCCGACCCCGAGGATCCACTTCCAGGCGACCCTGGGCCGCCCGACGAAGAACACGGCGGGCAACGCGGCCGCGAGGAAGCGCAGGGCGGACAGGAGCAGCGGCGGGAAGTGGCCGAGTCCGATCTCGATCACGACGAAGTTGACGCCCCAGACGGCGGCGACGAGCACGGCGAGTGCGGTGTGTACGGGACGCATGGTTCGAGCATCGGCGCCCGGAGGATGTAGCACCAGCGCGAGTCCCTTCCGCGTTGGATGAAGCATTGCTACCGAATGGCCGCGGTGCCACGATGGGGGCATGCTCGATCTGGCCCGGCTCCGCGCGCTGCACGCCGTCTCCGTCCACGGCTCGGTCGCCGGCGCGGCGGCCGCCCTCGGCTACACCCCCTCGGCGGTCTCGCAGCAGATCGCCAAGCTGGAGCGGGAGACCCGCACCACGCTGCTGGAGCGTCGCGGACGCGGGGTCGCCCTCACCGAGGAGGCCCGCCACCTGGCCGACACGGCGCAGGAGTTGCTGGCGATCGTGGAGCGGGCGGAGACCACCCTGGAGGAGCGCCGCGGGCAGCCCGGCGGGCTGCTGACGGTGGCCGCGTTCGCCTCGGCGGCGCGCGGGCTGCTGCCGGGAGTGCTGGCCGACCTGGCCGCACGGCACCCGGCGCTGGACGTACGCCTCACGGAGGTGGACCCGCACCTGTCCGTCGACCTGGTGGTCCGGGGCGTCACGGACCTCGCGGTGGCCCACGACTGGGACATCGCCCCGCTGCCCGCGCCCGAGGGGGTCGAGCAGGCGGTGATCGGCGACGACCTCTGCGACCTGGTGGTCCCGGCCGGGCACCCCTTCACCCGCCGCGGGGTGGTCCTGCGCGCCGACCTGGGCGGGGAGCGCTGGGTGTGCCAGCCGCCCGGGCGGGTCTGCCACGACTGGCTGGTGCGGACCCTGCGGACGGCCGGCTTCGAGCCCGACATCGCGCACGTCGCCGAGGAGAACCACACCATCGTCGCCCTGGTCGCGGCCGGGCTCGGCGTGGCCGTCGTCCCCCGTCTGGGCACGGGCCCGCTGCCGCCGGGCGCGGTGGCCGTACCGCTGGAGCCCGGGCCCGTGCGCCGGTTGTACGCCCTGTGGCGGACCGGGGCCGCCCGTCGGCCCGCCATCACCGAGGCCGTACGGACCCTGCGGGAACACTGGGCCGCGACGGCGGCCCGTCCGGGGGACCTCCCGAGTGTCCGCCACCCCCCGGCCCCGGCCCGGCAGTAGGGTCCGGCGCGTGCCGAACCACGCCTCCCGCCGGACCCTGCTCGCCGCGGCCGCCCTGGCCGCCGTCACGGTGGCCGGGTCCGCCTCCGCCACCGCGGGGGCCCGGCGCGTCCCGGACGATCCGCGCTCCCATGACCGCGCCCCGGGCGGGCCGCCGGGCCGCCGGCCGGAGCCGGCCCGGCTGCGCGCGCTGGTGGAGGGGATGAGCCTCGCCGAGAAGGTCGGGCAGCTCTTCGTGTCCCGGGCGTACGGCCACTCGGCGACCGACCCCGACCCGGCGGACGCCGAGCGGAACCTGGCGCTGTTCGGGGTCCGCACCGCCGCCGAGCTGGTGTCCCGCTACCACCTCGGCGGGATCGTCTACTTCGCGTGGGCCCACAACACCCGCGACCCGCGGCAGATCGCGGAGCTCTCCGGCGGCCTCCAGCGGGCCGCCCTGGCCGGCGGCGCGCGGATCCCGCTGCTGCTCTCCACTGATCAGGAGCACGGGGCGGTCGCCCGCATCGGCCGGCCCGCGACCCTGCTGCCGGGGGCGATGGCGCTCGGCGCGGGCGGCTCCCCGGCCGACGCCCGCCGGGCCGCGCGGATCGCGGGCACCGAGCTGGCCGCCATGGGCATCCGCCAGGACTACGCGCCGGTGGCCGACGTCAACGTCAACCCGGCGAACCCGGTGATCGGCGTACGGTCCTTCGGGTCCGATCCGCGCGCCGTGGCCGCCCTGGTCGCCGCCCAGGTCCGCGGCTACCAGGGCGCCGGGGTGGCCGCCACGGCCAAGCACTTCCCCGGTCACGGGGACACCGAGACCGACAGCCACGTCGGGCTGCCCGTGATGCGGCACACCCGGGCCGTCTGGGAGGAGCTCGACGAGCCGCCCTTCCGGGCCGCGGTCGAAGCGGGCGTGGACGCGATCATGACGGCGCACATCGTGTTCCCCGCGCTCGACCCCTCCGGGGACCCCGCGACCCTCTCGCGGCCCATCGTCACCGGCATCCTGCGCGAACGCCTGGGCTTCCGCGGGGTCGTGGTCACCGACGCCCTCGACATGGCCGGGGTCCGCCAGAAGTACGGGGACGACCGGGTGCCCGTCCTGGCCCTGCTCGCGGGCTGCGACCAGCTGCTGAACCCTCCGGACCTGAGGCTCGCGCACCGCAGTGTGCTGGCGGCCGTCGAGGCCGGCGAGCTGACCGAGCCGCGGATCGACGCTTCGGTGCTGCGCATCCTGGAACTCAAGGCCCGGCGCGGCCTGTTCGGGGCGCCCCGGGTCTCCGCGGCGGGGGCCGGTTCCGTCGTCGGCTCCCCGGAGCACCTGGCGGCGGCCGACGCGATCGCGGCCGGCACGACCACGCTGCTGGCCAATCCCGTCGGGCTGTTGCCGCTCGACGCCGCGGCGGCGCCCCGGCTGCTGGTCACCGGGGCCGACCCCGTGTCCCCCACCGGCACCACGGGTCCCCCGGCGGCCGTCCTGGCCCGGGAGCTGACCGCGCTGGGCTGCCGGGCCTCCGCGGTGGCGCCCGAGCGGGCCGCGGCCGCGGCGCCGGGCCACGCGGCGGTGCTGGTGTGCACGTACAACGTCCCCGAGGGGGACAGCCCCCAGCGCGCGCTGGTGGCGGAACTCGTCGCGTCCGGGGTCCCGGTGGTGGCGGTGGCGGTCCGCAACCCGTACGACGCGGCCCGGCTGCCAGCCTGCGCGGCGGAGCTGGCGACGTACTGCTGGACGGACGTGGAGATGCGCGCGGCGGCCCGGGTGATCACCGGTGCGGTACGCCCCGGGGGCCGCCTCCCGGTCCCGGTTCCGGGCCGCTATCCGCTGGGCCACGGACTGGCGTACCCCTGACGGCGGCCGCCCGGCGGCGATCGGCACCCGGCGGGCCGCGCACGGCGACGCGAGGCACGCGACGGGCGCCGGGCGCCGGGCGACGGGCGACGGGCGACGGGCAAACGGCGGCGGGCATACGGCGATGGCCTCGGCGGCACACGGCACCGGGCGGGCGGCTCCGGCGAACGGCGGCCCGGGACACGGGTGAGGGCGTGTCCGCACCGTGTGCGGACACGCCCCGGATTCACCTGCCGGCTACGGCCGCAGCTGCGGCTCGCGCTCCAGGTCGCGCTGGTCGAGCTGCGCGTCCGGCGCCGCCAGCGGCGCCGCCTTGCCCGTGTCGGCGAGCGCGGCGGCCGGAGCCACCCCGGCCCACTGGAGGATCTTCGCGGTGGCCAGCGTCCGCTCGCCGTCCAGGAGCTTGGCGACGTTGGCCCCGTGGTTGGCGCCGGGGGCGGTCATCACGTAGCTGTCGCGCACCCCGTAGCCGAGGCGGAACGGTTCGGCACCCCACGGGTCGTTCTGCCCGTACACGAACAGCATCTGGTTCGCGTTCGTGCGGACCCAGTGGTCCACGTCCGCCATGGCCCCCGGCTGGAAGGTCATCGGGATCGAGCGGGGCACGAAGTTGCGCGGCGGCTGGTAGCCGTAGCGGCTCAGGCCCTTGAGGTGGGGCTGCTTGATGTCGGGCGAGCCGAGCTGGGTGCCCGCCTGGTAGTAGTACGGCGTGTACGTCTCCAGGCCCTGGTCGGCGTAGGCCGAGAAGCCGGAGATCGCGTCGATGGTGTCCCAGATCTCCTGGTCCGAGGCGGTCGCGGCGGCCGGGACCGAGGAGCAGTCGGCGAGCAGGCTGTACTGCCAGAAGGCCCAGACGTAGTCGAGCACGACGGCCTCGTAGGCCTTGTCGAGGGTGCCGACGGTGGTGAAGGTCCAGCCGTTCTCGGCGGCGGCGGCCGCGTACTTGGCCTCCAGCGGCTCGCGGCGCACCAGCGCCTCGCGCTGCACGGCGTTCAGCCGGTCGCGGCACTCCTTGGTGCCGACCTTGTCGAAGAACCGGTCGTAGGCCGAGTCCTCCTTGTTGACGACGTCGTTGGGCGCGACGTACGCGACGATGCCGTCCATGTCGCGCGGGTAGAAGCGCTCGTAGTACGTGGCCGTCATGCCGCCCTTGCTGCCGCCCGTGGCCAGCCAGTTCTTCTTGTAGGTCTTCTTCAGGGCGGTGAAGAGGCGGTGCTGGTCACTGGCGGCCTGCCAGATGTCCAGGTTGGCCCAGTTGGCCGGGTCGGGCCGCGAGGGGGTGAAGAATCGATACTCCAGCGACACCTGGTTGCCGTCGACGATGGTCGTCGGCTCGCTCCGGCGCGGGTTGGTGTTGACGTTGTAGCCGGAGGTGAAGAACACCGTGGGCCGGGACACGTCCTTGTGGAGCAGGGTCAGGCGCTGCTTGAAGGTGCCCTTCCACGGCTGCCGGTGGTCGACCGGCTGCTCGTAGTTCAGTACGAAGAAGCGGTAACCCGGGTACGGCTTCTCCTCGATCAGGCTCATCCCCGGGATGCCGAGGATCTGGTCCTTGATGTCCGTGGCGGCGGCCGGCCCCGCGGCGGTGGCCGCTTGTGCCGTGGAGCCCGCAACACCCACGGTGCCGATCAGCACCACGAGTGACAGCAGCCATCCGAGCGTCTTGCGCATGCACCCTCCCCTTGCGTTCACTTCGGTCGCCGTGAACCTAGCGGGGCGAACACGCGTCTGACCAGACCTAGTTGGGTCGCGCCGTCAGCACAGGATCCAGCCGGAATCGACGGATCCGGCCCCCACACTCCCCCTTACATACACGCAGCGACTGATCGCGCCGACAGTGACAGGCCCGGCATATCGGGTGAATCGCCCCACGTCGCGGACCGGCGCCCCGCCCCGCGGCTGGATGCTGACCTCCATCGGCCGACGCTCGCCGGGAACGCGGGCCACCGCCATCGCGCAGGCCTGGGTGCGGCTCTTGTAGATCCGCACCTCACCCGTCGAGAAGGGCAGCGTCCGCGCCAGCCGGCCGCCGCAGCCCTCGCTCGCGGCCCGGACCTTCCCGGCCCGCAGGGCCCCGGACCCCACCGCTCCGACCGGCCCCGCCTGCGCCGCCCCGGCGCCCCCGCTCCGGGCCTGCCAGGCCTGCACGGCCCCGGCCCGGGCCGTCCCGGCCTCTGCGGGCGTCGCCGCGACCAGCCCGCCGGCGCACAGCGACAGCGCCGCCGCGAACACCCCCAGCACGACGGCCCACCGTCCGCGCCCCCTCCACACCTGCACCATCCAGCCCCCCCAACGGTCGTACGCACACCGCGCGCACGCACGTACGACGTTCCGACCACCCGGAAGGTTGCAACGCACAAGCATCCGCGGCACGGTGGCCGGTTCGCGCCGGTCCGAAACGTGGCGAACCGCCCCAACGCACCCGGATCCGGCCCGCCCCGCCCGGCCACCGGACCCGCGCACTCCGGGTCTGTCGGACCCGGAGGCCCCTCCCCCGTACGAGTGCATCCACAACTTCCCAGCGGGAGAGGGGGAGTTCACGATCACCGGGAAGATTACGCTAGGCGATCGGACGACCGCCCACCGTAGCCGCGAAAGGCCACCGACATGACGAACGACCTGCTCGACCGCAAGCTGGAGCGCGCCTTCACGCACCTGGACGTCAACGACGACCGGGTCATCGACGAGCACGACATCATCGGGCTCGGCTCCCGCCTGCTCACGGCCCTCGACGAGCCGGCGGACTCGCCCAAGGCGGCGAAGGTCATGAGCGGGCTCGTCGACTACTGGGTCGAGCTGTTCAAGGAGCTGGACGTCGACAAGGACCACAAGCTCACGCAAGCGGAGTACAAGCAGGGCATGACGCGCCTCTTCCAGGACGGCGGCGCGGCGTACGACAGGTCCTTCCGCCCGATGGTCCAGGCGATCCTGACGGTCGTCGACACCAACGGTGACGGGCACATCAGCCCGGAGGAGTTCCACAAGGCCCAGCTGGCCTTCGACACGAAGCTGGACCCCGCGGACGCGGACGCCCTCTTCGCGAAGATCGACAAGAACCACGACGGGTACCTGACCGTGGACGAGCTCCTCGACGCCGTGCGCGAGTACTACACCGGTACGGACGAGGACGCCCCCGGCAACCTGCTGTTCGGCGAGCTCTGAGCCGGCGCGGCGGCGGCCCGGGTTCCGGGCACCGTCCCCCGCAGCCCGGACCGGCCGGGACCCCGGCGGGAGCCTGGGACCCGCCCGGCGACCCCGGGGCCGCCGGGGCCGGAGCCTAGGCCGCGGCCGGCTCGTCCTCCCCCACGAAGGTGCGCCACAGGTCGGCGTACCGCCCGCCGAGGCCCAGGAGTTCGGCGTGGGTGCCGTCTTCCACCACCCGGCCGCGGTCCATGACCACGACCCGGTCGGCACGGGCCGCGGTGGTCAGCCGGTGGGCCACCACCAGGGTGGTGCGCTTGCCCGCGAGCCGGTCGGTGGCCCGGTTGACCTGGGCCTCCGTGGCGAGGTCGAGGGCGGCGGTCGCCTCGTCGAGCAGCAGCACGTCGGGGTCGACGAGCTCGGCGCGGGCCAGCGCGATCAGCTGGCGCTGCCCGGCGGAGAGGTTGCGGCCGCGCTCGGAGACGGTGTGCAGGTAGCCGCCGTCGAGGGTGGCGATCATGGCGTGGGCGCCGACCGCGCGGGCGGCGGCCTCCACCTCGGCGTCGCTCGCTTCGGGCCGGCCGTAGGCGATGGCGTCACGGACGGTCCCCGGGAAGAGGTACGGCTCCTGGGGGACCACGCCGAGCCGGTGGCGGTACGCCGTCAGGTCGAGCTCCCGCAGGTCGGCGCCGTCGGCGGTGATCCGTCCGGAGGTCGGGTCGTAGAACCGGGCCACCATCTTGACCAGCGTGGACTTGCCCGCTCCGGTCTCGCCGACGAAGGCCACGGTCTGCCCGGCGGGTATCCGCAGGCTGATTCCGGCCAGCGCCTCCCCCTTCTCGCCCCGCTCCTCGGCCGTGCCGTACTGGAAGCGGACGTCCTCGAAGGCGATCTCCCCGCGCAGCTCCGGCACCTCGCCGGGGTCGGTCGGCCTCGGCGTGGAGGTGGGCTCCCGCAGCAGTCCCTGGATCCGGCCGAGCGAGACGGTGGCCTGCTGGTAGCCGTCGAAGACCTGGGAGAGCTGCTGGACCGGGGCGAAGAACAGGTCGATGTAGAGCAGGTACGCCACCAGCGCGCCGAGGGTCAGGGTCCCGGCGTCCACCCGGCCGGCGCCGACGATGAGCACGGCGGCCGCCGCGCCCGAGGACAGCAGCTGCACGAACGGGAAGTAGACGGAAATCAGCCACTGGCCGCGGACGCGGGCCTCGCGGTACGCGTCGCTGCGCTCGGCGAACCGGGCGGCGCCGGCGCCCTCGCGGCGGAAGGCCTGGACGATGCGCAGCCCGGAGACGGACTCCTGGAGGTCGGCGTTGACCAGGCTGACCCGGTCGCGGGCGAGCTCGTACGCGGCGACCGACTTGCGGCGGAAGTAGACCGTGCCGACCACCAGCAGGGGCAGGGTCGCGAAGACGATCAGCGCCAGCTCGACGTCGAGGACGAGCAGGGCGACGAGGATGCCGAAGAAGGTGAAGACGGAGACGACGGCGGTGACCAGCCCGGTCTGGAGGAACGTGGACAGGGCGTCGACGTCGGTGGTCATCCGCGTCATGATCTTGCCGGTCAGTTCGCGCTCGTAGTAGTCGAGGCCGAGGCGCTGGAGCTGGGCGAAGATCTTGACGCGCAGCGCGTACAGCACGCGCTCGCCGGTGCGGCCCGTCATCCGGGTCTCGGCGAACTGCGCGGCCCACTGGGCGACCACGATCACGAGGGCGAACCCGGCGGCCACCCAGACGGCGCCCAGCGCTGCCTGCTCGACGCCCTGGTCGATGCCGTGGCGGATGAGGATGGGCAGCAGCAGCCCGGCGCCCGCGTCGACGGCCACGAGGCCGAGGCTGACGGCGAGCGGCGCCCAGAAGCCCTTGAGGAGGCGGCGCAGACCGTAGCTCTCCTCGGCGGCCGCGGCGCGGGTCTCGTCCACGTCGGGTTCGTCGTCGGCGGGCGGCAGCGCGGCCACCTGTGCGAGGAGCTCGGGGGTGGCGGGCATCCCGGCCACCGCTCCGGCCATGGAGTGCCCGGCCCCGGGGGCGCGGATCCCGGCGGAGCCGTCGGGCGCGGCGGCGGAGGCGTGGTCCGCCTCCTCCTGGCGCCGCCACAGCTCGGGGGTGATCCCGCCCGCGACCCGGCGCTTGGCGTTGACGGGCTCGCAGTCGATCTCCGCTTCGAGTTCGATGCCCCGCTCCAGGTCGCCGTCCCGGTCGAGGTCGCGTTCGAACTCGTCCATCGGCGTGTCGGCCGGCGTGCGCGGCGAGCCGGCACCGAGGGCGTCGGGGTCGGTGAGGAGCCTGCGGTAGAGGGCGGAGCGGCGCTCCAGCTCCTCGTGCGTACCGAGGTCGGCGAGCCGGCCGCCGTCGAGTACGGCGATCCGGTCGGCCAGCGCGAGCGAGGAGCGGCGGTGCGCGATCAGCAGGGTGGTCCGGCCGGCCATGACGGCGCGCAGCGCCTCGTGGATCTCGTGCTCGACGCGGGCGTCCACGGCGGAGGTAGCGTCGTCGAGGAGCAGCAGCCGGGGGTCGGTGAGGATGGCGCGGGCGAGCGCGATGCGCTGGCGCTGGCCGCCGGAGAGGGTGAGCCCCTGCTCGCCGACCTTGGTGTCGTAGCCGGCCGGGAGGGCCTCGATGAAGCCCTCGGCCTGGGCGGCGCGGGCGGCGGCCCGGATCTGCTCGTCACCGGCCTCGGGGTGCCCGTAGGCGATGTTCGCGCGGATGGTGTCGGAGAAGAGGAAGGAGTCCTCGGGCACCAGGCCGATGGCCGACCTGAGGGACGCGTACGTCAGGTCGCGGACGTCGTGGCCGCCGACGCGGACGGTGCCGCGGTCGGGGTCGTAGAAGCGGGGCAGGAGGAGCGAGAGGGTGGACTTGCCGCTGCCGGAGGCTCCGACGAGGGCGATGGTCTCCCCCTCGGCCAGGGAGAGCGAGAACCCGTCGAGCACGGGCCGCTCGCGGTCGTAGCCGAAGGCGACGCCGTCGAACTCGACGGTGGCGGGCGAGTCGGCGGGCAGCTCGGTGGCGCCCTCCCGGATCACGGGCTCGGTGTCGATGAGCTCGAAGACCCGCTCGGCGCCGGCGCGGGCCTGCTGGCCGACGGTGAGGACCATGGCGAGCATCCGGACGGGGCCGACGAGCTGGGCGAGGTAGGTGGAGAAGGCGACGAAGGTGCCGAGGGTGACCTGGCCGTTGGTGGCCATCCAGCCGCCGAGGGCCAGCATGGCGACCTGTGCGAGGGCCGGTACGGCCTGGAGCGCCGGGGTGTAGCGGGAGTTCAGCCGGATGGTCCGCATCCGGCCGGCGAACAGCCGGCGGCCGGCGGCGCGCAGCTTGCCGGTCTCCTGGTCCTCCTGGCCGAAGCCCTTCACGACGCGGACGCCGGTCACGGCCCCGTCGACGACGCCAGCGACGGCGGCGGCCTGCCCCTGGGCCCACCAGGTGGCGGGGAAGAGCTTCTTGCGGCTGCGCTTGGCGATGAACCAGAGGGCGGGGGCCATGAGGAGCGCGACGACGGTCAGCAGCGGGGACAGCCACAGCATGATGCCGAGGGATATCCCGAAGAGGAGGAAGTTCCCGATGGTCATCGGGAGCATGAAGAGCAGGCCCTGGATGAGCTGGAGGTCGCTGGTGGCCCGCCCGATCACCTGGCCGGTGGACAGCTCGTCCTGCCGCCGGCCGTCGAGGCGGGCGATGGTGTCGTACATGTCGGTGCGCAGGTCGTGCTGCACGTCGAGGGCGAGGCGGCCGCCGTAGTACCGGCGGATGTAGGTGAGTACGTAGACGAGCAGGGCGGCGGCTATGAGCAGGCCGGCCCAGGGCGCCATGTCCCTGGTCTTGTCCCCGATGACGTCGTCGATGATCACCTTGGTGACCAGCGGGACGAGCGCCATGACGGCCATGCCGGCCAGCGATGACCCGAGCGCGAGGAGCACGTTGACCTTGTAGCGCCAGGTGTAGGCGATCAGCCTCCTGCCCCAGCCCTGGTGTTCCCCGACCGCCGTCTTCGCCGCCGTCACGTGATGCCTCCCCGTAGCTCCTGCCCTGCCGCCTCCCCCAACGCCCCGACCGGCGGATTTCATCCCTCCGCAACAATCGAACGGGTTTGCGCGCCGTTCGGCGAGCCGCCCTGAGCCGTACGGGTCACGGGGGCAGCGGGAGCCGCGGGGCGGCGCCCGGCGATACTCGGCGCATGACGATCAAGGACACCGAAGCCGACCCGGCCCCGTGGGTCCGCGCCTCGGCCCCGGCGGCCGCGGCCCGGCCCCTCCCCGCGCCCCTCCCGACCGCGGCCGCGGCCGCGGTCGCGAACCACGAACCGGACCGCGACGAGGACGACCTCCTCCTGTCGGGCTGGTTCACCCCGGCATAGGCCGTATCCGCCGGCCGGGCGCGGATGCGGTTGCGGTTGCGCGCCCGGCTCGCCACCTGGAAGGTCGGCGCGGGAGCCGCAGGAACGGCCGAGCTGGTCCTGTCCGAGCCGGTCACCAACGCCGTACGTCGTGGAGGCGCTCGCAGCACGGTGGGGCTGCCGCCCCCGGCCGCACGGCATCGGCAAGGCCGTCTGGGCCGAGGTGGGCCTCAGGGGGCAGGCAGCGGCTTCACGACGGGGGGCGCGGCGAGGGGCTTGTTCTCGCAGCCGAGGGCGTCGGTGACCCGGCGGGCCATCAGATAGGTGAGAGTCATCCGCCTGTCCTTGGCCGCCTGATCCACGACCGGCCCGTCCGGCCGGTCGAACATCGCGTCCGCCGAGAGCCGCACGTTTCGCGACTGTCCCCCGAGCTCACCGGGCAGGTCGCACTGGACGAGCAGCGTGGACTGGCCGGCGCTCGCCACGCCTCCCGCACCGTTCAACTCGTACGACGCGCCATTGTGGGACGGGGACACCTCGGAAGCCGCCCGGGGGGACCAGCCGAACGAAAAGATCGCATGTCCACGAACCTGCCGGTCATCCTCGTACCGGCACGCAGTGTTGAAATACGAGTCCTTGCCCGGCCGCATCTGCTGCACCGCCGCTTTCATCTTGTCCACCAGCTGGTCCGTGGACTTGTAGGCCTTCGTCTCGTAGCCCTCGGTACCGAGGATCTCCCGCACGAGCGCCTCCTCCTCCGAGGAGGCGATCCCGCACAGGTTCGCAGCCTTCCCCTCGGAGTCGCCCGAAGCGCACGACGCCAGCGTCAGCACGCAGACGAGCGCAGCCGTCGAGCTTCCGATGGTCTTGATCACGTCACGGCCTGAGATGTGCACGAGCAGCTTCCCGTCCCGAGGTGTATCCCTCGCCCGCCTCGTTCTTGGCGTGATCGAACGCAGGATCATCGCTGATCTTCCACTCGCGTCCCCACGCGTCCAACAGACTGCTGGTTCCCTCGACACCAGCCGCGTAGTTGCTGCTGGAATCCTTCTTGCTCTGCTCCTCGGCCGCTTCTTTGACGCCCTCGACCCACTCGTACTTGGCCGAGTCGATCAGTGAGCCGCCGACCGTGCCGACGACCGGGATTTCGCCGATGAGCCCGTTCGCGACGGCAGCCGTGTGCTCGGACACGCCTTCCGCCCACGTGACGCGGTCCTCTTCCTTGTCCTTGTAGACGTCGGCCCCGATGCCGTTCAGGGCACCCGTTGCGGCCCCGATGTCGTGCGCGCGGTTGTCCCAGTCAGCGCTCACGCCGTGCGGGGAGTCGGCCTTGTACGGGGCGGCGGTCGCGAGCTGTTCCGCCGAGTAGGAACGCTCCGCTTCGACCAACAGGGCGTAGGCCGGGCCGTCGTCCGCGATGCCGCGCATCACGCGGACCAGGCTGCCCTGGCCGACCGCGATCTGGGCCTGATCGCCCGAACCGTGGATGGAGTCCTTGCCACTGACAAGGCCGAGGTCGCTCTCCTGACCTCCCAGGATGAGATGGGTGTCCGCCACGTAGTCGACCAGGGCCTTGGCCATCGGCTGACGGAACTTCTCCAGTTCCTCCGGGAACTCGTCGCCGCCCATGTCGTCGTCGATGAGACGGATGGCGTTGTGCATGACGCGCGCCTGGCCCTCGGTGTGCGTGCCCGCCGGGCCCATCTTCTCCCCGGGCGCGTCGCCGGTGGCCGCCGCGTGGAAGGCCGCGGCGAAGCCGTCCATCTTGTGCGGGTTTTCCATCTCCATCGGGGGGCCGTACGGCCCCGACATCCACTGGTCGTGCCACTTGCGGTCGGTGAGCAGGTGGTCCAAGTGGTCGTTCTTGTTGCCGGGCGCGTCCGGGTCGAGGAAGTAGGTGGCCGTCTCCGGGTCCTTGGCCATGATGCCCAGGATCGCGTCCAGCGGGTCCGAGACCAGATTGGGCCGTTGGGAGTCGTACGCGTGGGAGTACATGTTCGGCTTTGTCTTCTCGGCCTCGATGATGCCGTGCCCGACATCATTGAGGAACTGCTTGCCGTAGCCGTCGCCGTGGCCCATGAGCGTCAGGAGCGCCTGGTAGCCGTACGTCGGCCGCAGGCCCTTGGCGACCAGTTCCGGGCCCTGCTCCTTGAGGCCGTTGACGAACGGCTGGTAGGCGTAGCTCCCCGGGTCCTTCGTGCCCGAGGCGATCGTCCCGGCGAGGCCGGAGTTGATCGACTCGTAGAGCTTCTTGTCGGCTGCCGACGCGCCGCGTTCGTTGGACGCCAGGTTCATCTGGTCGGCGAGCTGCAGGGTGTCCTTCGCGCCCAGCGCGTGCAGGTACGCCTCGCTGAAGTGCTGGTCCCCGGAGTTCTGCCGCAGGAGGTCGTTGTAGTGCCGCAGCTCCTCCGGAGAGGCCTTGCCGTCACGGATCTTCGAGGTGAGCGCGAGCGCCTCCACGGCCTCGACGTCGTTCACCGGCTTGGAGTTGAAGCCGAACATCGCCGTGCCGTCCGCGCCGGACGCGTTCAGCAGGGCTACCTTGACGTCGGCGTCGAAGTCCGTGACCGCCTTGACCGTCTCGGCGATCCGGCGCGTCCAGGAGCGTTCGACCTCCGGGAGGTCGGGGTCGTGGCGGATCGCGTTCGCGGCGGCCGGGTCCGTCTTGCTGAAGTCGTAGCTGGCGACGCCGGCGTCCGAGACCTTCATGCCGGCGGCGACCGCGTCCGAGACGGCGGAGGTCACTCGCGACTTGAGGTTCACGAACTGGGCGTGTGCGTCGCGGAGCAGCGACTCCATGGCGAGCGCCTCGGTCTGGGCCGCGTCGAACTCCCCGCGGGTGATCCCCGAGTTCGTGCTCGCCACCTGGGCGCTGGAGCCCAGCCAGCCGTTGCCCGTCGATACGCTCTGGACTTCCTTCTCGTACACGTCCTCCATGGTCTTGAACTGCTTCGCCATGGCCTTCCAGCCGTCGGCGGCCGTCGTGAGCGCGGAGAGGTCCGTCTGCAGGATCTGCTGGTACGTCGGCATGTCTCCCCTACACCCCCGAGATGTTGGACTTCACCGGCTGGAAGCCGCGGCCGGTCAGCTGGTCGTTCCCGGTGAACAGGTTCGACGCCCCGCGCAGTGCCGTCTTCTCGGAGTCCAGGCGGGACATCAGCCGCTTCACCTGGTCGTCCCAGTGGGTGTGCGCCTTGGTCAGGCCCGCTGCCGTGTCCCAGCCGTTGAAGGCGGCGACCGCGCCCTTCGTCGGTTCGTCGGCCGCGTCCGCGGCCTTCCTGGTCCCGGGCTGCAGGACGTTCTCGATGGTGTTGGCCGCCTTCTTCTTCTCCGGCGGGGCGGTCGCCAGGACGCCCGAACCGCCGACGCCGCCCGGTTCGGCAGGAACCTGGTTCAGCCGCATCCGCGGTGACGGGCCGGCGGCTGCGGCCTGCTTCTGCGCGGCCCACTCCTGCTCGAACGACACTGCTCCCCCTACCGAATGCCGGTACCTGATCACCACCACCCTAACGAGGGGCCCGGGCGGCCCTAGACGTGCGTCGGGGCGAACATCCTGAGGGTCGTCGGGAGGACCAGGACCGAGGGGCCCGGTTCCGCGAGGGACGCGGCCAGGTCCTCGCTCAGGGTCTGCGGCGTGGTCGTGGCCGCCGGGACGCCGAAGGACGACGCCAGGGCGACGAAGTCGGGGCGGGTCAGTTCCGTGCCCGTGGCCCGGCCGAAGGACGCCGTCATGTACTCCCGCAGGATGCCGTAGCCGCCGTCGTCCACGATCAGCCACGTGACGTCGAGGTCGTGCTGGCGGGCCGTGGCCAGGTCCGCGAGCGAGTACATCGCGCCGCCGTCGCCGGACACGGCCAGCACCGGGGTGCCCGGTTCGGCGACGCAGGCGCCCAGGGCCGCGGGGAACGCGTAGCCGAGGCCGCCCGCGCCCTGCGCCGAGTGCATGGTGTTGGGGTGCTTCGGGTCGAAGGCGGACCAGGCCCAGTAGGACAGCATCGTCATGTCCCAGAAGGACGGGGAGCGCGCCGGGAGCGCCGAGCGGACGGACCGCAGGAGGTCCTGTTCCAGGCCGACGTCCTGGGTGGACAGCCGGGCCGCGATGTCCGCCAGGACCGTGCGGACGCGCTCGGGGGCGCCCGGGTCCTCCCGGGCGGGAACGGTCTCCAGCAGGGCCTGGAGCGCGAGCCGGGCGTCCGCGTGGATACCGAGGGCCGCGTGGTTCGACTCCAGCTTGCCGAGGTCCGCCTCGATCTGGACGACCCGGCCCGTGGGGAAGAACGTGTGGTAGTTCGACGAGAGTTCGCCGAGGCCCGAGCCGACGACCAGCAGGACGTCGGCGTCCTCCAGGAAGTCGGTCATGTGGCGGTCCTCCAGCCAGGACTGGAGGGAGAGCGGGTGCGTCCAGGGGAAGGCGCCCTTGCCGCCGAAGGTGGTGACCACGGGCGCGTTGAGCCGCTCCGCCAGCTGCCTGAGCTTGCCCGCCGCGTCGGAGCGGACGACGCCGCCGCCCGCGATGATCACCGGGCGTTCGGCCCCTCCCAGCCAGTGGGCCGCCAGCGCCGTCAGCTCGGGGCGCGGGACCAGTTCGTGGGGGGTCGCGTCCATGCCCGTGACCTGCGGCACGATCGTTTCCGCGCGGAGCACGTCCTCGGGGATCTCCACCCAGACCGGACCGTGCGGGGTGGTCAGGGCCGACTCCCAGGCCTCGGCCACCACCGACGGGATCTGGGAGGGGGTGCGCGCGGTGTGCACGGACTTCACCACGTCCCGGAAGGACGCGGACTGGTCGCGCAGCTCGTGCAGATGGCCGTGCCGGCCGCCGCCCAGGCCCGCGGACGGCACCTGCGAGCAGATCGCGAGGACCGGCGCGGAGGCGGCCGCCGCCTCCGCGAGGGCGGGCAGGGCCATGAGCGCGCCCGGCCCCGTGGAGAGCAGCAGGGGGACGGCCTCCCCGGTGATCCGGCCGTACGCGTCGGCCGCGAAGGCGGCGTTGTTCTCCGTACGGAGGCCGATCAGTCGCAGGTCGGAGCGGCCGACCGCGTCAAAGAGGCCCAGCGCGTGCTGGCCGGGCAGTCCGAAGACGGTCGTCGCGCCGAGCGAGCGGAGCGTCTCCACGACCAGGTCCCCGCCCGTGCGCCCCGGCGGCGGTGCGAGGGCGGCGGCCGTCTGGGCCTCGGTGGGACGGAGTACCAGGTCGTGGTCGTGCGTCACGTGCTCAGTTGCCCTTCGCCTTCGCCGCAGCGATCTGCCGGCTCATGATCGTGGTCAGCTCGTACGCGGTGTGCGAGGCCGCGACCGAGGTGATCTCCGCGTGATCGTACGCCGGGGCGACCTCGACGACGTCGGCGGAAACGAGGTTGCAGGAGGACAGCCCGCGGATGATCTCCAGCAGCTCGCGGGAGGTCATGCCGCCCGCCTCGGGGGTGCCGGTGCCGGGAGCGTGCGCCGGGTCGAGGACGTCGATGTCGATGGAGATGTAGAGGGGGCGGTCGCCGATGCGCTGGCGGAGCTGGTCGGCGACCTCGTCGGCGCCGCGGCGGTAGACGTCGGCCGAGGTGACGATGCCGAAGCCCATCTTGGCGTCGTCGGTCAGGTCCTGCTTGCCGTACAGCGGGCCGCGGGTGCCGACGTGGGAGAGCGCCTCGGTGTCGAGGATGCCCTCCTCCACGGCGCGGCGGAACGGGGTGCCGTGGGTGTACTCGGCGCCGAAGTAGGTGTCCCAGGTGTCCAGGTGCGCGTCGAAGTGCAGCAGCGCGACGGGGCCGTGCTTCTTGGCGACCGAGCGGAGCAGCGGGAGCGCGATGGTGTGGTCGCCGCCGAGGGTCATCAGGCGGGAGCCGGCGCCGAGGAGGTCGTCGGCGGCGGCCTCGACCTGGTCGACGGCCTCGTTGATGTTGAAGGGGTTCACCGCGATGTCACCGGCGTCGGCGACCTGCGCCAGGGCGAACGGGGAGGCGTCCTGAGCGGGGTTGTACGGGCGCAGCAGGCGGGAGGCCTCGCGGATGGCGTTGCCGCCGAAGCGGGCGCCGGGGCGGTAGGAGACGCCGGAGTCGAAGGGGACGCCCACGACGGCCACGTCGGCGGTGCCGACCTCGTCCAGGCGGGGGAGCCGGGCGAAGGTGGCCGGGCCCGCGTAGCGCGGGATGCGGGAGGAGTCGACGGGTCCGCGCGGCTGCGTGCTCATGGGGAGTGCCCTTCTGGAGGTCCTGCTGGTGCGGTGATTCGAGCGTAAGCGGACAGCCGTGAGGGGCGAAGTGTACGTTTCATCCATCATGGCCCCTCGATGTGTACGGAGCATCCATGGAAGCCGCCCCTTTTCCCACCCCGCCGGTCCCCCTGGCGCGGCTCCTCGCCGACCCCGAGCTGGGGCTGCGGCTGGTGGCCGGGGGCGCCGGAGCCGCCCGGGCCGAGGTGCACGGGGTGCACGCCTCCGAGATGGCGGACCCGTCGCCGTACCTGCTGGGCGGGGAGCTGCTGCTGACGGCGGGCGCCGAGCTGGGGGCGGATCCCGACCGGTACGCGGCCCGGCTCGTCGCGGCGGGCGCGGCGGCGCTCGGCTTCGGCGTGGCGCCCGTGCACGAGGCGGTGCCGCCCGGCCTCGCCGAGGCGTGCGGCCGGCACGGGCTGCCGCTGCTGGAGGTCCCGCCGGGGACCCCCTTCACGGCGGTGGCCCGTACGGTGTGGCGGCTGATGGAGCAGGCCCGTACGGGGGAGCTTCGCCGGGTCACCGAGGCCCAGCAGTCCCTCGCGGCGGCGGCCGCCCGCCCGGACCCGGTCCCGGCGGTGCTGCGGCGGCTCGCGGCGAGCCTCGGCGGGCGCGTCGAGCTGGCCCCGGACGGCCGGTCGGCGGGCGGGCCGGTTCCCGCCGGGGCGGCCGGGGCGCTGGCCGCGCTGCTGGCCCGGGTGGGGCGGGCGGGCGGCCCGGCCACGGCCACCGACGAGTCCGGAGGCTGGCACCTCGCGGCGTACGCACTGTCCCGGCACCCGGAACCGCCGCCGGGGCCCACTCTGCCCGCGCCGCCCGCACCCGCGACGCCCGGCGCCACGGCGGCCGCGCCCCCGCCGCCCGGCGCGACGCCCCCCGCACCCGCGACGCCCGCCACGGCGGCCCCCGGCACCCCGCCCCCCGGCCCAGCGCCCGCCGGAGCCGCCGCCGGCCCGTCCGGAACCCCGGGCGCGCCCCCGCCAGGAACGCCCGCCACGCCCGCCGCCCCCGCTTCCCCCGTCGCCCCCGCCCGTGCCCTCGGCACCGCCACGCCCGCGCGGGCCCCCGGTGACCACACGATCGCCTCGGTGGCGGCGGTCCTGCTCGCCCTGCTCACGGCCGACCGGCCCGCCGGCGACGAGGCCGCCGCGCTGACCCGGCTGCTGCTCGGCGGCTCCCCCGCCGGGTCACTGCCAGGGCCGGGGCCCTGGTACGCCGTCCACGCCCGGAGCACCGGCGGCGGCGACCCCCTGACCCTCGCCGCGGGGCTGGGCACCGTACTGCTGGACCCGCACGGGGAGGCCGTACGCCTGCTCGCCGACCGGGAGCCCGGCCCGCAGCCGGGGTGGCGCCTGGGGGTCAGCGCCCCGGCGGCGGCCGAGGGGCTCGCGACCGCCGACGCGCAGGCCCGGCGGGCCCTGGAGCGCGCCGAGGCGGCCCGGACCCCCCTCGCCCGGCACACGTCCGGGGGCCTGGGGGCCCTGCTCGATCCCGCCGAGGCGCGCGCGCACGCCGAGGCCCTGCTCGCCCCGCTGAACGGGACCCAGGCCGCCACCCTGCGGGCGTGGCTGGCCCACCACGGCAGCTGGGACCGGACCGCCGCCGCCCTCGGCGTGCACCGCAACACGGTCCGCCAGCGCATCGCCCGCACCGCCGCGCTCCTGGACCGGCGGGACCTGGACGACACGGACACCCGGATGGAGCTGTGGTTTGCGCTACGCGCTCTGGACACCGGCGACAACTCGCCGGTAACTTAATCTGAGCAAGCGCTTAGATGAGCCATCAATCGAGCAACGACGACGGCGCGCGACCACCTCCGCGAGAGCGGCGGCGGTTTAGCCGCATAAGGGAGGGCCGGCCGTGCGCCGTACCGTTTTCAACGAGGACCACGAGGCGTTCCGCGAGACCATCCGCGCCTTCATCGAAGCCGAGGTCGTCCCCGTCTACGACGAGTGGTTCCAGGCCGGCCAGGCGCCCCGCGATTTCTACTACAAGCTCGGCGAGCTGGGCGTCTTCGGCATCAACGTCCCCGAGGAGTTCGGCGGGGCGGGCCTGGACACGCACAAGTTCGAGGCCGTCCTCTACGAGGAGACCTCCCGCGCCGGCGTGAACTTCGGCGGTTCCGGCGTGCACGTGCTGCTCGCCCTCCCGTACATCAAGATGCTCTCCACCGACGAGCAGAAGAAGCGCTACCTGCCGAAGTTCGTCACCGGCGAGGAGATGTGGGCGCTCGCCATGACCGAGCCGGGCACCGGCTCCGACGTCGCGGGCATGAAGACCACCGCCAAGCTCTCCGAGGACGGCACCCACTACGTCCTCAACGGCTCCAAGACCTTCATCACCGGTGGCGTGCACGCCGACCGGGTGATCGTCTGCGCCCGCACCTCCGCCCCGCGCGAGGACGACCGCCGCTTCGGCATCTCCCTCTTCGCCGTGGACACCAAGTCCGAGGGCTACTCGATCGGCCGCAAGCTCGACAAGCTCGGCCTGCGCACCTCCGACACGGCCGAGCTGGCCTTCGTCGACGTGAAGGTCCCGGTCGAGGACCTGATGGGCGAGGAGAACAAGGGCTTCTACTACCTCGGTGCCAACCTGCCGTCCGAGCGCTGGGGCATCGCCTTCGGCGCCTACGCGCAGGCCAAGGCCGCCGTCCGGTTCGCCCAGCAGTACGTGACGGACCGCACCGTCTTCGGCAAGCCGGTCGCGCACTTCCAGAACACCAAGTTCGAACTGGCCTCCTGCCAGGCCGAGGTGGACGCCGCCGAGGCGGTCGCCGACCGCGCCCTGGAGGCCCTGGACGCCGGTGAGCTGACCGCCGCCGAGGCCGCCTCCGCGAAGCTGTTCTGCACCGAGGTCGCCCACCGCGTCATCGACAAGTGCCTCCAGCTGCACGGCGGTTACGGCTACATGAACGAGTACCCGATCGCCCGCCTGTACGCCGACAACCGCGTGAACCGCATCTACGGCGGCACCAGCGAGGTCATGAAGTCCATCATCGCCAAGTCCATGGGTCTGTAAGGGATTCGGGACACCTACCCTTCCCCCATGAACGAGGCACTGACGACGCTCCTCGATCTGCTCGACCTGGAGCAGATCGAGGAGAACATCTTCCGCGGTACCAGCCGTTCGGCGCTGGTACCGCGCGTGTTCGGCGGCCAGGTCGCGGCCCAGGCCCTGGTCGCGGCCGGGCGTACCGTTCCCGAGGACCGCGCCGCGCACTCCCTGCACTCGTACTTCCTGCGCGCCGGGGACCCGGGCGCGCCCATCGTCTACTCGGTGGACCGGATCCGCGACGGCCGCTCCTTCACCACGCGCCGGGTCGTCGCCGTCCAGCACGGGCAGCCGATCTTCCACCTCTCCGCGTCCTTCCAGACGTACGAGGACGGGCTCGACCACCAGGCCGCCATGCCGGCCGCCCCGGACCCGGAGACCCTGCCCACCGCCGCCGAGGCCCTGCCCGCATACCGGTCCGCCTTCCGCGATCCGGGCACCGTGGAGCGGTTGATCGACGCGCGCGCCGCCGTGGACCTGCGCTACGCGACGGTCCCGCCCTGGGGCAGTGTCGGCGAGCCGCTGGAGCCCCGGTCCCAGGTGTGGTTCCGTACGTCCGGGAAGCTGGAGAGCGACGATCCCCTGCTGCACACCTGCCTGGCCACGTACGTCTCGGACATGACGCTGCTGGACTCGGTGCTGCTCGCCCACGGGCGGGGCGGCTGGGCGGTCGGGGACGTGGTGGGGGCCTCGCTGGACCACGCCATGTGGTTCCACCGGCCGTTCCGCGCGGACGAGTGGCTGCTGTACGACCAGGAGTCGCCGTCGGCGGCCGCCGGCCGGGGCCTCGGCCAGGCCCGGATCTGGACCCAGGACGGGCGCCTGGCCGTGACGGTCATCCAGGAGGGCGTCGTCCGGGTCCCGCGTGCGTGACGCCCGCCCCGGCGGCCCTCAGTCCCACCAGAAGCCCCAGTGGCGGGTGCCGGTGACCGCCTCCTCCGCGTAGGCGCGGATGCTGCCGGAGCCCTGCCGGACGTTGTCGGGGCAGAACGCGAAGTGCTCCGCCGCGACGGGGAGGGCCCGGTCGGCCGTCGGCGGCGGGGCCGACACGGACACCTGGAGCTCGTCGAAGCCGAGGGCGACGACCCGGGCGCCGAAGCGGTCCTCCCAGGAGCGCAGGACGACGCTGAGGAGGGCGGTGTCGTTCTCGTGGTTCGTGGGTCCGCACCAGCCCGCCGCGGCGGGTACGTCGGCGGAGCGGCCCGCGGGGACCAGCGCGAGTCGCGGGCTCGGCAGGAAGCCGGTGGCGATCAGCTCGTCCGCGAGCGCGCAGGCCGCGGCCTCCGCGTCGGCCGGGTCCGGTACGCCCTCCGGCCCCGGCCGGGCGAGGCCCGGCCACCGCCTGCCGAACGGGGCGATGAGCTCCTCGCCCTCCGCCCCCTCCACGGGATCGGGGACGACCCCGGTCCACAGCGCGCGCAGCACCGGTTCGACGCGGTGGTCGTCGGGGTCGGACATCCGCTGCGGCATGAACTCCCGTTCGTGCCACCACCGCTCCAGCCCCCGGCGGTCCTGGAACAGCACGGCCTGGAGTCCGGCGGCGGCCGTCGCAGGGGTGCGGTGCGCGGCGAGATCGCCGGCGCCCACGGCCCCGTCGGAGACCCACAGCAGCGGCTCGGGAGCCCTGCCCCACCTCCGCCGGCCGGGCGCGGCGACGACCGTGCCGGGCGGCAGTTCCAGTCCCAGGGAGCGTCCCCGGGGGTCGTCGGCCAGGACGGACAGCGGGTTGCGGGCGCGCGGCGGCTTCGGCATGGGGGCGACCGTAACGGCGGCCACTGACAGCGGGCGCCCCGGGCGGCGGCGCCCCTGCGACCGCGGCAGCGGACCCCGGCAGCCGCCGGCGGCCGGAGCCGCGGCCCGCCGGTCCCATGCCGCCGGCCGCCCTACGCCTCCAGCAGGCCCGCCGCGTCCAGCAGGTACGCCACCATCGGGTCGTAGTGGCGCGGGTCGCGCACGTGGTCGTCCAGGGGGATCGCCACCTGGAGGGTGCCCTCGGCCTCGGCGAGGAACAGCGCCGGGTCGTTGCAGTCGGCGTAGCCCACCGCGTCGAGGCCCCGCTGGGCCGCGCACCCCGCCCAGCCGTGGTCGGCGACGACGAGGTCCGGCTGCGGGCGGTTCGACGCCGCCAGGCCGTCCAGGATCGCGGCCATCGGTTCCGGCGAATGGGTGTGCCACAGCGTCGCGCCCCGCTCCAGGACGGCGACGTCGGCGAACTGCCACACCGAGCCCTCGTCGGCGTGCAGCCCGGCCGGAATGACCACGATCTCGCAGCCCGCCGCCCGCAGCGCGGCCGCCGTCGCCCGGTGCACGTCCAGCAGCCCGCCCGGGTGCCCGGTGGCCAGCAGCACGCTCTGCCGGTCCAGGGCGGCCTTGCGCAATCGCGCCGCCAGCCGGTCCAGGCCGGCCACGGTCAGCTCCGGGTCGATGGTGTCCTGCCCGTACCGGTGCTCGGCGTCGTCCACGACCCCGCAGCGCTCCGCCATCACCGCGAGGACGTCCTGCTCGTCGGTCCAGCGGTCGCCCAGCTCCAGGCCGAGCCAGTAGTGCCGGTCGCCGTTGGCGAGCTTGCGGTAGTGGGAGAGGTTGTTCTCGCGCGGCGTCGCGACCTGCCCCGCGATGCGGGTGCGCACCAGGTGGTCGACGAGTTCGGCGCGGCTCGGCGGTTCAGCAGATCGGGCGGGCGTCTCTATCGGCTTCGGCATACGGCCCATTCTGCCGCCGCCCGGGCGGAGGCGTCCCGTCCATCTCGGTCGCCGGACGCGCCCGCTCACACGGACAGCGCCCCGAACGCCCCGTGGGCGAGCCGGCGCAGCAGCGACTCCGTCGCCTCCCGGCCCAGCGCGGCCAGGTGCGGGGTGGAGTTCAGCAGGCCGAAGACGGCGTGCACGGAGACCCGCACCTCGTCCTCGCCCACCTCGGGGTGCAGTTCCCGTACGACGTCCACCCACAGCTCGACGTACTGGCGCTGGAGCTGCCGCACGAGCTTGCGGTCGGCGTCCCGGAGGCGGTCGAGCTCCCGGTCGTGCACGGTGATCAGCGCACGGTCGTCGAGCGCGAAGTCGATGTGCCCGTCGATGAGGGAGGACAGCACCCCCGGCGGGTCGCCGGCCGCCTCCGCCACCCGGTGCCGGCCGCCGGCGAGCAGCCGTTCGCTGATGCCCACCAGGAGCTCGGCGAGCATCGCGTCCTTGCCCGCGAAGTGCCGGTACAGGCCGGGGCCGCTGATGCCCACCGCGGCCCCTATCTCGTCGACGCCGACCCCGTGGAACCCACGCGCGGCGAAGAGACGAGCGGCCTCACTGAGGATCTGCTCGCGACGGGTGGGGACGGCCGCTCTGGTGCTCATGGGAAACCATTCTAGACAGGGCCGTTAGCGGTCGTTAACCTAACTCCCACAAGCGTTAACGCTCATTAACACCGTGCACCGAGCAAGGGAGCTCGACCGATGCAGCAGGCACCAGTGCTGACGAGCGCCGCGGACCCGGCGTCCGAGGCCTGGCGGGCCAACGAGGCCGCCCACCGCGAGCTGGCCGAGGACCTGCGCGCCCGGCTGGAGACAGCCCGGCTCGGGGGCGGCGAGAAGGCCCGCGCCCGCCACACCGCGCGCGGCAAGCTCCTCCCGCGCGACCGCGTGGACGCCCTCCTGGACCCCGGCTCGCCCTTCCTGGAGCTGGCCCCGCTGGCCGCCGAGGGGATGTACGGGGGCTCGGC
The DNA here is from genome assembly GCF_042715295.1 of Streptomyces sp. NPDC058701. Classification (NCBI taxonomy): domain Bacteria; kingdom Bacillati; phylum Actinomycetota; class Actinomycetes; order Kitasatosporales; family Streptomycetaceae; genus Streptomyces; species Streptomyces sp. NPDC058701. The sequence goes on along the minus strand of NZ_JBHXSY010000008.1, from coordinate 188,655 downwards.
CCCCGCCGCCGGAGTCATCGCGGGCATCGGCCGGGTCGGCGGCCGCGAATGCGTGATCGTCGCGAACGACGCCACCGTCAAGGGCGGCACCTACTACCCGATGACCGTCAAGAAGCACCTGCGCGCCCAGGAGGTGGCCCTGGAGAACCGTCTCCCCTGTCTCTACCTGGTCGACTCCGGCGGCGCCTTCCTCCCCATGCAGGACGAGGTCTTCCCCGACCGGGAGCACTTCGGCCGCATCTTCTACAACCAGGCGCGCATGTCGGGGGCCGGCATCCCGCAGATCGCCGCCGTCCTCGGCTCGTGCACGGCCGGCGGCGCGTACGTGCCGGCGATGAGCGACGAGGCCGTCATCGTCCGCGGCCAGGGCACGATCTTCCTCGGCGGCCCGCCGCTGGTGAAGGCCGCCACCGGTGAGGTGGTCACGGCCGAGGAACTGGGCGGCGGCGAGGTCCACTCCCGCGTGTCCGGGGTGACCGACCACCTCGCGGAGGACGACGCGCACGCGCTGCGGATCGTACGGAACATCGTGGCGACCCTGCCCGACCGCGGGGCCCTGCCCTGGTCGGTGGAGGCCCCCGAGGAGCCGAAGGTGGATCCGTACGGGCTGTACGGCGCGGTCCCCGTCGACTCCCGGACCCCGTACGACGCGCGCGAGATCATCGCCCGGGTCGTGGACGGCTCCCGCTTCCAGGAGTTCAAGGCCGAGTACGGGCAGACCCTGGTCACCGGCTTCGCCCGGATCCACGGCCACCCGGTCGGGATCATCGCCAACAACGGCATCCTCTTCTCCGAGTCCGCCCAGAAGGGCGCCCACTTCATCGAGCTGTGCGACCAGCGCGGGATCCCGCTGCTGTTCCTGCAGAACATCTCGGGCTTCATGGTCGGCCGCGACTACGAGGCGGGCGGCATCGCCAAGCACGGCGCCAAGATGGTCACGGCCGTGGCCTGCGCCCGCGTGCCGAAGCTGACCGTGGTCGTCGGCGGCTCGTACGGCGCGGGCAACTACTCGATGTGCGGGCGCGCCTACTCGCCCCGCTTCCTGTGGATGTGGCCGAACGCCAAGATCTCCGTGATGGGCGGCGAGCAGGCCGCGTCGGTGCTGGCCACGGTCAAGCGGGACCAGATCGAGGGCGCCGGCCAGGACTGGCCGGCCGAGGACGAGGAGGCCTTCAAGGCCCCGGTCCGCGCCCAGTACGAGGAGCAGGGCAACGCGTACTACGCGACCGCCCGGCTGTGGGACGACGGGGTCATCGACCCCATGGAGACCCGGCAGGTGCTGGGACTGGCCCTGACCGCGTGCGCGAACGCCCCACTGGGCGACTCCGCTTTCGGCATCTTCCGTATGTGACGTGAGGACCTCTTCGATGTTCAGCACTGTTCTGGTCGCGAACCGGGGCGAGATCGCGGTACGGGTCATCCGCACGCTGCGGCAGCTCGGCATCCGCTCCGTGGCCGTCTTCAGCGACGCGGACGCGGACGCCCGGCACGTACGGGAGGCCGACACGGCCGTCCGGATCGGCCCGGCGGCAGCCGCGGAGAGCTATCTGTCGGTGGAGCGGCTGCTGGACGCGGCCCGCCGCACCGGCGCCGGGGCCGTCCACCCCGGCTACGGCTTCCTCGCGGAGAACGCGGCCTTCGCGGCCGCGTGCGCCGACGCCGGACTGGCCTTCATCGGGCCGCCCGCCTCGGCGATCTCGCTCATGGGCGACAAGATCCGCGCCAAGGAGACGGTGAAGGCGGCCGGTGTCCCGGTCGTCCCCGGCTCCTCGGGCAGCGGCCTCTCGGACGCCGAACTGGTCGAGGCGTCGCGGGAGATCGGCATGCCGGTGCTGCTCAAGCCCTCGGCGGGCGGCGGCGGCAAGGGCATGCGGCTGGTGCGCGACGAGACGGTGCTGGCCGAGGAGATCGCGGCCGCCCGCCGCGAGGCCCGCTCCTCCTTCGGCGACGACACCCTGCTGGTCGAGAGGTGGATCGACCGGCCGCGGCACATCGAGATCCAGGTGCTGGCGGACTCCCACGGGAACGTGGTCCACCTCGGCGAGCGGGAGTGCTCCCTCCAGCGGCGCCACCAGAAGGTGATCGAGGAGGCCCCGTCGGTCCTGCTGACGCCCCAGCTGCGGGCGTCGATGGGCGCGGCGGCCGTGGAGGCCGCCCGCTCCTGCGGGTACGTCGGCGCGGGCACGGTGGAGTTCATCGTCCCGGGCGGCGACCCGTCCTCGTACTACTTCATGGAGATGAACACCCGGCTCCAGGTCGAGCACCCGGTGACCGAGCTGGTCACCGGCCTGGACCTGGTGGAACAGCAGCTGCGGGTCGCGGCGGGTGGCGCCCTGGGCCTCACCCAGGCCGACGTCGTGCTGACCGGCCACGCCATCGAGGCCCGCGTCTGCGCGGAGGACCCGGCCCGCGGGTTCCTGCCGTCGGGCGGTACGGTCCTGGCCCTGGCCGAGCCGTCGGGCGGCCCGGTCCGCACGGACTCCGGCCTGCTGGCGGGCGTCCCGGTGGGCTCCGCGTACGACCCGATGCTGTCCAAGGTCATCGCGTACGGCCCGGACCGGGCGACGGCGCTGCGGGTGCTGCGGGGCGCGCTCGCCGACACCGTGATCCTGGGCGTCCAGACGAACACCGGGTTCCTGCGGCGGCTCCTCGCCCACCCGGACGTGGTCGCGGGCGACCTGGACACGGGCCTGGTCGAGCGCGACCTGGCCGGACTCCTGCCGGAGGGCGTTCCGCCGGAGGTGTACGCGGCGGCCGCGCTGCTGGCCGAGGCCCCGGCGGTTGCGGGTGCGGCGGCCTGGGCGGACCCCTTCGACGCCCGCTCCGGCTGGCGCCTGGGCGGCACCCCGGCCTGGACCGTGCACCACTTCCGCCTGCCGGGCCAGGACCCGGTCGCGGTCCGCACCCGCCCCCAGGGCTCCGACACGGAACTCCTCCTCCCGACCGCCGACGATGACGCCGACGCCGGCCGCTGCCAGAATCCCGCCCCGCCGGCGTTCGAGGCGCGGGGTCCGGGGCGGAGCCCCGCGGCACCGGCCCGCGCCCGGATCGTCAGCCGCACCCCCGACGCCCTCACCCTCGAACTCGACGGTGTCACCCACCGGTTCAGCCACGCCGCCTCCCCGGAGGGGACCTGGCTGGGCCGCGACGGCGACAGCTGGCACGTCCAGGACCACGACCCCGTGGCGGCAGCGCTCGGCGGCCGGGGCCAGGGCGGCGCCGGAACCCTCGCCGCGCCCATGCCGGGCACCGTCACCGTCGTCAAGGTGGCCGTCGGGGACGAGGTCGTGGCAGGTCAGAGCCTGCTCGTCGTAGAGGCGATGAAGATGGAGCACGTCATCTCCGCCCCGCACGCCGGCACCGTCACCGAACTCGACGTCACCCCCGGCAGCACCGTCGCCATGGACCAGGTCCTGGCCGTGGTCACCGCGGACGAGGAGGAGGGCCGGTGAACGGGCTCCCGATGAAGGTCCCCGCCCCCGGCCTCCCGGCGCGGGTGCGCATCCACGAGGTGGGCGCCCGCGACGGCCTGCAGAACGAGAAGACGGCCGTACCGACCGCCGTCAAGGCGGAGTTCGTCCACCGCCTCGCCGCGGCCGGCCTGACGACCATCGAGGCCACCAGCTTCGTCCACCCCAAGTGGGTGCCCCAGCTCGCCGACGCCGAGGAGCTCTTCCCGCTCCTGGCCGACGTGGACGCGGCGCTCCCCGTCCTGGTCCCCAACGAGCGCGGGCTGGACCGCGCGCTCGCCCTGGGCGCCACCCGCATCGCGGTGTTCGGCTCGGCCACCGAGACCTTCGCGTCCCGCAACCTCAACCGCACGGTCGCCGAGTCCCTCGCCATGTTCGAGCCCGTCGTGGCCCGGGCCCGGCAGGACGGCGCCCACGTCCGCGGCTACCTCTCGATGTGCTTCGGCGACCCGTGGGAGGGGCCGGTCCCGCTCCCCCAGGTCGTCTCCGTCGCCACCGCCCTGCTGGACCTCGGCTGCGACGAGCTGAGCCTCGGCGACACCATCGGCGTCGCCACCCCGGGCCACGTCCAGGCCCTGCTGGAGGGCCTGAACGGCGCGGGCGTCACCAACGACCGGATCGGCGTGCACTTCCACGACACGTACGGACAGGCCCTGTCCAACACCCTCGCCGCCCTCCGGCATGGCGTGACCACCGTCGACGCGTCCGCCGGGGGCCTCGGCGGATGCCCGTACGCCAAGAGCGCCACCGGGAACCTCGCCACCGAGGACCTGGTGTGGATGCTCGACGGCCTCGGCATCGAAACCGGGGTCGATCTGGCCGCCCTCACCGCCACGAGCGTGTGGATGGCCGAACGGCTGGGCCGGCCCAGCCCCTCCCGCACCGTCCGCGCCCTCTCCCACAAGGAGTAGTCACACCATGCCCCTCGACCACCGGCTCACCCCCGAGCACGAGGAACTCCGCCGCACCGTCGAGGCGTTCGCGCACGACGTGATCGCGCCCAAGATCGGCGACCTGTACGAGCGCCACGAGTTCCCGTACGAGATCGTCGCCGAGATGGGCCGCATGGGCCTGTTCGGCCTGCCCTTCCCGGAGGAGTACGGCGGCATGGGCGGCGATTACCTCGCCCTCGGCATCGCCTTGGAGGAGCTCGCCCGCGTCGACTCCTCCGTCGCCATCACCCTGGAGGCCGGGGTCTCCCTGGGCGCCATGCCCCTCTACCTCTTCGGCTCCGAGGAGCAGAAGCGGGAGTGGTTGCCGAAGATGTGCTCCGGTGAGGTCCTGGGCGCCTTCGGTCTGACCGAGCCGGGCGCCGGCAGCGACGCCGGCGGCACCCGCACCACGGCGGTGCGCGACGGCGACGCATGGGTGATCAACGGCTCCAAGTGCTTCATCACCAACTCCGGTACGGACATCACGGGCCTGGTCACCGTCACGGCCGTGACCGGCCGCACGGCGGACGGCCGCCCCGAGATCTCCTCGATCATCGTCCCGTCCGGCACCCCGGGCTTCACGGTCGCCGCCCCGTACTCCAAGGTCGGCTGGAACTCCTCGGACACCCGCGAGCTGTCCTTCTCCGACGTACGGGTGCCCCTGGCCAACCTGGTCGGCGCGGAGGGCCGCGGCTACGCCCAGTTCCTGCGGATCCTCGACGAGGGCCGCATCGCCATCTCCGCCCTGGCGACGGGTCTGGCACAGGGCTGCGTGGACGAGTCGGTGAAGTACGCCAGGGAGCGGCACGCGTTCGGCAAGGCCATCGGCGACAACCAGGCCATCCAGTTCAAGATCGCGGACATGGAGATGCGCGCCCACATGGCCCGCGTCGGCTGGCGCGACGCGGCCTCCCGGCTGGTGGCGGGCGAGCCGTTCAAGAAGGAGGCGGCGATCGCGAAGCTGTACTCCTCGACGGTGGCCGTGGACAACGCCCGCGAGGCCACCCAGATCCACGGCGGCTACGGGTTCATGAACGAGTACCCGGTGGCCCGCATGTGGCGCGACTCCAAGATCCTGGAGATCGGCGAGGGCACCAGCGAGGTCCAGCGCATGCTGATCGCCCGCGAGCTGGGCTTCTCCGTCTGACCGCGCCCCGCTTCGCCCTCTCCCCCGGTCCGCGTGCGGGCCGGGGGAGAGCCGTGTCGGGGAGAGCCGTGTCGGGTGACCCGTCCGCAGTCTCCTGACGGCGTTTCCGCCGCCCCCGGCCAGCCGCCCGCCGGGCCCGCGCGCCCGGCGGGAGACCCGCCCTCCTCGCACCTGTGGGGAAAGGTTAGGCTAACCTTCCCTCCAAACGGCCAGCGGCCGCCCTGACCCACGAAAGCGGACATCGACATGCCCAAGTCGCGGACCTCCCCCCTCACCCGTCGCGGCTTCATCGCCGCCGGCGGCGCCCTCGGCCTCGTCGCGGCGCTCGCCGCGTGCGGCGGCGGCGACGACTCGGCGAAGGGCGACGGCGGCAAGGACAAGGGCGCGGCCGCCTCGGGCCCGTGGACGTTCAAGGACGACCTCGGCGTCGACGTGAGCAGCAAGTCCACGCCGAAGAACATCGTCGCCTTCACCGGCACCGCCGCCGCGCTCCACGACTACGGCGTCCCGGTCAAGGGCGTCTTCGGCCCGACCAAGACCGCCGACGGCAAGCCGGACGTCCAGGCCGGTTCGCTGGACATATCCAAGGTCGAGATCCTCGGGAACGTCTACGACCAGTTCAACGTCGAGAAGTACGCCTCCCTCCAGCCCGACCTCCTCGTCACCAACACCTGGGACGGCAGCTACTGGTACGTCCCGGAGGCGTCCAAGGACAAGATCCTGAAGCTGGCCCCGGCCGCCGCGATCAGCGTCGGCAAGGACGCCACCATGGACAAGGCCCTCCAGCGCACCGCCGACCTCGCCACGTCCCTGGGCGCGGACATGGAGGCCAAGAAGACGGCCGACGCGAAGGCCCGCTTCGAGGCCGCCGCCGAGAAGGTCCGCCAGGCCACCAAGGCCAACCCTGGCATCAAGGTCCTCGTCGGCTCCGGCTCCCCGGAGATCTTCTACGCCTCCAACCCGAAGACCTCCGCCGACCTGAGCTACTTCCAGCAGCTGGGCGTCGAGTTCATCACCCCGGACAAGCTGGACGAGGGCGACTTCTTCGAGAGCCTCAGCTGGGAGAACGCCGGCAAGTACAAGGCGGACCTCATCCTGCTCGACAACCGCAGCAGCGCCCTGCAGCCCGAGACCCTGGGCAAGGAGAAGCCCACCTGGGCCGAGCTCCCCGCGGTCAAGGCCGGCCAGGTCGCCCCCCGCGTGACCGAGCCGATCTACTCGTACGACAAGTGCGCCCAGATCCTGGAGGACCTCGCGAAGGCCGTCCAGGACGCCAAGAAGGTCGGCTGACCTCCCTTCCGTTCGGGCCGGTGTCCAGGCCGACGTCCCGGCTGCACACCGGCCGAACTCCGGAGGGATCTCCGCATGACCGCCGCCGCGCCGGACACCCCGGCCGCCGCCCCCTTCCGGTTCTTCGACCTCGAAGTGGTGCGCACCCTCCGGCTCGGGCACTCGTTCCTGCGCGTCACGTTCGGCGGGGAGGCCCTCGCGGAGTTCCGCTCGGGCGGCTTCGACCAGAGCCTGTCGCTGTTCCTGCCGCCGTCGCACCGGGAGCACACCGTGCTCCCGTCCACCGGCGAGGACACCTGGTACGCCGCCTGGCGCGGGATGCCGGACGAGGAGCGCCCGCCCATGCGCTCGTACACCGTGCGCGAGCAGCGCCGTACGCCCGACGGCGCGGACGAGGTCGACATCGACTTCGTGCTGCACGACGCCGGGCCGGCGGCCGGCGGCCGGGCGGATCGCCCGCGGCCCGCTGGGCGGGCAGCGCGGTCGCCGGCCGCCGGATCCTGGCGATCGGTCCGGCCGTCGCGGAGAACAAGTCCGTACGGTTCCGGCCCCCGGCCGGCGCCGACGCGTTCTTCCTGTACGCGGACGAGACCGCCCTCCCCGCAGCGGCCGCGATCCTGGAACGGCTGCCCGCCGGCCCGCCGGTACGGGCCTGGTTCGAGGTGCCGCACGCGGACGACCGGATCGGCCTGCGGGCTCCCGCCGGTGCGGACGTCACCTGGATCGTGCGCGGGGAGGCGGCGCGTGAGCGCGCCGGGGCGGTGCCGGAGGCGCTGCGCTCGGCACGGCTCCCGGAAGCCGTCGCCCCGTACGTGTGGCTGGCGGGCGAGGCCGGCGCGGTCCGCGCGGTGCGCCGCCACTTCGTGCGGGACCGCGCGATCGACCGTCGCTCGGTCGGCTTCGCCGGGTACTGGCGGCTCGGCGCCAGCGAGGAGCAGCTCCTCGCCGAGGCCGCCGCGGGCACGGCGCCCGGCGAGGATCCGGCGTCCGAGTGCTAGTCAGCGGCCATCGGCCGTGGAACGGTGTCGAGTTGGGCCCCGGTTTCCCACCGGGGCCCTTCGGCATTGCACTTCTAATTAGGTGAGGCTAACCTAAGAATCGCACGCCGGGGGCGGGTGGTTGTCGATACGGTCCCTCGACATCCCGCCCGCCCCCGGCACCACGGCGCGGACGCGAAGACCCCAGCGGCCCCTCTTCGCGACCGCGCCGCCGCGCGTCCACCCGCCGGGGCCCGCCGTGCTCAGTTCCAGGGCACGCCCGGCGCCCGGTGGAAGTCCACCCCCTGCGCGTCCAGCCGGGGCCCCTGCGCCGCGAGCCGCCGCCGGTAGTCGTCCCAGCCGAGCGACCCGGCCTGCGACCACCCCAGCTCGGCCAGCCCGAGCACCCGAGGGAACGCCATGTACTCCCAGTCCGCCCGGGTCGCGATCGTCTCCGTCCAGAGCGGCGCCTCCACCCCCAGCACCGCGGACTCCGGCACCCCGGCCAGATAGGCGCCCGGGTTCCAGGAGTACGCCCGCTCGACCGGCACGTGGCCGGCCCAGGCCAGGCCCGGCTTCGTCGCCGCGTCGTACTTCATGTCCAGGTACAGCCGGTCCGCCGGCGACAGGATCACCGGGTGGCCCGCCTTCGCGGCCGCCACCACCCCGGCCTTCTCCGCGGCCGACGTCCTGTCGTGGCCCCAGTACTGGAGGACCGCGCCCCCGGCGGGCCGGGCCGCCGCCAGCTGGTGCCAGGCGACCACCGTCTTGCCGTGCTTGGCGACCACCGCCTGGGCCCGGTCCATGAAGGCCGCGTAGTCCGCCGCCGGGGTCGTGTGCGCCTCGTCGCCGCCGATGTGCAGGTAGCGCCCGGGCGTCAGCTCCGCCAGCTCGCCGAGCACGTCGTCGACGAACTCGTACGTCCGCTCCTTCGCCACGCACAGCGAGCTGAAGCCGACCTTGATCCCGGTGTACCGCTCGGGGGCCTTCCCGTCGCAGTTCAGCTCCGGGTACGAGGACAGCGCCGCGTTCACATGACCCGGCATGTCGATCTCAGGGACCACGTCCACGTACCGCGCCCCCGCGTACGCCACCAGCTCGCGGTACTCGGCCTTGGTCCAGTAGCCGCCGGGCCCGCCGCCGACCTCGCTGCCGCCGCCGTGCTCCGCGAGCCGCGGCCAGGAGTCGACCGCCAGGCGCCACCCCTGATCGTCGGTCAGGTGCACGTGCAGGGTGTTGACCTTGTACTGGGCGAGCTGGTCGACGTACCGCTTCACCTGAGCCACCGTGAAGAAGTGCCGGGCGATGTCGATCATGGCCCCCCGGTACGCGAACCTCGGCCGGTCCTCGACCGTCCCGCCCGGCACCGTGCCGGGCCCGGCCACCGGGACCAGCTGCCGCAGCGTCTGCCCCGCGTGGAAGAGCCCGGCGGGGGTGCGCGCGGTGAGGGTGATCCCGTCGGGGCCGGACTCCAGGCGGTAGCCCTCGTCCCCCACCCCCTCCGCCTCCCCGTCGAGCCGCAGCCGGATGCCGTCCCCCGCCGCCCCGTCGACCACGGGCAGCGGCAGCCCGCTGGGGCCGCGCAGTTGCTCCGCCAAGAGCTCGCCGAGCTGCCGGACCTCCTCGCCCGCGGCCGGGCCGGTACGGATCACCGTGCCGGCCCCGAAGGCGTACCCCGGGCCTTCGGCGCGGGCCATGGCGGGCGCCGGCAGCAGCCGCTCGAAGGGGGCGAGCACGGCGGGGGGATCGTCGCCGGGCCGGGCGTCGTCACCGCGGGCGGCGGTGCAGGAGGACGCGGCGGCGAACGCGCCGAGGGCGAGGAGGGTACCGAGCGTGCGTCGCAGGACTCTCATGCAGCCAGGTATAGACCCCGTGGGGCGCGCCGGCCGGTGCAAGAATCGTCGGATGGCGGAAATCATCCAGAAGGACGGCACATGGACCTTCGACGGGGACACGGTGCGCATCGTTCCGGGCCGCGACAAGGGGGTGGGGCTGTTGCGCCAGACCCTCGGCGAAGTCGCCGTCCCGCTGCGCGCGGTGGCCGGGATCAGCTACGAACCGGGCCGCCGCTCCGGGCGTCTCCGGCTGCGGCTGCGTGACGGCGCCGATCCCCTGCTCCAGGTGACGGGCGGGCGGCTGCCGGAGGCCTCCGACCCGTACCGCCTCACCGTGGACTCGGACCGCAGCGGGGTCGCGGAGTACTTCGTGGACGAGGTGCGCAACGCCCTGCTGCTGGAACAGGTGGAGTCGGGCCCGGCGGACGCGTACCTGCTGACCGGCCCCCCGGTGCCGATCACGGCGGGCGCGGGCGACGGAACCGTCGCCTTCGACGGAGACCGCGTCACCCTGGAGTGGAACTGGACGGCGGAGGAGGCCAAGCGCTCCGGCGGGACCCGAACCGTCAAGCTCTCGGAGCTCCGGGCGGTGGAGTGGTGCCCGTCCAAGGGGCTGACGAACGGCTGGCTGCGCTTCGCCCCGACGGGGAACACGGCCGCCACGCCGCCCAAGTACGACCCGTACACGGTGGAGCTCTTCGGCTTCAAGAACGATCCCCTGATGGCACTGGTCGCCGCGGCGGTGGCCGCGCGCATGCCGCACCCGGCGGCCCCCGCCACCAGGGTCGCTCCCGCCTTGGCGGCCGCGGCCGCCGCAGCCCCGGCCCCGGAGGACGGCCCGGCGGACCACGACACGCTGCTGCGGCGGCTGCGCGAACTCGGCGAGCTGCACCAGTCGGGGATCCTCACGGAGGACGAGTTCACGGCCGCCAAACAGTCCGTTCTGCGGCGTTTCTGACCGGATCCATCCATTCCGTTGGTACGGACCAGAGAGATCCTGCCCGATTCCGGGCAGGATCTTTGCATTCACTTCCGTGAGACGCCACTATCTACGGGTGCTCGATCGCCGTCCGTCGCACGACGACCTCGTCGACCACCTGGTGCGCAGCACCGCGCTCCAGCGCGGCGAGGCCACCCGGGTGGTGCTCGACGTGCTCGCGTACTTCGACGAGACGACCGAGGAGTTCGTCCGCCGCCGCCACCGGGAACTGCAGTCCGGCGGATCGGTGAACGCGGAGATCTTCGAGCGGATCGCGGCAGAACTGCCGCACCGCGCCGTGGCGCCGCCGGAGCTCTCGCTCCGGCAACTGCGCCGCATCGTCTACGGCTGAGCACGGATCACCGGACTTCAGGAGGGGCAACACCGCATGTGCGGAATCGTGGGATACATCGGCAAGCGTGACGTGGCACCACTGCTGCTGGAGGGTCTGCAGCGGCTGGAGTACCGCGGCTACGACTCGGCGGGCATCGTGGTCAACAGCCCGAAGGCCAGCGCTCTGAAGGTCGTCAAGGCCAAGGGCCGGGTCCGCGAGCTGGAGTCCCGCGTGCCCAAGCGCTTCACCGGCACCACCGGCATCGCCCACACCCGCTGGGCCACGCACGGTGCCCCGAGCGACATCAACTCCCACCCGCACCTGGACCCCGAGAACAAGGTCGCCGTCGTCCACAACGGCATCGTCGACAACGCCTCCGAGCTGCGCGCCAAGCTCGAGGGCGAGGGCGTCGTCTTCGTCTCGGAGACCGACACCGAGGTCATCGTCCATCTGGTCGCCCGCTCCCAGGCGGACTCCCTGGAGGAGAAGGTCCGCGAGGCGCTGAAGGTCATCGAGGGCACCTACGGCATCGCCGTCATGCACTCCGACTTCGCCGACCGGATCGTCGTCGCCCGCAACGGCTCCCCTGTCGTCCTCGGCATCGGCGAGAAGGAGATGTTCGTCGCCTCGGACGTCGCCGCCCTGGTCGCCCACACCCGCCAGGTCGTCACCCTCGGCGACGGCGAAATGGCCACCCTGAAGGCCGACGACTTCCGCACCTACACGACGACCGGCACGACCACGACCGCCACCCCGGAGACCGTGGAGTGGGAGGCCGCCTCGTACGACATGGGCGGCCACGACACGTACATGCACAAGGAGATCTCCGAACAGCCCGACGCGGTCGACCGCGTGCTGCGCGGCCGGATCGACGACCGCTTCTCCACCGTCCACCTCGGCGGCCTGAACCTGGACCCGCGCGAGGCGCGCGGCATCCGCCGGGTCAAGATCCTGGGCTGCGGCACCTCGTACCACGCCGGCATGATCGGCGCCGGTCTGATCGAGGGCATGGCCCGGATCCCCGCGGACGCCGAGCCGGCGTCCGAGTTCCGCTACCGCAACCCGGTCGTGGACCCCGACACCCTCTACATCGCGGTCTCGCAGTCCGGCGAGACGTACGACGTCCTCGCCGCCGTGCAGGAGCTCAAGCGCAAGGGCGCCCGCGTCCTCGGCGTGGTCAACGTCGTCGGTTCCGCGATCGCCCGCGAGGCGGACGGCGGCGTGTACGTGCACGCCGGCCCCGAGGTCTGCGTCGTCTCCACCAAGTGCTTCACCAACACGGTCGTGGCCTTCGCGCTGCTCGCCGTGCACCTGGGTCGCATCCGCGACCTGTCGGTCACCGACGGCAAGCGGATCATCGACGGCCTGCGCAAGCTGCCCGCGCAGATCCAGGAGATCCTCGAGGGCGAGGACGAGATCAAGAAGCTGGCGGCCGAGTACGCCGAGGCCAAGTCGATGATGTTCATCGGCCGGGTGCGCGGCTACCCCGTGGCCCTGGAGGCCTCGCTGAAGCTCAAGGAGATCTCCTACATCCACGCCGAGGCCTACCCGGCCTCCGAGCTCAAGCACGGCCCGCTCGCGCTCATCGAGCCGGCGATGCCGACCGTCGCGATCGTCCCCGACGACGACCTGCTGGACAAGAACCGCGCGGCGCTGGAGGAGATCAAGGCCCGCAGCGGCCGGATCCTGGCGGTCGCCCACCGCGAGCAGGAGAAGGCCGACCACACGATCCTCGTGCCCAAGAACGAGGACGAGCTGGACCCGATCCTGATGGGCATCCCGCTCCAGCTGCTCGCCTACCACACCGCCCTGGCCCTGGGCCGGGACATCGACAAGCCGCGCAACCTGGCGAAGTCCGTCACGGTCGAATAGCGGGCGGCGGCGGGCGGGGCGCGACGGGCGCGCCGATCCGGCCCGCCGGGCACGACACAGGGAACGGCCCCCGGGACACCCCGGGGGCCGTTCCGCGTTCCGGGCGGTCGGCCCGCCGACAGGTGGCGGTGCCGCTCAGCTCGGCTCAGCTCGGCTCAGCTCGCGGCGACCGCGCTGCGGTTCGCCGACCTGCCCCGGCCGAAGGCCATCGGCCAGTGCGCCAGGGCCGCGGTGGCCCCGTACCAGGCCAGCAGCCCGGCGACCGCAGCCACCCAGCCGGCGGCCTTGCCCAGCACGCCGCTGTCCGCGAAGGCGCCGATCGCCAGGAGCAGCAGCGAGAGGGTGAACAGGCCGTACACGGCCTGTCCGAACAGGCCGCTCGCGGCGCCCACGGTGAGGGTGACGCCCAGCAGCACGAACAGGAGAAGGAACGTTCCGGCCGCGTCCGCCGAAACCTTCGCGTCCGCTCCCGCGGCCCAGGTGAACCAGAAGGCTCCCAGGCCCGCGAACGCCGTGCCGTTGAATCCGTCACCGCCGCGGAATTCGAGGATCCCGAGGACGAACAGGGCGATACCGCCGACGTACGTCGCGAGCGACACGGAGCCGGCGGCGGTCACGCCGTCGATGACGCCGGTGTGACCGACGCCGAACGCCAGAAGGGTGAGACCCAGGGCGATGTGCCCGAGGGTCGAAGTCGAGGCCGTGCTTCCCGCAGAGACACCGTTGTCCACGGCGGGCTCCCTTCGATCTGCAGTTGTTTGCTGCGTCCCAGCGGCACTTATTTACCCTTTACATAGACGCACAACCGCACAAGCGCCGTACAGCCGGTTACGGAATGACAACAACCGGTCGCTGTGCGCGCTTGGCCAGCCGACCCGCCACCGATCCGAAGATCCGGCCGACGATCCCGTGCGTGGAGCCGACGACGATGGCGTCGGCCGAATACTCCCGGCCGACCTCCTCCAGCTCATGGCAGATGTCCCCACCGCGCTCGACCAGGATCCATGGCACTTCCGCCAGGTAGTCCGCGCAGGCGAGCTCCAGCCCGAGCACCTCGGTCCGGTGGTCGGGCACGTCCACGAAGACGGGTGGCTCGCAGCCGGCCCACACGGTGGTGGGCAGCCGGTTGGCCACGTGGACGATGATCAGGCCGGATCCGGAGCGCCTCGCCATGCCGATGGCGTACGCGAGGGCGCGCTCACTGGACGTGGAGCCGTCGAATCCCACGACGACCCCGTGCCGGAAGGCCGGGTCGCACGGAAGGCGTGGCTGTTCCACCGCACGCAGCTCGGCGGCCGACGCGGGGTCGGCGAGGCGCTTGCGCTTGCGGTCCCCGGGTTCGGAGAATTCGTGACCGGCCATGGGTGTCTCGGCGAAGGTTCTTGGAGGAAGCGACAGGGGAAAAGTGGCGACACTGTGTGACGGAGCTCTGTCCGGGAAGCATCTTCCCAAGCCCATACCCACCAGGGTACGGCGACACTCTGATCCTGCACAGGGCTTGCCGCCCCTGGAGAGCGTCCCAGGGAGCATGCCGGAGCGAGCGCTCCTTGGCAATGACCGCTGTCCCCTACAGCCAGTGACGAGTCCGGGCGGAGCCACCCGTGCGCACAGTGACCGAGGCCCGTCGCGAGGCGTTGGACACACGTCCGACCGTCCAGGAAGAGCCCGCAGGGAGTACGCCGTGCCCGGCCATCCGGTTCACCCCGTCCAGCCCGCCCGGCGGACGCAGTCCGCCCCGTTCGCCGACACGACCCCGCCGTCCGCCCCCGCCCCGCGATCACCCCTCCACCCGTCCGCGCACCGCTCCGGACACCCCCACGACGACCCCGCGGGCGACGTCGTGCGCTGGGCCGCCTTCAGCTGCCTGCTCGTCCCGGTGGTGCTCGTCGTCTACGGGACCTCCTACGGCGGGGCCGCCGTCGCGACCCTCGGGCTGCTCGTCGTCACCGCCGCGTGCCGGGCGATGCTGCGCTACTCGGAGGAGACGGACCGGGCCGCGGACCGGGTCCTGGCGGAGGCGCGCACGCCGTCCGTCCACCGCGGCCGGCACTCGCGCTCCGGCACGGGGAGCCACCGCGGCTGCCACGGCTCCGACACCGCGTCCCCGCAGGACTGACTTATTCGTACACCCACACCCGCATGTTTTAAGCCAACTTCCCGGCAGGGTGCCCCCCTTGCCGGAATGTCCGCCCGCTCCCCCCACCACCAGCGACGACGGAGCCCGGGGGGCGCCGTGACCGTACGGGTACTGGCCATGGCCGGACAGCACGCTTCCCACCCGGGTAGCGGAGTGGAACGCTTCCTGATCGAATGCTTTTCGCCAAGTTGCCAAGTCGACATAGCGCTGCGTGCTGAACTTGTCACGCCGACACCACGGGACGCAGTAGATTCGATCATGTATTTACGGCGGGGGATCCACGTGCAAGGCCGAGGGGAAACGTGCAGGTGCGACCAGACCAAGGAGTCGCGACACCCAAGGGGGGCTTAGCGCCATGAGCCAGGATTCCACCGCCGTCGTCGCAGACGCCGGCCGGAAGCTCGCGGGGCGTCGCCGCAGGGAGATCGTCGCGGTGCTGCTCTTCAGCGGCGGACCGATCTTCGAGAGCTCCATTCCACTTTCCGTGTTCGGCATCGACCGGCAGGACGCGGGAGTTCCACGCTACCGACTGCTCGTGTGCGCCGGTGAGGACGGTCCGCTCAGGACCACCGGCGGACTCGAACTGACCGCGCCATACGGGTTGGAGGCGATCGCCCGGGCAGGCACGGTCGTCGTGCCCGCCTGGCGTTCCATCACCTCACCGCCGCCGCCCGAGGCGCTCGACGCGCTGCGTCTGGCGCACGAGGAGGGGGCCCGGATCGTCGGACTGTGCACGGGGGCCTTCGTGCTCGCCGCCGCCGGTCTGCTGGACGGCCGGCCCGCGACGACGCACTGGATGTACGCGCCGACGCTGGCCAAGCGGTACCCGTCCGTCCACGTCGATCCGCGCGAACTGTTCGTCGACGACGGCGACGTGCTCACGTCCGCGGGCACGGCGGCCGGAATCGACCTCTGCCTGCACATCGTGCGCACGGACCACGGCAGCGAGGCGGCCGGGGCCCTGGCCCGCAGGCTCGTCGTGCCGCCGCGCCGGACGGGCGGCCAGGAGCGCTACCTCGACCGGTCGCTGCCGGAGGAGATCGGCGCCGACCCGCTGGCCGAGGTCGTCGCCTGGGCGCTGGAGCACCTCCACGAGCAGTTCGACGTGGAAACCCTGGCGGCCCGCGCCTACATGAGCCGGCGCACGTTCGACCGGCGCTTCCGCTCACTGACCGGCAGCGCGCCGCTGCAGTGGCTGATCACCCAGCGGGTGCTCCAGGCACAGCGGCTGCTGGAGACGTCCGACTACTCGGTCGACGAGGTCGCCGGGCGCTGCGGGTTCCGCTCGCCGGTCGCCCTGCGCGGTCACTTCCGGCGGCAGCTGGGGTCCTCCCCGGCCGCCTACCGGTCCGCCTATCGGGCACGCCGCCCGCAGGCGGAGGTGGCGCAGGTCTCCGACATCTCCGGGGGGCCCCTGCCGCACCAGCGCACTCCGCAGCCCCAGCGGGCGGCGGCGGCCCTGGCCGCCGCGGGCCCGACGGTGACGGAGCTGTACGCCCCGGGCCGCGTCCTGCGGGAACACGCGTAACCCCCACAGCGGGTACGTGAGGCGCAGGTCCTCCGCCGGTCACCGCCGGCGGGGGACCTTCCGCATGTGCGGTCCCGGCCCGAAGGGACCGCATAAGGTGGGACACATGAACGATCGCATGGTGTGGATCGACTGCGAGATGACCGGGCTCTCGTTGACGGACGACGCACTTATCGAGGTGGCCGCACTGGTCACCGACTCGGAGCTCAACGTGCTCGGCGACGGCGTGGACATCGTGATCCGCCCGCCGGACGCCGCACTGGAGACCATGCCCGACGTGGTGCGCGAGATGCACACCTCCTCCGGACTGCTCGACGAGCTGGCCGGCGGGACCACCCTCGCGGATGCCGAGGCGCAGGTCCTGGCCTACGTACGGGAACACGTGAAGGAGCCGCGCAAGGCGCCCCTCTGCGGGAACTCGGTCGGCACCGACCGCGGGTTCCTGCTGCGCGACATGGCCGCGCTGGAGGGCTACATGCACTACCGGATCGTGGACGTGTCCTCGGTCAAGGAGCTGGCGCGCCGCTGGTACCCCAAGGCCTACTTCAACAGTCCGCCGAAGAACGGCAACCACCGGGCGCTCGCGGACATCAAGGACTCGATCGCCGAGCTGCGCTACTACCGCGAGGCGGTCTTCGTGCCGCAGCCCGGGCCGGACTCGGACACGGCTCGGGCGATCGCCGCCAAGCACGTCGTGCCGGGGCTGTAGGGCCGCACCGGCGGGGCACACCGGAGGCGGGCGCGGGAAAAGGGTGGAGCGAGCACCCTCCCGGACCCTGTACGCTTTTCTTCGGCCGGTCGGTTCTCCGACCGGACATGGTGGGTGTAGCTCAGTTGGTAGAGCACCTGGTTGTGGTCCAGGTGGCCGCGGGTTCAAGTCCCGTCACTCACCCTGTGGGGAGGCCCCGGTACGCGAAAGCGGACCGGGGCCTTCTGCGTGCCCGGTGCGGGGCCCGCCTCCGGTGCGGGGCCCCTGCCCGGTGCGGGGTCAGGACGACTCGCGGACCACGAGGCTGTTCGGCAGCACGACCGCCGGTACGCCCGGGTCCTTGCCGCCCGTCGCGCCCGGCTCCCCCGCGGGCTGTCGGCCCGCGATCCGGTCCAGCAGCAGCCGCGTCATGGTCCGGCCCATCTCCTCGATCGGCTGCCGGACGCTGGTCAGCGGCGGGTGCATGTGGCGGGCCACCACCGAGTCGTCGAAGCCGACCAGCGCCACGTCCTGCGGGATCCGGCGGCCGGCGGCACGCAGCTCGAACCGGGCTCCCGCCGCCATGACGTCGGAGGCGGCGAAGACGGCGTCGAGGGCGGGCCTGCGGTCCAGGAGCTCGCGCATGGCCCGGCGGCCGCCGTCCTCGGTGAAGTCGCCGACCGAGACCAGTTCCGCGTCGGCCGGGTGTCCGGCGGCGGCCAGGGCCTGCCGGTAGCCGTCCAGGCGGCACTGGGCCCCGTACACGTCCAGCGGGCCGGTGATCGTGGCGATGGCGCGGCGGCCCCGCCCGAGGAGGTGGCGTACGGCCTCGGCGGCGCCCGCGAGGTTGTCGGAATCCACGCTGGGCAGCGTCTCCTCGGCCGAGCGGCGGCCGCTGATCACGGTGGGGATGCCGAGCTCGGCCAGCAGCTCGGGCAGCGGGTCGCCCGCGTGGACCGAGACGAGCAGCACCCCGTCGACGCGGTGGCCGGAAAGGTACTGTGCCAGGCGGCGCCGCTCGCGGTCGCTGCCGGCCAGGGTGAGCACGAGCTGCACGTCGGTCTCGGCGAGGGCGGCGCCGACCCCGCGGACCACGTCGGAGAAGTACGGCTCGGCGAAGAAGCGGGCCTCGGGCTCGGGGATCACGAGGGCGACGGCGTCGGTGCGGTTGGCCGCGAGGGCCCGTGCCGCGCGGTTGGGTACGTACGCCAGCTCGGCCACGGCCGCCTCCACGGCGGCCCTGGTGTGCTCGCTGACCTTGGAGGATCCGTTGATCACCCGGGAGACCGTGCCGCGCCCGACTCCGGCGCGCGCCGCGACCTCCTCCAGGGTCGGCCGTCCCCCACTGCGCCCGTGCCCGTTCATGTCTTCCTCCCGGTTGTGAATCTACCCCTTGACGACTGTGGGAGCGCTCCCACACTGTGTCACACGACACCCGGCACGTTCCGTCCTTCAGGGAGGATGCACATGCGAGCCCACACCCGAGCCCGAAGAACCCTTCTCACAGCAGGCACCGCGTGGGGGGCGGCGGCCCTGCTGCTCGCGGGGTGCGCGCAGGACCCGGCCGAGAAGCCCGAGCCGGGAGCCCCGGCCGACGGCAAGGCGAAGACGACGCTGACCGTCGGGGTCTTCGGGGCCTTCGGGCTCCAGGAGGCCGGCCTCTACGACGAGTACACGGCGCAGAACCCCGGCATCCGCATCGAGCAGACCTCCATCGAGCGGAACGAGAACTACTACCCGCAGCTCCTCACCCACCTGGGCACCGGAAGCGGGCTCGCCGACATCCAGGCCGTCGAGGTCAACAACATCGCCGAGATCACCGCCACCCAGGCGGACAAGCTGGTGGACCTGGGCAAGGCGGCGGGCGTGGACAAGTCCGCGTACCTGCCGTGGAAGTGGTCCCAGGGCACGGCGAAGAGCGGGGCGACGGTCGCCCTCGGCACCGACATAGGCCCGCAGGGCATCTGCTACCGCAAGGACCTCTTCGCGGCGGCCGGGCTGCCCACCGACCGGGCGGCGGTCGGGGCGCTGTGGGCGGGCGACTGGAACAAGTACCTGGAGGCGGGCAAGGCCTACAAGGCGAAGGCCGGCGAGGGCAAGGCGTTCGTCGACTCGGCGTCGGGCGTGATGGCGGCGGTGACCGGGAGCAGCGCGCAGCGGTACTACGACGAGCAGGGCAAGGTCGCCTACAAGACCAACCCCGCGGTGCGCGGCGCGTTCGACCTGGCGGCCTCCTTCGCGACCGAGGGGCTCAGCGCCAAGCTCCAGCAGTTCACCCCGTCCTGGGACCAGGGCTTCTCCAACGGCAACTTCGCGACCGTCTCCTGCCCGGCCTGGATGCTCGGTTACATCCAGGACAAGGCCGGTCCGGCCGGCAAGGACAAGTGGGACGTGGCGGCGGCGCCGAAGCCGAGCAACTGGGGCGGCTCCTTCCTCGTGGTGCCCAAGGCGGGCAAGCACGCCGAGGAGGCGGCGAAGCTCGCGGCCTGGCTGACGGCTCCCGCGCAGCAGGCGAAGCTGTTCGAGAAGCGCGGCAGCTTCCCGAGCGCGAGCGCCGCGTACAAGATTCCGGCGGTGTCGGGAGCGCAGCACCCGTACTTCGGGGGCGCCCCGATCGGCGAGATCTTCGCGCGGGCGGCGGAGGGCGTGCCGGTGACGGTGATCGGTCCGAAGGACCTGGTGATCGCGCAGAACCTGGCGGACATCGGGATGCTCCAGGTCGACCAGAAGGGCCGCAGCCCGCAGGAGGGCTGGGAGGCCGCGGTGAAGGCGATCGACAACGCCCTGGAGCAGTGAGGCTGCGGTGACGGACGATACGGCTGTCCTGTCCCCCTCCCCCTCCGCCGCCGGTGCGAAGTCGCCGGCGGCGGAGGGGGGCGGCCGGGGGCAGGTGTGGCGCTCGCGGCGCTACCGGTGGGACGTGCGCTGGAGCCCGTACGCCTTCGTGGCGCCCTTCTTCCTGTTCTTCGCCGCCTTCGGGCTGTTCCCGCTGCTGTACACGGGCTGGGCGGCGCTGCACCAGGTGGAGCTGACCGACCCGGACGCCATGACGTGGGTGGGGCTGCGGAACTTCACCCGGCTGTGGGGCGACGAGTTCTTCTGGAACGCCCTGCGCAACACGGTCACCATCGGGCTGCTGTCCACGGTGCCGCAGCTGGCGATCGCGCTCGGCCTGGCCCATCTGCTGAACTACAAGCTGCGGGGGTCGGCCTTCTTCCGGGTCGCGGTCCTCACCCCGTACGCGACCTCGGTGGCGGCCGCCACCCTCGTCTTCGTGCTGCTCTTCGGGCGGGACTACGGGATGGTCAACTGGGCGCTGTCGGTGGTCGGCTTCGAGGCGGTGGACTGGCAGAACGGCACCTTCGCCTCCCAGCTGGCGGTCTCCACCATCGTGATCTGGCGGTGGACCGGCTACAACGCGCTGATCTACCTGGCGGCCATGCAGGCCGTGCCGGCCGAGCTGTACGAGTCGGCCGCTCTCGACGGTGCCTCGCGCTGGCAGCAGTTCATCCACGTGACCGTGCCCTCGCTGCGGCCGACGATCCTCTTCACCTGTGTGGTGTCGACGATCGGGGCGACCCAGCTGTTCGGGGAGCCGCTGCTGTTCAACGGCGGGGCGGGCGCCACGGGCGGCTCGGACCACCAGTTCCAGACGCTCGGGCTGTACCTGTACGAGCAGGGCTGGGTGAACCTGCACCTGGGCCGGGCCTCGGCGATCGCGTGGGCGATGTTCCTGATCCTGCTGCTGATCGCGGGCGCGGCACGGCTGCTGCGCGGACGGGGGGACTCCCGATGAGGGCACTGCGCGCGGGCCGGCTCACCTACGTGGTGCTCGCCCTGTTCACCGCGGGGTCGCTGTTCCCACTGGTGTGGACGGCGATAGCGGCCTCGCGGAGCAATACGCGCCTGGCCCAGACGCCGCCGCCGTTCTGGTTCGGCGGCAACCTGTGGCGCAACCTCCAGGTCGCGTGGACGGACGCCCACATGGGCACGGCCCTGCTGAACACGGTGGTCGTGGCGGGCACGGTCGCCGCCGGCACGGTGGCGTTCTCCACGCTGGCCGGCTTCGCCTTCGCCAAGCTGCGGTTCCGCGGCCGCAGCCTGCTGATGACGCTGGTGGTCGGGACGATGCTGATCCCGCCGCAGCTGAGCGTGGTCCCGCTGTACATGCTGATCGCGGAGCTGTCGTGGACGGACCGGCTCCAGGCGGTGATCCTGCCGACGCTGGTCTCCGCCTTCGGGGTGTTCTTCATGCGCCAGTACCTGCTGCAGGCACTGCCCACCGAGCTGATCGAGGCGGCGCGGACGGACGGGGCGAGTTCACTGCGGGTCGTCTGGCACGTGGTGTTCCCGGCGGCCCGGCCCGCGATGGCGGTGCTGGGGATGCTGACGTTCGTGATGGCGTGGAACGACTTCTTCTGGCCGATCGTCGCGCTGACGCAGAGCGGCAGCCCGACGGTGCAGGTGGCTCTGACCGGGCTGGGCCGGGGCTACATCCCGGATCAGTCGGTGATCATGGCGGGCGCGCTGCTGGGCACGCTCCCGCTGCTGCTGGTGTTCCTGGTCTTCGGCCGACAGATCGTCGGCGGCATCATGCAAGGGGCGGTGAAGGGATGACGGACACGGATGCCGGAGCTCGGTTCCCGGAGGGCTTCCTCTGGGGCGCGGCCACGGCGGCCTTCCAGATCGAGGGCGGCGCGGCACTGCGCGGGCCGTCCATCTGGGACACGTTCTGCCGTACGCCGGGCAAGGTGTACGGCGGCCACACCGGTGAGGTGGCGGTGGACCACCTGCGGCTGTGGCGGGAGGACGTCCGGCTGATGGCCGGGCTGGGGCTGGGGGCCTACCGGTTCTCGGTGTCGTGGCCGCGGGTGCTCTCCGGCGGGATCGGTTTCTACGACGCGCTGGTCGACGAGCTGCTCGCGCAGGGGATCCGGCCCTGCCTGACCCTGTACCACTGGGACCTGCCACAGGAGCTGGAGGCCGCCGGCGGCTGGCCGGAGCGGGAGACGGCCTACGCGTTCGCCGCGTACGCCGCACGGGTCGCGGAGGCGCTGGGCGACCGGGTGGAGCTGTGGACCACCCTCAACGAGCCGTGGTGCAGTGCCTTCCTCGGCTACGCCTCCGGGGTGCACGCGCCCGGCCGCACCTCTCCCGCCGACTCGCTGCGCGCCGCGCACCACCTCAACCTGGCGCACGGCCTGGCCACGGCCGTCCTGCCGTCCACCGCGCGGGTGGGCATCGCGCTGAACCCGAGCGCGGTGCGGCCGCTGACCGACTCGGCGGCCGACCTGGACGCGCAGCGCCGGATCGACGCCCTGGCCAACCGGATCTTCACGGGGCCGCTGCTGCACGGCGCGTACCCGCAGGACCTGATGGAGGACACGGCCTCCGTGACGGACTGGTCCTTCGTGCGCTCCGGCGACGAGGCGCTGATCCACCAGCCGTTGGGCTTCCTCGGCGTGAACTACTACACCCCGGCGGTGGTCTCGGCGGCCCCGGGCCGCGTGGGGCCGCGCGCCGACGGCCACGGGGCCACGGCCCATTCCCCCTGGCCGGCCGCGGACGACATCGCCTTCCACCAGCCTCCGGGCGAACGGACCGACATGGACTGGTCGATCGACCCGACCGGCCTGTACGACCTGCTGCTGCGCTTCGCCGGCGAAGCGCCGGGCCTGCCGCTCATGGTCACCGAGAACGGGGCGGCCTACGCCCCGGAACTGCACGACCCGGCGCGCATCGGCTACCTGGAGGCCCACCTCGCCGCGGTCCACCGCGCCCTGGAGGACGGCGCCCCGGTGGAGGGCTATTTCCTCTGGTCGCTGCTGGACAACTTCGAGTGGTCCTACGGCTACAGCAAGCGGTTCGGCATCGTCCACGTCGACTACGACACCCAGGTCCGCACCCCCCGCTCCAGCGCCCGCTGGTACGCCCGGCTGGCCCGGACGGGAGCCTTGTGACCTCCGGCGGCATGCCGGCGGCCCGGTTCAGCGCAGGGCGTGCCGGCCCGCCCGGGCGGCGACGGCCCGGCCCGTGGTGACGGGACGGTCCCCGGGGGTGTGATGCCCGACCTGGGGGTCGTGGTGCCCGATGTCCCGGCCGGAGACGTCGTCCTCGCGCCGGGCGAGCGTCTCCGGGACGGTCGTCGTCCCTGGCCCGGGGGCGAGTACAGCATCAGCTTCGGCGTGTCCGCGGCGAGGAGTGCGGAGAGGCCGCGGGCGACGGCGCCGAGGCCGCCGGTGACGAGGATCGACATGAACGGTTCCCTTTCCCTAGGATGAGGATGTGACGCAGATTCTGTGTGACGCACTTCCTGCGCCACACAGATAAATTTGAAGCATGGAGAAGTCGATGTCAACGGAGATCCCCCGTACGGGTGAGGCCTGGAGCCGCGCGGAGCTGCTCGCGCGCATCGTCACGGAGACCCAGCGGCACTACGCCGACTACTCGCGCTTCAGCCAGGCGATGGCCGACCACGTCGGCCTGCACCCCACCGACCTGCAGTGCGTCGCGCTCCTCGACATGGAGCCCGGCCCGGTGAGCACCGGCGACATCGCCCGCCTCACCGGCCTGACCTCGGGCTCCGCCACCCGCCTCGTCGACCGCATGGTCAAGGCGGGCGTCGTCGAACGGCACGCCGACCCGAACGACCGCCGGCGCTCACTCGTCTCCCTCGCACCCGAGGCCCGCGAACGCATCGGCGCGGCCTGGGACGTCCCCGGCCGTGCCTTCGGCGCCGTACTGGAGGGCTACTCCGACGCCGAACTCGGCGTCATCGCCGACTACCTGCACCGTGCCGCGGAAGTCGGCCGTGCCCAGGCCGTGCGCCTGAACACGGGCGACACCGCCTGACGGCCCGGACGCCCCGCCGGGCCGCCGGCGGACGCCCCGGCGGACGACCCGAGGCGGAACCGGACGCCCCGGCCCGGCGGGCGGTCCCCGTCGCCTCAGACCCCGCGCCGCTTGCGCCGGCCGCGTCGGACCCGCGGGCCGCCCGGGCCGCCCCGGGTCCGCCCGTCCAGCGCGATCCACACCCGGATCTCGGTCCCGCCGAGCACCGAGCGCCCCAGCCGCACATCGCCCCCGGTCGACTCCGCGACCCGGCGCACGATGTCGAGGCCGAGTCCCGTGGAGCCGTCACGGCCGCCGTCGTTGCCGCGGCGCAGGGCGGCGTCCGGGTCGGCGATGCCCGGTCCCGCGTCCGAGACCAGCACGATGACCGCGTCCGGGGTGTCGTGGACGTCCACCGCGAAGGGGGTGCCCTCGGGGGTGTGCCGGAAGACGTTGCCGAGCATCGCGTCGAGGGCGGCGGCCAGTTCGGGCCGCGCGATGGGGATGCGCACCGTACGGTCCACACCCGCCAGCCGCACCTCGCGGCCCTCGTCCTCCGCCAGCGCCGACCAGAAGGCCATCCGGTCCCGGATCACCTCCGAGGCGTCGCAGCCGGCGCCCGGGCCCGGCCCGGCCGGGCCGGTGGCCGGGCGCTGTTCGCGGGCCGTACGGATGATGGTGTCGACCTCCCGCTCCAACTGCTCCACGGCCGCCCGGGTCTGTTCGGCGGCCGGACCGTCCCCGAGCGAGGCCGTGTTGAGCCGCAGCACCGTCAGCGGCGTCCGCAGCCGGTGCGAGAGGTCGGCGGCCAGCTCCCGCTCGTTGGCGAGGAGTTGCACCACCTGGTCCGCCATGGCGTTGAACGCGACGGCCGCCGAGCGGAGTTCCTTCGGCCCGTCCTCCGGGACCCGCGCCCCGAGCCGCCCCTCGCCCAGCTGGTGCGCGGCGTCCGCGAGCCGCTCGGCGGGGCGGACCAGCCGGGCGCCGAGCCGGTCGGCCACGCCCACCGAGCCCACGATCAGGGCCAGTCCGACGCCCGCGAGGACCGCCCAGGCGGTGGTGACCCCGTTGCTGACCTCGCTCTCCGGCACGAGGATCTCCACCACCGCGATGTCCCCGGACCCCAGCGCGGTGGGCTGGAGCAGCGCCGATCCCCCGCCGGGCACCGTCGCCGTCGTGGCCCGGCCCATGCGGCGGGTCTCGGTGACGACCCGCTCGCCCGCCCAGCCGTCGCCGATGTCCGCGGGCGGACTGTCGCCGATCGCGGGCAGGTGCACGGCCATCCGCCCGGCGGCGCCCATCTGCGTGGTCTCCACCGCCTTGCGCAGCTGCGCCGGGTCGGTCGTGATGGACAGGGTCGGTCCGATGGTGGCGGCCTGCCGCTCGGCGTTGGAGAACGCCCGGTCGCTGGCCATCTCCTGGACCACCAGCCCCAGCGGTACGGCGAAGGCCACGACCACCATGGCGGTGACCGCGAGGCACACCTTGACCAGGGCCCACCTCACCGGGGCGGCTCCAGCTTGACCCCCACGCCCCGCAGCGTGTGCAGGTACCGCGGGCGGGCGGCGGTCTCGCCGAGCTTGCGGCGCAGCCAGGACAGGTGCACGTCGATGGTCTGGTCGTCCCCGTACGACTGCTGCCAGACCTCGGCGAGCAGTTCCCGGCGGGCCACGACGACCCCGGGCCGCCCGGCGAGGAACGCCAGCAGGTCGAACTCGCGCCGGGTCAGGTCCAGTACGGCTCCGTCCAGCTCGGCCTGGCGGCGCAGCGGGTCGATGGCCAGGCCGCCGACGCGCAGCACCCGCGAGGGCGGTTCGGCTGCGGCCGCCTGCGAGCGGCGCAGTACGGCGGCCATCCGGGCGGAGAGGTGCTCCACGGAGAAGGGCTTGGTCAGGTAGTCGTCGGCGCCGTCGTTGAGCAGCCGGACGATCTCCGCCTCGTCGTCGCGCGCGGTCGCGATGATCACAGGGACGTCGGTGATGCCGCGCAGCATCTTCAGGGCCTCGGACCCGTCCAGGTCCGGCAGTCCGAGGTCGAGGATGACCACGTCGAAGCGGTGGTGGGCGACCTCGCGCAGCGCCTCCAGGGCGGTGCCGACGCTGCGCACGGTGTGCGACGCCTCGGTCAGGTGCCGGATGAGGGCGGAACGTACGAACTGGTCGTCCTCGACCACGAGCACACTTGCCATGGCCCGCACCGTAGTCCATTCGGGGGACCCCGGGAGGTGCCGGGCGCCTCTTGGGGCGGGTGGTGCAGTATGTGCTCGATGCTACGAGGACTTGTACATGCCATGGCGTGGACGCTGGCGACCGGGGCCGCGGTGACCCTGTCGTGGTGGGGCGTGCACACCGTCATGTCGGGTACGGCCTACGATCCGCCGCTCGCGGTGCCGCTGACCACGCAGCCGCTGTCCTCGTCCACGCACCGCGACCAGCCCGACCCGCCGTCCCCGGAGCCGTCGCCCTCCCCCACTCCCTCGCCGTCCCCCAGCGCGTCCGCGTCGGCCTCGCCGGGCGCCGCCGCGTCGTCCTCGGCCAGGCCGTCCCCGAAACCGCCGGCCGGCCGGCAGCCGCGCCAGACGGACGGGGACGACGGCACGGTGAAGTCGTACAGCACCTCCGGCGGCCGGGTCGTCTTCGACATCGGGCCCTCCTCGGCGGAACTGGTCTCCGCGACCCCGGCGGCCGGCTGGCGCATGCAGGTGTGGAAGCAGGACCTGTGGATGCGGGTCACCTTCACCCGGGAGGGCCGCGAGGTGTCGGTGTTCTGCACCTGGCACGACCACCCCCCGCGGGTCGAGCTCGTCGACCCCTAAGGGCTGTCCCGTAATCCCCGGCGGGCGCGCGGCGTCAGCTACGGCGCCTCGCTGCGTTGTCGGAACGCCCTCATACGCCCAGCATGAGGGCGCCCCTCCGCCTTACGACGCACCGCATCTGACGCCGCGCGCTGATCCACCAGGGATTACGGGACAGCCCTTAGGCCGCGTCTTCCGGATCAGGGCGGATCAGCCCGGGCCCGCCCTGATCCGAAAGACACGGCCTGAGCCGATCGCCCTACCGGAACACCGACGGCGGCGGTTCCGGGGAGGCCACCGCGGAGGCGTCGCGTACTGGCGGGGCTCCGCCCGCGAAGTCCGCGAGGGCCCGCCCCTGCTCGACCCGTCCCGGGTGCGGATCGCTCGCCACCCGGCGGGTGAACTCCGCGACGGGCAGCTCCCGGTCACAGGCCACGAGCACGGCGTTGCCGAAGCGCTTCCCGCGCCACACCACCGGGTCGGCGGCCAGCGCGAGCTGTCCGAACCGGGATGCGGCCGTCGCGATCTGGCCCCGCAGGAACGCCAGCGGCGGACCGTCCGCGAGGTTCGCCACGTACCACCCGCCGGGCGCAAGGGCGCGGCGCACGTCGTCCAGGAACTCGGCGCTCGTCAGATGCGCCGGGGTCCGTGCGCCGCTGAACACGTCCGCGATCACCAGGTCCGCCCAGCCGTCCGGCACCTTGGCCAGCCCCGCCCGCGCGTCCGCCGAGCGGACCCGGATCCGCGCCTGCGGGTCCAGCGGCAGGTGTTTCCGTACGAAGGCCGTCAGGGCCGCGTCGATCTCCACGACCTGCTGGCCGGAGCGGGGGCGGGAGGCGGCCGTGTAGCGGGCGAGCGTGAAGGCGCCGCCGCCCAGGTGCACCACGTTCAGCGGCTGCCGGGCCGGCGCGCAGAGGTCGATGAGGTGGCCGATCCGGCGCTGGTAGGAGAAGTCCAGGTACCCGGGGTCGCCGAGGTCCACGTGGGACTGCGGGGCCCCGTCGATCAGCAGGGTCCAGCCGTCCGCGCGTTCGCGGTCGGGCTCCAGCCGGGCCAGGCCGCCGTCGACCTGCCCGACGACCGCCTCGCCGCCGCCGCGTCCGCGCTGCCTGCCCTTGCCCTTTTCCTTGCCTGCCACCCCACCATTGTGACGGGGCGGCGGACGGGCCCGCTCAGCGGCAGTTGTCCGCGGCCTCGATCAGCCGGGCCGCCTCGCCGAGCGCCGCGCGCAGCACCGCGGGATCGGTCACCGGGCCGACGGCCTCCGGGGGGAGCAGCCAGCCCGTGCCGCCCGCGGTGGGCGAGGCGGCCTCGCCGAAGCGCATCCCCCGGCCGTTGGTCTGCGTGCACGCGCTGCCCGGCAGGTCCCAGGCGTCGGCGGTGCCGGGCGGGACGAGGAAGCCGAGGGTGTCGCCCGAACCGTCGTGCAGGACCGGCCCGACCCCGTCGGCCCGGCAGGCGGCCCGGCGGATGATGTCGACCGCCTCCAGCCCCTGCCGGGTGGGCACGGTGACCAGGTCCGGCTCACCGGCCGGAACGGCACCGGGCCCGGGCGCGGTGTGCGTTCCAGTGCTCTCCATGCCGGCCTCCACCAAGGGAACCCCTCCTCGATCCGCGTACGAGCCGGGAGCGGGGAGTCGCCTCCCACTCCGCACGGGTTCAACGCACGGGAACGTCAACGGGTGCGGCGCCAAGACGCCGCAAAGGATGGCAGTTCATGGCGGATCACGGGTGAGATATCCGTTTTGTAGCCAAACATCGTGTGAACGACCCGTCACTGAGGGTACGTTCATGCGCGCCGGGCCACCCCCTCCACAGGCGGGGCGGGCGCGGCGCTGCGTCCCTCGCCAGAGAGGCCACGTCCATGGCGGCGTCCCCCCACTCCCCCAACTCCACGTTCCGGCGGCTGCGCGGACAGCGCTCCCCGGCCGAGTTCGCGGCCCTGGTGCGCCGGGCGGCGAAGGAGATCGGAGAAACGGTTTCCTGCGACGCCCGCTACATCGGCAGGGTCGAGTCCGGTGAGATCCGCTGTCCCAACTACGCGTACGAGCGGGTCTTCCTCCATCTGTTCCCCGGCCGCACCCTGGCCGACCTCGGCTTCCCGCCGCGCGAGGCCGTCCGGGGGCGCGCAGCGCACCGCGACCCCTTCTCCGCGAACGCCGCCGTCCCCGTCCCCGCCCACCACCGTCCCGGTCCCAGTCCCAAGGAGAGCGACGTGCTGCGTCGCGCGTTCATGGCGGGAGGCTCCGCGACCGTGGCGGCCGCCACCCTCGGTCTCACCCTGCTCGGCGACACCCGTCGCGTCCCCGCCCGCGCGGGCGAGTCCGAGGCCGCCGCCGTCGAGGACGCCGTACGGCAGATCCGGCTGCTGGACGACCGGCACGGCGCGGACGCCCTGTACCGCAGGGCCGCCGAACCCCTGCGCACCGCTTACGCGCTGCTCGACGCGGGGGCCGCCCGGCAGTCGACCGAGGACCGGCTGCACGCGGGCGCGGGCGAGCTGGCCGTCTCGGTCGGCTGGCTGGCCCACGACTCCGGCCGCTTCGACGACGCCCGCTCGCACTACGCGGAGGCCCTGGCGACGGCCCGGGTCTCGGGGGACGCGGGGCTGGAGGCGCACGCCTTCAGCAACATGGCGTTCCTGGCGCGGGACTGCGGCCGCTCCCGCGAGTCCGTACGGGCGGCCCAGGCGGGCCGGCGCGCGGCCCGTTCCCTGGGCTCCCCGCGGCTGCTGTCGCTGCTCGCGCTGCGCGAGGCGGGGGGCTGGGCCGGGCTGGCCGACCGCAAGGCCTGCGAGGAGGCGCTGGCCCGCGCCCACACGGAGTTCTCCCGGGGCGAGGGGGACACGGACCCCGAGTGGATGTCCTTCTTCGGCGAGGCCGAGCTGGAGTTCCTGGAGGCCCGCTGCTGGGCGGCGCTCGGGGAGTACGCACGCGCGGCCCGGCACGCCCGCCGGGCCGCCGACCTCCAGGACCCGCACTTCGCCCGGAACGTGGCCCTCTACACCGCCGAGCTGGCCGGCGACCTGGCCCGCGCGGGCGCCCCGGACGAAGCCGCCTGGGCGGGCGGCCGGGTGCTGGACCTGCTCGCCGAGGTGCAGTCGACGCGGATCCGGTCGATGCTCTCCGGGACCGCCCGGGCCCTGGTCCCGCACCAGCGCTCCCCTCGCGTCGGCACGTTCCTGACCCGGCACGCGGCGGTCTGAGTCCGGCGGCCGCGGGGGAACCGCGTCAGCCGTCCAGGTGCCCGGTGTCGTTCCAGCGCTCCAGCGCGGGGGCCCCGTACGCCCACCCGAGGACGGACAGCGAGGTGGGCTCCAGGCGGATGCGGGCGCCGAAGGAGGCCTCGAAGCCGAGCCAGCGGGCGGCGAGGGTGCGCAGGACGTGTCCGTGCGCGAAGACCAGGACGTCGCGCTCCGCGGAGCGCGCCCAGGCGACGACCTCGTCGGCGCGGGCGGCGACGTCGGCCACCGACTCGCCGCCCGGCGCCCCGTCGCGCCAGATCAGCCAGCCGGGGCGGACCGCCTGGATCTCGGCCGGGGTCATGCCCTCGTAGTCGCCGTAGTCCCACTCCATGAGCGCGTCCCACGGCTCGGCCCGGACGCCGAAGCCCGCGAGGTCGCAGCTCTCGCTCGCGCGCGCGAGCGGGCTGGTGCGGACCTCCAGGCCGCGCAGGCCCGCCCACGGGTCCCGGGCCAGCCGCTCGCCGAGCAGCTTCGCTCCGCGCCTGCCCTCCTCCAGCAGGGGCACGTCCGTGCGTCCGGTGTGCTTGCCGAGCTGGGACCACGCCGTCTGGCCGTGGCGGGCCAGCAGGATGCGGGGGGCCATGTGATTTCTCCCGGTATCTGAGAGTTCGCGCGTTTTACGGTGCTTCCGTCGCCCGACCATCATCCATCACTCGAACAGCGGGTCGCCCACCCCGTCCGCCCCACGGGCCACCGGCTCCCCCGGCCACCGGTTTCCGCCGTAAGTCCACGATTGTCAGTGGCGGATGGGACACTTCCGCCCGTGAGCTCCTACCCGCCCAGCGTCCCCCCGCAGAGCAGCGCGCAGCAGTCCCCGCGGCCGGCGGTCCCCCGGCCCGGGGCCCCCGAGCCCGCGGCCCCGCGCCCGACGACCCTGCGGCAGCGGCTCGCCGGCCTGCGCGGCCCCGCCGTGCCGCCCCGCCCGCTCGACGCCCGCGCGCTGGCGGCCCTCGCCGCCAACCCCGGCTGCGGCAGACGCGCCCTGCTCGACGGCGCCGGAGTGGACAAGACGGCGCTGGCCTCGGCACTCGGCTCCCCCGCCGCCTTCGGGCAGTCGCAGTTCGCCATCGTCCGCGGGAACTCCTTCGAGGCCAAGGTCAAGGGCGACGGCGGAGCCGCCCTGCTGCGGCTGGTCCACGAGCACCTGGGCGCCGGCGCCGAGCCGCCCGGGCCGGACGCCCGCGTCCCCGACCTCACCGCCGCCGGGCCCGAGGGCCGCGCCGCCCGTACCGCGCTGGCCCTGCGGGAGGCCACCGCCGCCGCGGCCTGGACGCTGCTCGACCACCCGATGCTGGCCCTGGAGGTGGCGGGCACCCCCGCCTACCTGGAGCCGGACGCCGTCGTGGTGCATCCCGACGGCCGCTGGACCGTCGTGGAGATCAAGTCGTTCCCGATGATCGACGGCGCCGCCGACGCCGCGAAGGTCGGCGCCGCGGCCCGGCAGTCCGCCGTGTACGTCCTCGCCCTGGAGAAGACCGCCGAGAAGCTGCCGGGCGCCGAGGCCGGGCACACGGTGCTGCTGGTCTGCCCGAAGGACTTCTCCAACCTGCCCACCGCGGCGCCGGTCGACGTCCGCCGCGAGCGGGCCGTCACCCGGCGCCAGCTGGACCGGCTGACGCGGGTCGAGGAGCTGGCCGGGGCCCTGCCCGAGGGGCTCACCTTCGACCCGGCGCGCACCGCCGAGGAGCTGGCCGAGGCCGTGGCCGCGGTGGGCGCCTCGTACGCCCCCGAGTGCCTGGCCGCCTGCGAGCTGGCCTTCCACTGCCGGGAGAAGGCGCGCGCCGCCGACGAGCTGACCTCGCTGGGCCGCTCCGTACGGGGTGAGCTGGGCGCGCTGACCACCGTCGAGGCGGCCCTCGCGGCGGCCCTCGGCGGCGGCCGCGCCGACGATCCCGCGTCGGCGGCGCTGCACCACGCGGCCCGGCTGCGCGCCGAGGCGCTGGAGAGCACCGGATGAGCCTGCTGAACACCCTCGCGCGGCTGCAGGCCGTCCGGGCGGGCCGGGCCCAGCCGCTCGCCACCGTCCGGCACCGGCACCTGGCCGAGGCTCCGCTGGTCCTCGTGCCGCTGACGACGGCCGGTGAGGCCGGGGCGCCGCTGGGCGCGCTGGTGGGCACCGATCCGGCGGAGCCGAGGCTGCTGGTCGTGCCCCAGCCGCGCGACCGGGACCTGCGCTGGGCCTTCCTGGCCGACCTCGCGGACGTGGTCCTGCCGTACGTGGACGCGTACGCCGACGACGTGGAGTTCGTGGAGCGCAGCGAGACCGACCCGGAGACGGGCCGCAAGACCAAGGTCGAGGCCGAGCTGTGCCGGGACGCTCCGCAGCTGATCGTGCCGAGCCGGGCCGGCGTGGAGTACGTACGGCTGCTGGGGCGCTCGATGCGGTTCCGGCGGACGGCCGAGGAGGATCCGGAGAACCCCTACCCGGCGCCCGCGCGGGTGCCGCTGCTGGGGCGCTGGTTCACGCACCTCGGCGAGCGCGCGCGGGTTCCGGGCTCCTCGATGCTGGTCTCGGCGACGGACCTGCTGTCCCGGCACTGGGCGAGCGGCCAGAGCAACCTGGAGGACCAGCACCTGGGCGCGCTGCTCGCCTGGATAGCGCCCCCGCGGGGCTCCTCGGGAGCGCAGGAGGCGCTGCGGGCGGAGCTCGGCCGCGACGGGGACGGGCAGTTGCTGGTCCCGCCCGCGGGCCCGGCCACCGACCCGGCGTTCGACAACCGGGTGCTGGCTCCGGCGATGGCCCGCTACGACGCGGCGCGCACGGCGCAGCCCCCGGACGGGGCGGCGCTCGCCCGCGCCGAGGAGCACGTACGGGCGCTGGTGGAGGCGCAGATGCGGCCCGCCTGGGACGCGGTGTGGCGCTCCGTGGAACTGCTGCGCGCGCTGCCGGCCGGGGAGCGCGCCGAGGAGCGCTGGACCCGCGACCGCTGGTCGTACACCGGCCACCGGGACCGCGTACGGGCCGGCGAGCCGCCGCAGCCGCGCCGCGACGACGCGGTGACGGCGGCTCAGAAGCTGGCCACCCGGGAGACCGAGCAGGTACGGCTCGACGCCCAGGAGGCGCTGGACGATCCGCTGGTGATGGCGGGCCGGCGCCTCGCGGGCGAGGCCTTCGCCGGCGAGGTCACCGAGGTGGTGATGGAATGGACGGAGACGAAACGGCCCAGTCCGCGCCCGCTGGTGATGGTGGCCACGGAGGACCGGCCGCAGCTCGCCGAGGAGGGCGGGACGAAGGTGTTCCGCTCGCTCGACGGACGCCCGCAGTCGGCGCGCTTCGTCCGGTTCGACGAGGACGGGCGGCTCGTGCTGCGGCTGCTGGACAAGATGGGCCGCGGCCGGGACCCGGAGCCGGGTTCGGTGCCGGAGAAGGGCGACCGGGTGTGCTGGACGCTGTTCGAGCACGACGCCCGCGGCGGCCCGAAGCTCCCGGACCCGGAGCGGACCCCGTGGACGCACGGCGGCCCGCCCGCACACCTGGCATCCCCGACCGCCCCCGCGCCCGACGCCGTGACCGACGAGGACCTCCTGTGACCGCTTTCGACCCGGGTGCGGCGGCCGCGCGGGCGACCGCCGCGATCCTCCACGACACGCTGCACGGGACCGAGCGGGGCGTCGTCGTCGACTCCCCGCCCGGCGCCGGCAAGTCCACGCTCGTGGTGCGGGCGGCGCGGGAGCTGGCCGCGGCCGGGCGCCGGCTGATGGTGGTCGCGCAGACGAACGCACAGGTCGACGACCTGGTGCTGCGGCTCGCCGAGAAGGACCCGGGCCTCAGGGTCGGCCGGCTGCACAGCAGTGACGGCGACGCGTACGATCCGGCGCTCCGCGAGCTGCCGTCCGTGACGCTCTCCGCCAAGCCCGGGGACCTCGCCGAGCTGCCGGTGACCGTCTCCACGGCGGCGAAGTGGGCGTACGTCAAGGACGCCGAGCCCTGGGAGCACGCGATCGTCGACGAGGCGTACCAGATGCGCTCCGACGCGCTGCTGGCCGTGGCCGGGCTGTTCGAGCGGGCCCTGTTCGTGGGCGACCCGGGGCAGCTGGACCCGTTCAGCGTCGTCGGTGCCGAGCAGTGGGCGGGTCTGTCGTACGACCCCTCCGCGTCGGCGGTCTCCACCCTGCTGGCCCACAATCCGCAGCTGCCGCAGCACCGGCTCCCCGTGTCCTGGCGGCTCCCGGCGACGGCCGCGCCGCTGGTCTCCCGGGCGTTCTACCCGTACACGCAGTTCCGCAGCGGTACGGGTCCGGGCGAGCGCACCCTCGCGTACGGGGTCCCCTCGGACGGCTCGGGCCCGGACCGGGTGCTGGACGAGGCGGCGGAGTCGGGCTGGGGCCTGCTGGAGCTCCCGGCGCGGCACACCCCGCGCACCGATCCGGAGGCGGTCCGGGCGGTGGCCGCGGTGGTCCGGCGCGCCCTGGACCGGGGGGCGGTGACCTCCGACGAGCACGGCCGGGGCCCGGCCCCGCTCACCGCCGACCGCGTCGCGGTGGGCACGGCGCACCGCGACCAGGCGGCCGCGGTGCGCTCGGCACTGGCCGGGCTCGGGGTCACGGGAGTCACCGTGGACACCGCGAACCGGCTTCAGGGCCGCGAGTACGACCTCACGGTGGTCCTCCACCCGCTGTCGGGACGCCCGGACGCGACGGCCTTCCACCTGGAGACGGGCCGGCTGTGCGTGCTGGCCTCCCGGCACCGGCACGCGTGCGTCGTGGTGGCCCGGGCGGGCATAGCGGAGCTGTTGGACGACCACCCCTCGACGGAGCCGGTACAGCTCGGGGTGACGGTGAAGTTCCCGGACGGCTGGGAGGCCAACCACTCGGTCCTGGCACACCTCGCCGAACACCGGGTGTCCTGGCGGCCCTGAGGACCGTCCCGTGATCCCCGGCGGGCGCGCGGCGTCAGCTACGGCGCCGGCCCCACGGGCGGCGCCCCGGCCGCCGAGATGCCGCTGCCCGTCCTCACCCGTCCGGGCATGCTCCCCGCCGCCCGTTCCCTCGCCGTTCCGGGGATCCCCGGCCTGATCGGACCCGAGGGCTTCCGCGCCCCGAGGGGCTCGCCGACGGGCTGGCCGGCGTGCTCGACGACGTGGCGGCGCCGGCCGCGGACCGCGCCGGGGAGCCCGCCACCGTGTGGCCCGGACCCCCCGGGCGCGCTACGCGGCTGACGGCCGGTCAGCACGGTCCCGGGGCCCGGTCGGGCCGGGACCGCGGCGCCCGCGGGGGCGCCGGCCGCTCACCTGCTCGACCCGTGCGCCACGGGACCGGCCGGGTTCCCCGTACGCCCCACATGCCGTACGGGCGTTCCCGCCGACCGCCGTCCGCAGCGGTGCACTCTTGCGCGGCGTTGGACAATGGACGGTGGCCCGGAAGCATTTCGCACGCGCAGCAGCTGGAGGACACGCATGGCAGAGCCCGAGCGGACCGAGCGGAGGCTGCGGCCCGCGCCGCTGCTCTTCGAGCCGTCGGACGCCGCCACGGACCCGGAGCACTTCTTCGATCTGGAGTCGATCGACGACCCGCGCGAGCTCCTGGTCCGAGCGACGGAACTGACACTGGCCTTCCGGGCGGCACAGGAGCGTGCGGTGGAGTTCCAGGCCGTGGCGGCGGCGCAGCTGGCGGACCCGCGGCGGTTCGACCGGCTCTCGCCGGCGACGATCGCCGAGCAGGCGGACTGGACCGAGGACTACGCCCGCAAGATGATCGAGTTCGGCGAGACCCTCCAGCGCGACGCCGGCCCCGAGGGCCCCTGACCGCGACGGGCGGCCGTGCGCGCGGCACCTGGCATATGCGGGGCGCAACATACCGCAGCACGGCCCGCCCTGTCCCCGATTCCGGTAACTCCCGGGAACCGGACCACTACGGCGGGTAGACCTGGATCCATGACGACCCTGACGACGGCATCCGGTTCCTCCGCCCTCGACGCCCGCGTCGCGCCCGCCACCCACGTCACCGCACAGGGCGCCGCCTGGCTCGCCTCCGCGTCCGCCTCCCCGCGGACCACCCTCGCGCTGTGGCTGGCGCGGCCGGGCGCGAGCGCCGTGCTCCCGTGCGGGACCGCCTTCGACGTCGTCAACGTCCCCGTCGTCCTCGGCCGCCGGGTGCTGGACCTGCTCTGGGACGAGGGCCCCGGCTGCGGGCCCGTCGCCGTGCACCGCGGCCGCCTGCTGCTGTTCGCCACTGCCGGCACCGCCCACCGGCTGCCCGCCCTGCTGGCGTGGGAGGAGTGGGGCGGCTCCCGTACGGCGCCGGTCCCCCTGTGCCACGGCCTGGGCGACGCGGTGACCGTGCCGCCGCTGGCCGCCGCGGCCGGGCCCTCGCGGTGGCTCGTGGCCCCCGGGACCCGGTCGCCGTGGCTGCCCGGCCCCGAGGCGCTGCTGTGGGCCTTCGTCCGCGCCGCCCGTGCCGCCGGGCCCACCACCGACCTGGGGATATCGATTTTTCCTTCCGCGGATCAGGATGCTAATGTCTCCGATGTCAGCAGGCGCCGCTAGCTCAGTTGGTTAGAGCAGCTGACTCTTAATCAGCGGGTCCGGGGTTCGAGTCCCTGGCGGCGCACAGACGGAAGAAGGCCTCCACGCGAGTGGGGGCCTTCTTCGTGTCCCGGTGCGGGCGGCGCCGCTCAGGTGGTGATCTTGACCGTGTAGGCGCCCGACTGGGTTCGGTCCGCCACCTCGATCGTGATCCGCTCACCGGGCACGGTGAACGTCTCGCCCACCTCCAGCGGCGCGTCCGCGAGCGGCGGGTACACCGAGCGGTCCCAGCAGGCCTCCGTCCGCGGGTGCCCGTCGATCACTTCGATCGGTCCGCCGCCCGACGCCGCCTCGTTGCGCACCCGGTAGACGAGGATCCCTTCCGTGCAGGTGTCCCCGTCGTTGCCGGAGGAGCCGCGCGCCTCCACGGCGATCGCGCTGCCGGCGCCGGTACGGATCACCGCGAGCCGGGTGCCGCCCGTGCCGCCGGCCGGCGGGGTCTGCGCGAGCGGCTGGAGCGTGTGCATCGAGGAACCGGACTGCACGCAGTCCACCTGGGAGGTCTCCAGCCAGCCCAGCTTCCACTTGTGCCAGGCGAAGAGGTCGGGCGCCATCCCGAACTGGCTGCCCATGACGTCCCAGTCCCCGACGTACGTGTCCCAGTCGCCCTTGCCGTCCGTCGGCCGGTGGTAGAGGTCGGGCAGGTCGAAGACGTGCCCCGTCTCGTGGGCGAGGACGTGGCGGTCCGGCGGGTGCCGCTCGAAGACGGTGACGATCCGGCGCAGGTCGGTACCGTCCGCGCGGATCGGGCGGTCGAAGTTGACGACCTTCGTGGCGTCGGAGTCCACCCCGGGCGCGTCCGGGTCGGCGACGAAGTACACGACGTCGTACCGCGAGAAGTCCACCCGGGCGTCGGCGGTGGCGACCGCGTCCCGGACGTAGGCCGCCCGGTCCTCGGGGGCCCAGTCGCGCTGTATGCCGTACGCGGTCGACGGCCGGGGCATCCGGGCCCACTGCCGCTGCGGGTGCGGGACGAGGCGGAAACGGCCGTACGAGGCGCGCTCGAAGAACTCGCTCGTCGCGGGGAAGTAGTCGCCGGTGACCTCCTGCGGGGTCACGGCGGGCCGGTGGTCGGGGAAGGAGAGGAAGACCATGACCGCGTCGAGGGTCCGCTCGGGGCGGGGGTAGGCGCCGTTCCAGCTGTCCAGGCCCAGGGAGTGGTGCGCCGCCGTACGGGTCAGCGCGCAGGGGCCGGCCCCGGGTTCGGCGACGGCGGGACCCGCGACGAGCGACATGGCGGCGAGCGCCGTCAGGGAGGTGAGCACGGCCCCGGTACTCCGGACGCGGGAGCGGTCCACTCCCCCGGGTGTCTGCTGTCGCGGCACATCGACCTCCGGTGGTGGATTGATCCCATCTCGTCCACCTTGAGGCGATTGTCTTACTAATGCCCTGTTCCGCTGCCCCACACGAGTGAGCGGTACGGCAACCCGGTGACCCCGGCACTTGACGCGTCCACCTACAGAACGTCACGATCGGTCATGTGGGATCAGCAGAGATCTCCGCGCGTTCAGAGCCGCACAGAAACGATCGCCCGACCTTTGGCCGACGATTCGTCATCACGGCGAACTACCCTGCTCCGCGCGGCGATGCCGCTGGATAGCCCCTCCCGTCAGCCTCTATGATCGGCACACTTTCCTGCACGGACACTCACGAGCACTGCGGGAGCCAACGGTGAGCGGAACCTCAGAGGGAACCGGTTCGGCGGCCGACAGCATCCGATCGGCCATCACGGAACGTCACCCCGTCCTACCGGCGGCCCAGTCGGCGCCGGCCACCCCGTCCGCTACGGATCCGTCGTCCCGCGCACGGTCCGAGCTGCGCGACTACCGGGCCGCCTTCAACGCGGCCCACCTCGCCATGGCCGTCGTGGACCGCGACGGCTTCGTCCTCACCGCCAACCAGGCCCTCGCCGGACTCCTGGGCACCGAGCCGCACGCCCTCACCCACCAGTGCGCCGCCGATCTGGTCGACCTGGCCGCCGAGGCCCGGACCTGGGCGGCCTACCAGGAGGTCCTCCGCGGCCGCCAGGCCCGGCTGCGCTGCACCCGCCGGCTCAAACACCCCGACGGGCACTCGCTGTGGACCGAGGTCACGCTGGGGCCCGTCCCGGGCACCGGGGACGTGCTGCTGTCCGTCGCCGACATCAGCGACCGGCGTGACCTCCAGGCCCGGCTGCGGCACCTCCAGATGCACGACCCGGTCACCCGGCTGCCCAACCGGGCCCTGTTCTTCGAGCGGCTCTCGACCGCCCTGGAGGTGTCCTCGTACGAACGCGGCGGCGGGACCGGCCGGATCGGGCTCTGCTACCTGGACCTCGACGGCTTCAAGGCGGTCAACGACACCCTCGGCCACAGAGTCGGCGACCGGCTGCTGGCCGCCGTCGCGGCCCGGCTGACCCAGTGCGCCGACCGGACCGGGTACGGGCGCACGGGCGGGCACCTGGTGGCACGCCTCGGCGGCGACGAGTTCGCCCTGCTGGTCGAGGACTCCACGGGCACCGAGCAGCTCGCGGACCTCGCGCGGAGCGTGCTGGCCGCCGTGCAGGAGCCCTTCGACCTGGCCGGGCAGCGACTGTCGGTCTCGGCGTCGATCGGCGTGGTGGAGCGGGCGGCCGCCGGGACCTCGGCGACCGGGCTGATGCAGGCCGCCGACACGACCCTGTACTGGGCGAAGGCGGACGGCAAGGCCCGCTGGACCCTCTTCGACCCGGAGCGCAACGCCCACCGCATGACCCGCCAGGCCCTGTCCTCGACGCTCCGGCCGGCCGTGGAGCGAGACGAATTCGCTCTTGAATACCAGCCGTTGGTGGACCTGGAGAGCGGCGCGGTGCGCGGGGTGGAGGCGCTGGTGCGCTGGAAACACCCGCAGTTCGGCACCCTGACGCCGAACCGGTTCATCGGCATCGCCGAAGAGGACGGCTCCATCGTGCAGTTGGGTCGGTGGGTGCTGCGCACCGCCTGCCGCCAGGCCCGGCGCTGGCAGCTCGACCATCCCAGCGACGCACCGGTCTTCGTGTCGGTCAACGTCGCGGTGCGCCAGGTGTGGGACTCCGACCTGGTGGGCGACGTCGCGGAGATCCTCGCCGAGACGGGGCTCGCCCCGCAGCTGCTCCAGCTGGAGCTGACCGAGTCGGCGGTGATGGGCTCCGCGGGCCGTCCGCTCCAGGCCCTCCAGGCGCTGAGCGACATGGGCGTGCGGATCGCGATCGACGACTTCGGCACCGGGTACTCGAACCTGGCCTACCTCAGCCGGCTGCCGGTCTCGGTCCTGAAGCTGGACGGTTCCTTCGTCCGCGGCTTCCGCTACGACGAGGGCGCGCACCCCAACCCGGCCGACGAGACCATCGTCGAGGCGCTGGTCCAGCTCGCGCACCGGCTGGGCCTGACGGTGACGGCGGAGTGCGTGGAGACCGCCGGGCAGGCGGCCCGGCTGCGCGGCGTGGGCTGCGACACCGGCCAGGGCTGGCTGTACTCGCGGGCCGTGCCGCCGGACGTGATCGCCCGCATGATCCGCCGCCAGGCCGCCGCCGAGGGCGCCCCCGCCTTCGCGGCCCCGGCCGCCGACGGACCCGCCCCGCACCCCCAGGTCTGAGGGGTACGGGGCGGGCCCGGCCGCGCCGGGCCGGGCGTACGGTCAGAGACTCCGGACGAACGCCCCGAACGCCTCCGGCGCCACGGTGAAGGCGGGCCCGTCGGGCCGCTTGGAGTCCCGCACGGCGACCCGGCAGGGTTGCGCGGCCACCTCGACACACTCACCGCCGGTGTTGCCGCTGTACGAGGCCTTGCGCCAGGCGGCGGGGCCGAGAGGGGCGCACTCGACGCAGTCGCCGCCAGTCCCGCCGCTGTAACTCGATTTACGCCACTGCGTGCTCGTCAGGTCCTGCATGGTTCCCATAACGTTCCTCCCGTACGCGGGCGATCAACGCCGCCGAGTCCTCCACGGAGAGCGCCGCGGCCTGCAAATGATCGTAGCGATGCGCACAGTCGCCGGCGGTCTCGGGATTCGCCGTCACATGGGCAGAGCCGTAGCTCTCGGCGTAGACGACATCCGGGTCACCTTCGAAACGAAGAACGTTGAACGCACCCACGGTGGCCGGGTGTTGTCCGGCGCTGAACGGGAGAACCTGAATTCCCACCTCACGGCGGTGCCGGAAATCCAGCAGCCGCTGCAATTGCTCCCGCATGATCCCGCGACTGCCAAAGGGGCGGTACAACACTGCCTCGTCCAGGATCACCCACACAAGCGGCGGACCCTCACGTTGCAGAATGCGCTGCCGTTCCATCCTCGCGGCTACCGCATCGTCGAGCTTCTCACCCCACCCCGCCTGGAGGACGGCTCGTGCGTACTCCTGGGTCTGGAGAAGCCCGTACACCAACTGCGGCTGGAACGAGGAGATGTGCGTCGCCCGCACCTCCATCTCCGCGTACGCCTGGAACCACGTCGGCAGCTGGCTGCGCAGCACCAGGCCCACCAGGCGGGAGAAGTGCCCGTCCGCGCCCAGCGCCGCGTCCAGCCGCTCCGAGAAGTCCCGGGTCGGGACCTTCCGGGCGGTCTCGATCTGGCCGATCAGCGAGCCCGTGCAGTAGATGATCTCGCCCAACTGGCCCTGTTTCAGCTTCGCGTCCTCCCTCAGCCTGCGCAGTTCGAAGCCGTAGTAGTCCAGCGGCGAGGCGCTGGGGTCGAGGTCGCGGATGTTGACCACGGGACGGTCACCCCCATGAGGACGCGGGTCGGATGCAGCCGTGGCCGAGCGTAGCGAGACCGGTACGCAGCGGTGTCGGGAATCCGGCAACCATGTGACACAGCTCCGCCCCGCACCCGGGGTCCGGGGGTGCGGGACGGAGTGTCGCTCGGCGCGGGGTGGGGGGATCAGCAGGCGCCGAGGTCCTTCCAGACACCCCATTCACCGGTGGTGCCGGGCACCTCGTTCTGCGTCCACCACTGGGCCTTGTACTTGCGGCCGTTGTGGGCGACCTCGGTGCCGCCGTTGTAGACGGTTCCCGCGACGTAGGCCGGGACGGAACCGCAGCCGGTGGCCGGCGGGGTCGTCGGCGGCGTCGTCGGGGGCGTCGTGGGCGGCGTGGTCGGAGGCGTCGTCGGCGGGGTGGTCGGCGGCACCGTGGTTCCGCCGAGGGCGTCCGAGATCTGGTTCAGCAGCGTGGTGTTGTTGTCCAGGCCGAGCAGCGAGTACATCATCGCGCCGGCCAGGCCGCGCTGCTTGCCGTAGTCGACCCGGGCCTGGATGGACTTCTGGTTCAGGCCGGTGAAGAACTCGCCGTCCTTGTAGAAGTACGAGGCCTTGGCCTGGTCGTCCCAGAAGGTGCTCGCCGGGTTGTCGACGATGCCGCCGAGCTCCTTGTAGTTCGCGATGCCGGCCTGCTGGCTCGTGGGCCGGGCGCCGGAGGCGCCGGTCGCGGACTGGGCGAGGCCGTTGTTCGCCCCTGCCGGGACGCCCTTCCAGCCGCGGTAGTAGAACTCGTAGCCCAGGGTCAGCTTGTTGGCGGGGAAGCCGCCGGTGATGCCGTAGGCCGGGTTGCCGTCGACCCAGGAGTCGATGGCGTTGTCGATGCTGTACTTCTGCGTGCCCGGGGCGATCGGGTCGGTCGGGTCACCGGCCGGGGAGTACAGCGGGGACTGGTGGTACGTCGGCCCGTCGCTGTCCCACGCGCCGTGCATGTCGTACGTCATGATGTTCGCGTAGTCGAGGTACGCGCCGATCTTGTCCGTCTCGATGTACTTGATCTTGTCCTGGCCGGCCGGGAGGGCCGAGGTCAGCAGGTACTTCTTGCCGCCGTTGGCCGCGCCGTGGGCGTCGAGCTGCTGGCGGAACTCCTTGAGCAGGAGCGTGAAGTTCTGCTTGTCCTCGGGGGCGTAGTGGTTGCCGAGGTGGCCGCCGGACGAGCCCGGGTACTCCCAGTCGATGTCGATGCCGTCGAAGATCCCGGCCGCCGCGCCGACGCCGCCGTA
Source organism: Streptomyces sp. NPDC058701 (assembly GCF_042715295.1). Taxonomy (NCBI): domain Bacteria; kingdom Bacillati; phylum Actinomycetota; class Actinomycetes; order Kitasatosporales; family Streptomycetaceae; genus Streptomyces; species Streptomyces sp. NPDC058701. Next base: position 146,106 of record NZ_JBHXSY010000008.1, on the reverse strand, counting down.
GCCGCCCTCGACCGGCAGGTTGCCCTTGATGTACTGGTCGATGCAGGAGGACACGAGCTTCTTGCGGGAGGCGTCGGTCTTCGCCGCGTCGCTGAAGTACTTCGAGTACGTCCAGCCACCGAGCGAGATGTTGATCTTCAGGTGGGGGTACTTGGCCTTCAGCTGCTTGAACTGGTTGAAGACGCCCACGATCGGCTGGTCCCACTTGTCGGCGACACCGCTGACGCTGTCGGCCGCGCTGAAGGACTTCTGGTAGTCGGCGTACGAGTCGCCCGCACCGTCACCGGCGTTGGGGTTGTTGTCGTCGCCCGCCGCCTTGTTCGCCTCGAAACAGGTGAGGTTGGTGGGGTGGATGTTGCCGAACGAGTAATTGATGACGTCCAGCTTGCCCGCTATGCCGCGGGTGTCGAGGTGCTTGGGATAGAAGGCGCTCCCGTACACGCTCCACTGGTCGTAGTAGGCGATGCGGACGCCGCCGGCCGCGGCTGCCGCCGCGGCGGGGGTCGCGTCGGCCGCCTGGGCGGTGCCGAGCCCCGCGAAGGAGGCCAGCGCTCCGGCGGCCAGTGCTGCCGTGGCGGCGGCGGCGATGAGGGGTTTACGGATGTGCATGAACTGCCCCCGGGGGGTGGGAGGTAAGAGCAAGAAGTTCAGGTGGGAGATTGATAGCGATCACCGGAGGCCCGAGTCAATGGTTTGGACCAAACAAGGACTAGACCACTCCCCGCACAAACCCCCTCGTCAGAGACCTGAGCGCACATCAGAAACCGCTCGCCACCTAGGGTGACGAGCGGCTTAAGGCTGGCTTGAGCCATCCCTCGGCAAGGTTTTGGCAACAAACCAGCCAAACTCCGTTTGTGTACGGTCAGCGCCCCTCGGGGGCCTCCACCGGCAGGCCGTACGCATCTGCGATGAGCCCGTACGAGCGCAACCGCACCGGGCCGCCATGGGCGTTGGCGGTCAGCATCAGCTCGTCGGCGCCGGTCCGCTCGACCAGGTCGTCGAGTCCGCCGCGGACCTCGTCCGGCGTGCCGTGGACGATGTCCACGAGCCGCGCCTCGACGAACTCCCGCTCCAGCGGGGAGTACGGGTACGCGGCGGCCTCCTGCGGCGTCGGGATCAGCCCGGGCCGCCCGCTGCGCAGCCGGAGCATCGACAGGGCCCCGGTGAGCACCTCGGCGCGGGCCTCCGCCGCGGTGTCGGCGGCGAGCGCGGCGACCCCGATGACGGCGTACGGGGCGTCGAGCACCGCCGAGGGCCGGAAGCTCTGCCGGTACAGGTCGAGGGCGGGCAGGGTGCCGGCCGCCGAGAAGTGGTGGGCGTAGGCGAAGGGCAGGCCGAGCTCGCCGGCGAGGCGGGCGCTGAAGCCGGAGGAGCCGAGCAGCCAGATCGGCGGCCGTCCGGCGGGCCCCTGGACAGGTCCGGGCACGGCGTGCACGCGGGCGTAGGGGTGGCCGTCGGGGAAGTCGTCGTCGAGGAAGCGGATGAGCTCGGAGAGGCTGCGGGGGAACTCGTCGGCGGCTTCGTCCAGCCGCCCGGCGCCGCGCAGCGCGGCCGCGGTCCGCGGATCGGTGCCGGGGGCCCGGCCGAGCCCGAGGTCGATCCGCCCGGGCGCGAGCGCCTCCAGGGTGCCGAACTGTTCGGCGACGGCGAGCGGGGCGTGGTTGGGCAGCATGACGCCGCCCGAACCGAGCCGGATGCGGGAGGTGTGCGCGGCGAGGTGGGCGAGGATCACGGCCGGTGAGGAGCTGGCGACCCCCGGCATCGAGTGGTGCTCGGCGACCCAGTGGCGGTGGTACCCGCGAGATTCGGCCAGCCGGGCGATCTCCACACTGGTGCGCAGGGCCTCGCGGGCCGTGCTGCCCGCGCCCACGGTGACGAGGTCCAGTACGGACAGCGGCACGGGCGCCTGCCCTTGTGCGGCCCCGCGGATCCCGTCGCGGAGGCCGCCTCGGCCACCCTCGGACCGGCCGGCGTCCCCGGTGTCACTCATCGTCGCTCCTGTCTCGCTTTTCACGTCCGTACGACATCCGTACGACAGACGTACCAAGGACGTGAACCCCGGGCGCCGCCCGGGCATTCCCGGCTCACCGGGGCAGGGGTCATGACCCAGGCATATGCCAGCGGACTAGACACAGGCGGGACGGCGTGATTGAGCCATCAATCTCTCCAACAGCCGCTCCACAGCCGCCCCTTGGTGGTTACTGTGTTAGGGCAAGCGGTAACAACCTGCTAGGGGGAAAACCGTGGCGCTGAAGCCCGAGCCGACCGCGCCGTTCCACTCGGCGCAGTACGCACTGCGCGTACTCGAAGCGATCGCACGGCACGCCGGTGGCGTGACCGACGTGCAGATCGCGCGTGAGACCGGCCTGCCCGCAGTACATCTCGCCCCGATGCTGCTCATGCTGCGCCGGGAGGGGTACGTCGTGCAGGTCGCCGACGGCGCCTATGCCATAGGGGACTCCCTCGTCCTCCTCGGCTCCGGCGCCGACCGCCAGCAGGCCCTGTCGGACAAGCTCCAGGACACCCTGGACCAGCTCCGCGACTCGGTCGGCGCGGCCGTCTACATCAGCCGGTACGTGGACGGCGAGGTCCGGATCACGCAGTTCGCGGACAGCCCCCGCACCCCGAAGGTGCACGAGTGGGTCGACTTCCGCTCCGCCGCGCACGCCAGCGCGGTCGGCAAGTGCCTGCTGACGCAGCTCGACCTGGACGGGCGCCGCGACCACCTGTCCCGGCACAAGATCGCCCGGCTCACGTCGAAGACGATCGTGAACGAGCGGATCCTGTTCTCCAAGCTGGACGCGCAGCCGGCCACCGTGCCCATGCTCGACCTGCAGGAGTACGCCGTGGGCACCGTCTGCGCGGCGGTCCCGATCACGGCCGGGAACGCGGTGGGCTGCCTGGCGCTGTCGATGCCGGTGGAGCACGCGCACCGGCTGCGGGCCGCGGCCGAGGCGCTGAACCGGAAGGCCGCGCCGTTGCTGCTGTCGCTCACGCTGTGAGCGGTGCGTGGCGGATGGGCCGCGGGGCCCGGTAAGGGGCGGAAAACACTTCGGGCGGTTCCCGGTGAACCGGAAACCGCCCGAAGGACAGGTGCGCCGCCAGGGACTCGAACCCCGGACCCGCTGATTAAGAGTCAGCTGCTCTAACCAACTGAGCTAGCGGCGCCTGCTGACAGAGAAAATACTACCCGGTCGTGCGGGGTGCTCAAAACCATGAGCCGGGGGGCCGCCCGCGGGCCGGTTTCACGCTGCGCGGGGCCTGCCCCTGCCCGCCCTTCCGCCGTTCCCCGGGGCTCCGCCCCGGACCCCGCGCCTCAAACGCCGGCGGGGCTGGATCCGCCCGACCTAAGGGTGGAGGAGGTGGGTGCGGTTCTGGGTCTCGTACTTCGCCAGGAGTGCTGCCAGGGCCGGGGCGTCCAGGGGGCGGTACGCGCCGTCGGGGGTGCGGTGCCAGACCGGGTCCGGGTGGCCCGGGGGGCCGTCCGGGGGTGGCTGCGGGAGGAAGCCGGCGCGGCGGAGGGCGACCCGGTGGACCTTGTTCGTGGCGGTGACCGGCATCGCCGGGACCACTCGCACGTAGCGCGGCGGCATCTTGGTACCCAGGTCCGGCTGCGCGGCCAGGAACTCCGCGAAGGCGTCCGGCGCGAACTCCGCGCCCTCGTTCAGGGCCAGCGCCGCCATCACCTGGTCCCCCGACACCTCGTCCGGCACGGCGTAGACGGCGACCGCCGCCGCCCGCGGCCACCGGGCCAGGATGCTCTCGATCACTGCCGCCGCCAGGTTCTCGCTGTCGACCCGGAGCCGGTCGTCCGTACGTCCCGCGAAGTAGAGGAAGCCCGCCGCGTCGCGGAAGAAGAGGTCCCCCGTCCAGTACCAGCCGTCCCGGGTCCGGGCGGCTTCCGCGCCGGGGTTGCGCCAGTAGCCCTCGAAGAGGCTGCGGCCCCGGTTGACCAGCTCGCCGATGGCCTCGTCGCCGTTCAGGAGGCGGCCGTCCCCGTCGAAGACCGCCGGCGGGCAGGTGCGGCCCGTCTCCGGGTCGATCACCGCCAGGTCGTCGCCCGCGCCCGCCCGGCCCAGGGCTCCCGGCGGGGTGTCCGGGGTGCGCTGGACGGAGGCCCCGCCCTCGGTGGCCCCGTACCCCTCCACCAGCCGGACCCCGAAGCGCTCGGTGAAGCGGTCCGCGTCCACCGCCCCGGCCTCGGTGCCGAAGCCGAGCCGCAGGGTGTGCTCGCGGTCGTCGGGTCGCGGTGCGGTGGCGAGGAGGTACTGGACGGCCCGGCCGACGTACGTGAAGTACGTCGCCCCGTACGCCCGGACGTCCTCCAGGAAGGCCGAGGCCGAGAAGCGGCGGCGCAGCGCCACGGACGCGTCCCCGGCCAGGGCCGGCAGCCAGTCGGCGATGACCGCGTTGCCGTGGAAGAGCGGCATGCAGACGTAGTGGACGTCGTCCGGCGTGACGGCGAACCGGCGGGCCAGCGCCGACCCGGCGGCGGCCAGCCGGCCCTGCGTGCAGATGGCGGCCTTGGGGGCGCCGGTGGAGCCGGAGGTGAAGTAGAGGAGCAGCCGGGAGGCGGGTCCGGGGGTGCCCAGCGTCGCCTCGCCGGGCTTGGCGGCCGCGTACGGGGCGAGCAGGGCCTCGTACTCCTCGGTGCCGGTGACGAGGAGGCGGACGCCGGGCAGGTCGAGGCCGCGCAGCAGCGGCAGGTGGGCGCGCTCGGTCACCAGCAGGCGGCAGTCGGTGTGCAGGATGTCGCGCGCGAGCTCGGGACCGCGCCGGGTCGGGTTGATCCCGGCGACGGCGGCCCCCGCGAGGGCCGCCGCGCCGAGCCAGAACGGGAACTCGGGGGTGTTGTCGAGCAGCACCCCCAGGTGCGGTTCGGCCTCCGGCGGCAGGAGGTCGACGAGGAGCGCGGCGCGCGCGGCGGATTCCTGGGCGGTCCGGTGCCGGGTGAGGACGCGGCGCACGCCGTCCTCGTACAGCAGCCCGGGCCGGTGGTCGCCCCATTGGCGCGCTATGAGCTCCGCGACGGTTTCGGGTGCAGTCGACGTCCGCATGCCGCCGGAGAGTAGCTGACGCTACGTCAGAATTGAACGTCGGAGCAGGAGTAGAAGGCCATCGGTGTGTCGTTGACCGTCCAGACCGCGAGGATCATGTGGCGACCCGACTTGCCGCTCGGCATGGCCCCCTGGTGGACGGTGGTCATGGAGGGCCGGGCGCCGTTGTAGGCGACGGTGAGGAAGGGCTGGGGGTCGAGGGACGCGCGGGTGAGGGGCTTGGTGGGGTCCCACCCGTTCTTGGTGGCGTAGTACTTGAAGTCGGTGGTCGAGTGGTTGGCGGTGAACTGCCACCGGAAGGAGTAGCCCTGTCCGCTGGTCACACGGGTGGTGGGCCAGGTGCCGCCGCGCTGGTCGTCGAGCTCGGAGAACTGGGCGTTGCCGCCGGCGCATATCTTGCCGTCGGCGGGGCCGGCGGCCGGGAAGCCCTTGAAGCCCTCGACGCTCTGCGGCTCCCACTGGATGGCTCCGCAGTTGGACACGGTCTTGTTGGCACAGAGCTTCTGGCGGCTGATGGCGGTGTCGGTGTAGCCGTGGCTGCTCGCGCTGGGGGCGCTGAGCAGGGTGATCCCGGCGACGAGACCGAGGCCGAGCGCGGCGGCGCCGGCCCGTCCGGGCATGCGGAAGTGACGCATGATGCTCCTTGAACGTGGGGGGAGTTCGGCGAGAGCGTGCGCACGCGTGGGGATGAAGTGACGGGCCCTTGATCGCCGTACGGATTTCAGGTCTAGACCAACTCCCAGATTATTGACGAGAGTTGTCCGTGTCCATACCAAAGGGGGAACGGGTGGTCCGGTCCAACCGGCCACCCGTTCCCCATCGCTGCGGAATCCGCTATTCCGACCGGCCCGTGTAGAAGGCGACCGTGAGGTCCTTCACGAGGGCCTTGCGCTCGTAGTCGTCCAGTTCGACGATCCCGCGCGAGGTCAGCCGGTGGACGGTGTCGTCCACCGCGTCCACGACCGAGGTCAGTACGGAGTCGCGGTGCTTGGCGTCGATCGCCGCGACCCGGCGGCGGCGCATCGCCTCGGCGACCTCGGGGGCGTACTCGATCCTCGTCGGCTGGGCCGAGAACACCTCGACGCCGACGGCCTCGGTCTCCGCCGCCAGCATCCGGGTCAGCGCGTCACCGACGGCCTCGGCGTCGCGCAGGGTCGGGGCGGCCTCGTGGAAGGCGTCGGCCGGGAGCTGGGACAGAACGCGGGCCATGGCCGACTCGACCTGTTCGGCGAGGTATTCGGTGTGGTCGGCGACGGCGAGCGTGGCGCGGGCCGTGTCCTTGACCTGCCAGACGACCTGGACGACGACCTGGAGGGCGAGGCCGCCCGAGTCCACGGCGGGCATCGGGTCGCTGCGCCAGTGGCGCAGCCGCACGTCGACCCGGCGGCGCAGCAGGAGCGGGCTGACCCAGGTCAGACCGGTACGCCGGACCGTGCCCCGGTAGCGGCCGAAGAGGGTGAGCACCCAGGCGTGGCCGGTCCGGGCGCGGCCGAGGCCGCCGAGCGCGAGGAGCGCGACGACGCCGAGGAAGGCGAGCGGCGGCCAGTGGGTGGCGCGCAGCCCCTCATAGGCGCGGGGGGTCGCGCCGAACGCCGCCACCAGGGACGCCGGGACGACCCCGGCCCGCCAGAGCACGGCGACGCATCCGGCGAGGGCCAGGCCGCCGACGGCCACGCCGATCCAGCCGGGCAGCACCGGTCCGCGGTGCTCCCGGAGCCGGTCGTCGCCCCGGGGGACGCGGCGGCCGGGGGCGGGGCGCACCGGTGCCGACGCCGTGCCGGGCGCGGGCCGGGCCCGGGCGGGCCGGTCCGGGTCCGCGGCGGGGGGCCTGGGGCCGGCGCGGAACGGCAGGCGGAGCGGTACCTCGGTGGCCGCCGTGCCGCGGAACGGCGCGGCGGGGGCGACGCGGGGCAGGTCCTGGGTGTCGTCCTCCTCCCGCTCCATCCCCCGGGCCACGGCCTGGGCGACGATCTCGGCCACCCCGGGCCCCGGCACGCCGGAGTGCGGGGGGCGGGGGTCGGCGGCCGTGCCGGACTCCGGGTCGGCGGTCGGGCCGGACTCCGGGTCGGTCGCCGTGCCGGCCTCCAGGGCGGCGGCCGTGCCGACGGCCGCTTCGGTGACCGGGTCGGCGCCGTCGTGGGGCGTCTCGGGTTCCGGGCGCGGGCGGGGGTGGGGGTGCGGGTCGGGGTCCGGGGCAGCGAGCGGCTCGGCCTCGGGCTCGGTGCGTACGCGGGCGGCGGGGACCGGGGCCTCGGCGGGGGCCTCCCGCTCCTCGGCACCGTCGCGCGGGCCCGTGAGCACCGCGCCCGGGTGCTCGTACGGCGGCGCGGACGCGGGCTCCGGCGCCTCGGCGGCCGGGCTGGGGCGGGTGTGCGGCAGCGCGGAGACGGCCCCGGCCCGGCGGGCGGCCGGGGTTTCCTGGCGCGCGGGACCGGTCTCCGGGGCGGCTCCGGCGGGCCCGAACGGCGCCACCGGCCCGGGCTCGCGCACCGCCGCGGCCTCCGCCGGGCGGGAGTGCGACACCTCGGCGTCCGGCACCGGCGACCAGGGCCAGGGTTCCACCGGGCGGGCGTACGGCGCGGCCGCCGGGACCTGCTCCCCCGCCGAGGGGGCGGCCACCAGGACCGCATCGGCCCGCGCCGCCGGTACGGCGTCCGCCGGGACCGGAGCGGGCGCCGGCTCCGGGCGACCGTACGGCGCGGCCGGGGCCGCCGGGCGTTCCGCCCCCGCCGGGGCGGAAGCGCTCAGGACCAGCGGCTCGGCCGCCGACCCCTCGGCCCGAGCCGCGGGCGCCGACGCGGGTGCGGGCGCCGGGGCGGGACGGGCGTACGGCTCGAACGGGATCGCTTCGGCCCGGCCCGTCCGCTCCCGCGGGGCGGCACCCGGCGCGGCCGGGACCTGCGGCTCGGCCGTCGGGCCGCCGGGCAGGCGGGCGGGAGCCGCCTCCACCGGGACCGGAACCGAAGCCGAACCAGTGAGAGCCGACGCCGGGACCGCGGAGAACGGGACCCGGACCGGCTCCGCGGCAAGGACCCGAGCCGAATCCGGAGCGGAAACCGGAGCCGCGTACGGCGCGTACGGCGCAGAAGCCGGGCTCGGCGCGGGAGCCGGTCCCGGCGCCGAAGCCGCGTACGGCGCGGAAGCCGCGTACGGCGCGGAAGCCGGGCTCGGCGCGGAAGCCAGGCTCGGCGCGGAAGCCGCGTACGGCGCGGGAGCCGGGCGCGGCGCCGCCGGGGAGGCCTCGGTCCAGGCCGTCGGTGCCGTCGGAGTCATCGGTGCCGTCGGAGTCGCCGGGCCCGCCGGGGCTTCGGCGAGGGGGGCCGGGCGGGCGGCCGCCGGGGGGATCCGGAAGGTGCCCGTCGTCGACGTGGTGCGCGTGGGGTACATCGTTGCCTCCGTCATGCGAACAGCCGGCGCCAGGTTTCCGGGCCCGGGTAACCGTTGGCCGCGGCGCCGCGCCAGCCCTGCGCGCGCTGGAACGCCTCGACGTTGCGGCGGTCGGCCTCGCCCCAGCGGGGTCCGGGGCCGGAGGTGTAGTGCTTGCCGAAGCCCTTCTTGACCAGCTGGCGCCCGAGCGCCGTCACGGCCTCGTGGGACCCGCCCGGGCGGAACAGCGCCGCGCCCGGGTAGGCCCGTACGCCGCCGGGGCCCGGCGCGCCCGTCGCCGACGGCGGGATGTCCTTGCCCTGGCGCTCGACCAGCAGGCGCCAGGTCTGCGCGCCCGGCAGGCCGTCCGCGTCGGTGCCCGTCCAGCCCTGGGCGCGCTGGAAGGCCTGGGTGGCCAGCCGGTCGGCGTCGGTCCAGGCCCGGCTCGGGCCCTTCGGGTAGAACCGGGCGCCGCCCCGCTCGACCAGCATCCGGCCCAGGTGCTCGACGTACTCGTTCGAGGTGCCCGGCCCGAACTTCGCGGCCCCCGGGAAGGCCGTGGGGACGGTCGGCTCCGGTCCGCCGGCCGGGGCCTCCGGGGTGATGCCGCCGGTGATGCCCTTGTACCGGTACGGCAGGTACTTGCTGGAGTTGGTCCAGTAGCCGTACGGGGTCGCCTGTTTCCGCGTCGTCGGCTTCGTCTGCTCGTACGCGATGTAGTGCGTCCGGGTCTGGTCCGCCCAGCCGCCGAAGAGGACCACGTGGGAGCCCTTGTTGGGGTCCGCCGGGTTGTGGAAGAGCAGCATGTCCCCCGGCAGCAGCTCGCCCTTGGTGATCTTCGTGGCGAAGGCGTCGAGGCTGCCGGTCCACTCGTTCGTGCCGAGGTTCCAGGCCATGGAGACGTAACCCGAGCAGTCCTGCCGGTACCCGTCCGTCCAGTACTCGGTCATGCTGTACGGCACCTTCGCGTCCAGCCACAGCTTCGCGCGGTTGATGATCGTCGCCCGGTCGATCCGCTTCACCACACCGGGGGCCGCCGGGGCGCCCGGGGTGCCGGGCTTGCCGCCCTTCGGGCCGTGCAGCGGTGCCCGGCCGCCCTGCGGGGAGCCGGGCGGGTCCTCGTCCGCGGTCACCGGGCCGGCGGCCGGCGCGGCCGCCGCCACCGCGGCCGTACCTCCGCCGCCGAGGACCACGCCCGCGGCGGTGGCCAGGACGAGCGCGCGGCGTGCGCCGCGCGCCGCGGGGTGCCCCCCGTCCCGGAGCGGTATGGCCCGCGCACGGGCTAGGGCGCGACGGCGCTGGGCGCAGCCCTGGCACGCACAGTCGCCCGCGGGCTCGTACTCCTGGAAAACGGGCATCGGCATCGGCCCATGCGGCGTCGGAGGCTGCATCGTCATGCGGTTCCGTCCACTCCCCTGCTCGTCCACTGGTCGGACCGTGCCGCATCTGGCGGGGCATCAGATGTGGCACGACCAAGACATATCGTGCACGATGAACCACGCAAACATGGGTTAATCGGACAAGGTGGGCGTGGCTGGTCATGAGCACCGGCAGAAGTGGGGTAGAGTTTCGCCTGTCACCAAGCGCCGCTAGCTCAGTTGGTTAGAGCAGCTGACTCTTAATCAGCGGGTCCGGGGTTCGAGTCCCTGGCGGCGCACAGACGACAAGAAGGCCCCCACGCGAGTGGGGGCCTTCTTCGTGCTCGTACCGCGGGCGCGCGGGAGCCCTACGCCGCCGTTCCGGGGCGGACGCCCGAGCCCGTCAGGTAGGCGGAGACCACCACGTTGGCCGTGTACTCCTTGGTCGCCTTGTCGTACGAACCGCCGCAGGTGACCAGCCGCAGTTCCGCCCGGCCCGCGACCCGCTGGCCGTAGGCCTTGTGCGGGTCGAAGCCCGCCCGCTCGTAGACCCGTACGTCCTCGATGGTGAACTCGGCCACCGATCCGTCGGCCCGCACCACCCGTACCTTCTCGCCCGGCTTCGCCGAGCTCAGGCCGAAGAACACCGCCGGCTTCGACTTGGTGTCCACGTGCCCCACCATCAGTGCCGTCCCGGCGACACCCGGCTGGGTGCCCGCGCCCCACCAGCCCACCGTGCCCGGGCTGCCGTACGGGGGCGGCTCGATCGCTCCGTCCTTGTCCAGGCTCCGGGATATCACCGGGGCCTGGACGCCCAGGGAGGGCACGTCGACCCGCTCGGGCGAGGACCCGGGCATCGGGTCGTGCGCGGCCGGCATCCCCGGACCCACCGCCGCGCCGGCCCGGCCGGCGAGGGGCGAGGGTATCCCGGTCAGCTGGCGGCCCCACAGCCACAGGCCGAGGACCAGTACGGACCAGGCGACGAAGGTCAGCAGCCGGCTGCCGGCGGTCGCCCTCGTCCCGCTCACCCGCCGCTTCGGCGGCGGCGCAGCGTCAGCGCGCGTCCCGCGACGGCCAGCGTGGCCGCGGCGGCGAGCACGGCGCCGATCACCGTGTGCGGCACCCCCGGGCCGCCACCCTCCTGCTCCTTGGCCGCGGCGGCGAGCCGGGACTTCTCGGCGAGCTCGGCGGACATGCCGCCGCCGCCCGCGTGGACCGGCCAGACCGGCGAGGCGTGGTGGGTCGGGCGGTGGTGGTGTTGGGCGATCTCGATGGAGCCGCGGACCTTGTCGTGCCCGTCACAGGTCACCCGGATGGAGTGCCAGCCGGGCGAGGCGTGCGAGCTGATCATCGCCTCGCCGTAGAGCGGGCTGCGGCCGCTGTCGCGGCCGTACAGTTCGGCGTCCCCCGCGAAGACGGCGGACTTGGCCGCACCCCGGGTGCCGTCACAGCCCTGGACGCGCAGCTTGACCTGCGATCCGGGGTGGGCCGGGTTCGGATCGACCGAGACGCTCTCGCGGCCGCCGCGTTCCTCCTCGCCCGCGAGGGCGGTGGGCGCGGTCACCGCGGCGAACGCCGTCAGGGCTACGGCCACACCGGTGACACGGAGTGCGATGGAAATGCTGCGCATGGTGAACCTCCTCAACAAGGAGATTCACGCGCGGCGCGCCGCCCCGCATCCGGAGCGGCGCCGTACGTGTCAGCCGTACGCGCTACACCAGGTCGACCAGGTCGGCGATCGAGTCGACCGTCTTGGTCGGACGGTAGGGGTACTTCTCGGTGTCGGCGACCGAGGTCAGGCCGGTGAGGACGAGGAAGGTCTGCATGCCCGCCTCCAGCCCGGCCAGGACGTCGGTGTCCATCCGGTCGCCGATCATCGCGCTGCTCTCGGAGTGCGCGCCGATGGCGTTCAGCCCGGTCCGCATCATCAGCGGGTTGGGCTTGCCGGCGAAGTACGGCTTCTTGCCGGTCGCCTTGGTGATCAGCGCGGCGACGGCGCCGGTCGCCGGGAGGGGGCCCTCGGCGGAGGGGCCGGTCTCGTCGGGGTTGGTGCAGATGAAGCGGGCGCCCGCGTTGATCAGGCGGACCGCCTTCGTCATCGCCTCGAAGCTGTAGGTGCGGGTCTCGCCCCGCACGATCAAAACATCGTTCGATTACTCTGACCCCCGAACCGGAGCGAGAGAGTCCACATGGGGATAGTAGTTGGCGGCTACGCGCGAATCAGCGACGTAGGGGAACTCGGCGACGGCCGAGACGGCGAGGAAGGCGTCACCCGCCAGAAGGACGACGTGCACGACCTCGTCAAGGGTCGCGAGCTGAGCTTGCACCGAATGTACGTGGACAACGACCTGTCCGCCTTCAAGCGGCGGGTCAACCGACCGGACTTCCAGGAACTCGTGAGCGACCTGGAGACAGCCGTCATCTCGGGTATCGCCGCCTACAACATCGACCGCATCACCCGGCAGCCGCGCGAGCTGGAACAGCTCATCGACATCTACGCGACCGCCCGCCGTCCGATGGTTTTCGCAACCACTGCCGGCGACTACGACCTGTCCACCGACGACGGCCGATTCAACGCCCGGCTGTACGTGATGATCGCGAACAAGTTCTCGGCGGATGCGGCCCGGCGAGTCGCCCGGCAGAAGAAGGCCGAGGCAATCCAGGGGAAGCCCCACAAGGGGCAGCGGGCGTTCGGCTGGCAGCCGGGCGGGGAGAAGGTTGAGCCGTTCGAGGCTGAACTCATACGCAAGGGTCAGCGGGATGTCTTGAACGGCAAGCTCGAATCCGAGGTCCACGCCGAGTGGGTCGAGCTGGGCATCAGCAGCCCACAGAGCCCGAACGGCGAAACGATCTCGTTCTCCAGCGTTCAGTACATCCTGACGAACCCGCGCCTCTGCGGGTACCGGGCCTACGTGCCGCAGGTCGAGCGCGAAAGGCGGGGCAGGGTCGACCTCGGCGAATGGCTGCTGGAACGCGCGGACGGAACGCCGGTCATTGGCAACTGGGAGACGATCTGCACCCCGGAGGAGTGGCGGGCAGTGCGGGACGTGCTCAAGGCGCGCAAGACGGAGGGGCGGGGCCGCAAAAAGGGCACCACGGTCTCGAAGCGGATGCTGACCCGCATCGCACGATGCGGCGAGTGCGGCCGAGGGATGTTCTCGGCGATCTACACGCGGGGCACTAAGAGCTACGAGATACACGGCTACTACTACCTGTGCCGGAAGGCCGAGGGGGGGTGCGGTGGAGTCTCCCGCTCTGGCCCGCCAGTCGAGCTGCACGTTGAATTGGTGCTCTTGGAGCACCTGACCATCCTTGCGAAGGACTCGAAGCCGGGTCAGTCGCTGGATGACCCGGAGCTGATCAAGGCGCGCCAGGAACTCGCCCAGGTCGAGGCGGACATGGCCGAGGCGCGGCAACTCCGCGATGCCGGCGAGTTCAGCCTCGCCGAGTTCGTCCGTGAGATTCGGCGCCTGGAAGGCAGGCGCGACGAGCTGTCAGGGAAGGTGGCGACCCTGAATGCCGTGGGGCCGCAGACTGGCGCGTCGGCAGCCGAGCGGATCGTTCGGGAGTGGGGCACGTACACGACCCCGATGAAGCGCGCCGTTGTCGAGCGGTTCATCGAGGCCGTGGTGATCAAGAAGCAGCCGCGCGGCGGTAACCATGCCTTCCGGCCGGACTTGATCGAGATCATCTGGAAGAAGTGAGCGGGGGGTGCGTCAGTCGTCGGCTTCGAGCCGGAACCGCTGGCGCACCCACTCGACATCTTCGGGCCGGGGGGCGGGCGCCTTGGCGAGTTCACGGGCGATCCACTCCTCGGTGGTCACGGGGCGACCCGGCCATTCTTCTCGAAGGCCGCGTGGGTGACTGGCATGAGTCCGGCGAAGATCGCCTCGGCCTTCTCGGCGCACATCTCGATCTCGCGCTGCGGGTTGGAGACGAAGGCGGCGTCCTCGCGGTGGGTGCGGAGGCTGAGGAAGTTCATCAGTCCGCGGGGGTTCATGGTGACGTACATCGAGCTGTAGATGCCGACGGGCAGGGCAGCGCGGGCGACCTCGCGGGCGATGCCGGCGGAGAGCATCCGCTCGTAGGAGCGGTAGGCGGTCTCGTAGGTGGCGACCAACTCGGTGTCCACGATGTTGAACTGCTCGGTGGTGCCAGGCTCGAAGCGGTAGGCGCCTGCCTTGCCGACCTGGACGAGGTTGCGGCCTACGGCCGGGAGGTAGAAGGCTGGCCGCAGTTCGCGGTAGCGGGCGGACTCCTCGTTGTACGAGGCGATGCGGTGGCGCTGCCATTCTCGGAAGACGAAGATCGGGGCCTCGACGTAGAGGGTCAAACTGCCGTGCTCGAAGGGGCTGCCGTGCCGCTCGCGTATGAGGTAGTTGATCAGGCCGGTTTCGCGGTCGGCTGCCTGGTCGGGGGATTGGTGGGTCTGGCCCACCGTAGAGACGCGGGCGGCGCGCACGACGGCCTGGTCCGACAGGTTGTGGTCGACGAGCTGGACGGTCATGTCGGAGCGGAGGTTGAGGTTCACGACGGCCTTTCTGGTTCAATCTTTACACACAGGCCGCGTGGTAGGCGGCGTTCTCCTCGTAGGAGCGGCGGGACTGCTTCGTGAGGTGCCACATGCCGAAGTCGCACTGGTAGGCGCGGTTCTCGCGGTCGATGGCTCGACGTTGACCTCGACGTTCGGCGGAGCGATCACGCTTGGCCTGGGCCCGGCCGAGCGCCTTCTCTGCTGCTCGCTCGTCGGCGAAGGCCCGCTTGCCGGAGCACTCGCAGATGTGGAATTCGACGGTCTTCATGGGCTGGTCCTTTCGACTGTTCAGGTGCGGGGGGTCTGCGTGAGGCTGCGGTTTCGGGCCATCCGCATGTAGGTGAGTACGGCGTTGCGCTGCACTCCGAGGTAGTCCGCGAAGTGGCGGGCGGGATTGATGACGCCTTCGGCCTCGGCCTTCGCGTAGTGGGCGGCAAGGCGGATGAGGAAGGCATCGGATACCCGTGCCGTCTTGCCGCGTAGGACTAGCAGTTCGGCGATCTCAGCCTCGGTGACGCTCGGGGTGCGGAGGATGTCGGCCGGGTCGGTGCTGGTCATGTTGATGTCCGTCACTGTGGCTACTTCTGCTGGAACTTGCCGCAGGGGCAGGTGGGGATGTGGCAGGCGCCTCGGGCGGCGCCGGCAAGGGAGTGGGTGAAGGGGGCGTGGCCGCATTCGGGATGGAAGCAGTACCCCTTCCACCCCTTCTTGCCGTCCACGTTGGCCAGCATCGCGCCGGGGCTGTAGAGCTTCACCACGCGACCGGTGCCGCCGAACGCCATCTTCGAGGCGAAGGTCTTGATCTCGGCCTCGCTGCCGAAAGCGCCGAAGTTCAGGCCCCTTCGGCCGTCTTTCCAGGTGTGGACGAGGGCGAACAGGTCTCGCATCTGGAGGAGTTCGGCGGATGTCTTGTAGATCGCCTTAGCCATCTGGTCGGCGCTCTCGAAGGTGGGGTCCTCCAAGAGCGCCTTGATGGCTTCGACCTCTTCCTTCCGGGGGGTCAATCGCATGGCTTCACCTTAACAGAAGTGTTCCATGTTTACACTGGCCGCTTTGATGGCCTCCCTCACACTCACGTAGAGGTCCCACACGGTGCCGTCGTTGCGGATCACCCCGTCGAACGCGTACCCGGCGAGGGCGTTCTCGCTGGCGTGCCCGGCGTGGACGATGGGTTCCTGTCCGGGGCGCTCGATCAGGAGCACCAGGCCGCCGCGTGCGCGGATCGCGTCTGCCTCGTTCGGGAAGCGCACGTCTGTGATGACGGCGGGGCCCCAGGTCTCCCGGTCGCGAAGGAGGGCGTCGACCCACACGTTCTCGCCGAGGACTGCCCGGCCGCCTTCTGTGCCGAGTCGCTGGAGGTACTGCCGTACCTCGGGATACACGTCCTTCGTGGTCTCCCACCCGTAGCCGTCGACCTCGTATCGGAGGCTGGTCACACCCTCGGCGCACACCTTCTCGATCAGGACCGGATCGAGGGCGTAGAGCATGTCCTTGACCTTGTCGGCGAACGCCTTTCGCTGCCACCCTGCGCTGAGGAGTGCTTCGGCAGCGGTGTCCTTTCCTGAGCGTGCGGCACCCGCGAGGCCGACGAGCGGCGCGGGCTCGTTGCCGGGTTCCGCGGTGCCGGCGGACTCGGGATCGGTGATCGAGGTGTTCATGCTGTTCATCCTTCGTGGCTGTCGTTCAGTCGGTTCAGGCCGGGCGCCTGTGCTCGGCCCTCGCACACGTCGCAGTCGCAGGCGTGGAGGCACAGGTCGCATCCGGGCCAGTCACACAGCGGGTCGGGGCCGTGCCAGTGCTGTGGGTCGGGCTCGTCACAGCCCCACCCTGCGCAGGTGCGATCTCGGGCCCATGTCGGGTAGACGAGGTGCTCTCGCTGGCCGGATAGGCCGTGAGCGAGGTGAACACCGGGGCAGGTGAAGCGCGAGTGGCTGGCGCTCTCGCGGTCCCGGAAGGCCGCTCGACAGCGAGTGCACTGAAGTCGACCTTCCGGGCGCAGGCGAAGGTGATGCGTCACGCGGTCAGTGCGCCGAAGGCGGGAACCGCCGGGCCGAGCGTCCACGTGCCGGCGGCGGCCGGGAGCTGGCCGGTCAGGAGTTCGCGGCGCTTACTCAACCCGACCGCGCGTGTCGTGAGTTCGAGAAGGTGCTCCTGCACCTCGGCATACTCCTTCTCGACGGCCTTCAGACGATCGGCCTGGCAGTGCTCAGCGTAGGCTTCGGCCGCCCTGCGGACGAGGGTGTCGTCCTGGCGGTGCAGCTCGACCAGGGCGCGGATCAGCTCGCGGGTGCGGGCCTTCGTTCCGGCTGGGGCCGGACTGTCGTCGATCGAATTGTCCATGCGCCGCACAGAGAAGAGGTTGTTCTCCGGGACGGTCTCGCTGATGACGACCCCGCCCGCGAGTTCCTGACTGTTGACGTGCAGGGTGCCGCTTTCTTCGCGGCGGCTGTACCGGTGCGCCTTGCCGTATGCGACGCGCAGGGCGGACGGGCGGAACTCCCAGGCGGTCTCATTGGTTCGGCCGGTGTGCCACGCGGTGACGGGCTCGTTGTATCTGGGGGTGACGAGGACCGTTCCGCGGATGCGGGGGCCGGTCAGCTCGTAGGCGGTGATCCACGCCTCGGGGGCTTCGACGCGCTCGACCTCGACGCGGCCGAAGGACAGATTCAGCGTACTCATAGTCATGTCTTCCTTGTCTGGTGCGAGGTGGTGGGTCAGGCCGTGGTCTCGGCGGACCGGGCGGCGTAGAAGCGGAGAGCGTCTCGGGCCTGCGCTCGGGCGAACGAGCCGCTGTAGAAGCCGGAACGCGAGGCGACCTGGGACCACTCGGGCGCGTGGGCGTCGGGCTCGCTCGTCTCCTCGACGACGACCCCCCACACGTCTCCGGCGAGCCACGCTTCGTATTCCTCCATCTCGGCCTCGACGTAGCCCTCGGTGAGGAGGCCGCCATCAATGGCTCGGGCTTCCTCGCCGGTCACGTACCAGAGGGAGCGCGGGCCTTTGTCGGGGGCGGATTCGAGGACGATTCCGCCGTGCATGATCGCCACGTACCGGGTGAAGGTCTCTATGCCCTTCCACTGATTCCAGGCGAGGCGTCCCCAGGCGTCGGCGAGCGGGCCGCCGTCCTTGTCGACCGCCGCGTACTGGCCGAGGTGGGTGTCGATGGTGATCACGTGGACGCACGTGTCGGGGTCGTTGCGGGGGTTGTCGGCGCGTTCGTCGCGGACCAGGCGCACGCGGAAACGCCCGTCTTCGGTGGTGGACAGGATGTCGGTCATGGCTTCTCCGTCTCGGGGGGGGGCCGCCCCTGCTCTCCCTGTGTGCAGGGGCGGCCGGTTGCGCGGTGGGGTTAGGCTCCGGACTTCTCGGCGTCGCTCTCGCGGGCTATGCGGTCGAGTGCGGCGTCGCAGTGGCGCAGGAGGCTGCCGTACGCGACCTCGTGCGACTCGTAGGCATCGGCCATGTTCCGGAGGACGCGGCCGTAGTCGCCGAGGAACCCGATGTACTCGTCGATCGGAAGAGACTGCGCCTCGCGCATGTCGGTCTCGATCTGGGCCTTCTCAGACTTGAAGGTCTCGCCGACCACGGACTTCGTGCGGTAGGGCTGGGCAGTCATGTTGGTTCCCATCGGGGTCAGGGGGCGAGGCGGACGGCGTGCGCGTCGGTGTCCCAGACGGGCAGGTCGAGGCCGAGTTCGGCGTATCGGGCGGCTCGCGCCTGGGCGCGGCTGGGGCCCGAGAACTTGCAGCCCTTGTGGCGGCGGGGTGGTGCGGGGTTCTTGCCGGTGCGCTCCCGCATGTGGCTGTAGAAGACCTCGATGTCGACGCTGCACAGCAGGCAGTGCAGGGCCCATCGGTGTTCGCTGCCGGGGTAGCCCTCGTGGACTCCGGCGCACCGGGTGCGGGTGCAGCTCTCGGGTTCGATGACCGGCTCGGTGCGGGTGGTGTAGCCGAGTTCGAGCATCCGGACCCAGGCGGCTTTCAGACTGTCCAGGTTGCGCGGGTTGGCGCGCAGGAAGGTGGAGAGGAACGGGACGGCGGTCATGTGTCCTGCCTTTCGGACGGATGAGGGGTGGGGGTCATGCGTGATCGGGGGCGGGGAGGTAGCCGAGGGTGCCGGCGGAGTCGACGGCCCAGACCTCGCCGGGGTCCAGCACGAGATCACGGGTGCTGATCTCGGAGGTGCAGGAGTCGCAGCGGAAGAGGCCGAAGACCGTCGCCCCGAACGGGGCCCTGCCGCACTCGGCGCAGATGATCGTGATCACGGGTAGCCTTTCTGGGTGGCCCCTCCCCGCTCCCTGTGGGGAGGGGCCGCTTTGCGCTACTTCGCTTCGCCCTCTGCGAGGATTTCGAGCAGGTCGTCGCAGGCCGCGTACTCGGCCTCGCTGACGTGGCGCCACTCCTCGCCGGGGAGCATCTCGACCGGCAGGGACATGACGAGACTTCCGGCGTTGTCGGCGAGGTTGCAGAGCGTGTACCACTCCTGCGAGCCGGGGTCGTAGTCGTTGCGCCACTCCTCGACCTCACGCACGGTCTTGAGTACATCGGCGACGATGGTCTTGATCCTGTCGAACGCGACCGACTCGGCGTTCTTGATGGACGGCATCATGTGTGGGTCCTCTGTACGGGGCCGCCCCCTGCGCTCCCTGTGTGCGGAGGGCGGCCAGGAACGACGGGGATCAGACGCTGATGGCTCGGCGGGAACCGACACGGGTTTGGCCAAGGTCGGCACGGTTGGCCGCACTCCGGCCGTCATCGCCACCCGACCCCCGGCGCTTTGCGCCGCCGCCGCTTCGGGCATTGGGGTATGCGGCCTTGAACTGCGCCCGGACAACGGTCTTGCGGTCGGCGACGACCAGCTCGGCGGACCGGCCCGAGGCGGCTGCCGGGGCTTCCTGCCGTGCGCGGGCTTCGATCTCTCGGAGGCGTTCGTCGATGCGGAGGATGAATCCGGCGATCCACGACTTCCGGTAGGTGATCAGCTTCTCCCCGTACGGAGGGCGGGCCCGGCGCACACCGTTGAACATCTGGAGGAGGAGCGACGTGAACAGCAGCTCCACCCGGTCGAGGTCGGACTCGTAGCCGAAGAGATGAACTTCGGTCCTCCCTCGGCTCTTGTGCTTCGTGATGCCGTGGCAGTTCAGGGCGTCGGTGATGTAGCCGAGGAGGAATATCCGGTCGTTGGCGTAGGTGCCCTCGATCACGATCATGCGGTCACCGGGACGGTCAAGGTTCGGGTCCGCGTCGGCGAGCATCGCTCGCTCGATCCCGTACTTCGCCATCAGTTCGGCGGCCTTGCCGAAGTACGCCTCGGCTTCTTCCGGCGTGGTGGCCGGGTCCTCGGCCTTTGCCAGGAGGGCGCGGATCTTGGCGAGCTTGCCGTCTTCGGGCATGGGGGTAGCCATGTTCGGCCTTTCAGGAGGGTTCGACGCAGGCTGGCATCGTCAGAGGGGAGGAACCGCCTCCCGCTGACCTCCCTTCGGGAGGTTTCGCCTTTGCGTCCGAGGTCAGGCGGGAAGCAGGTCCCAGCCGTTGACGATGTGGGCGATGGCGAGGGCGTCGATGTGGGCCTTGGCTGCTGCCTCGCGCTCGGCGAAGGTCGGCAGGTCGTAGCTCACGATCAGCTCTTCGAGGGGGTCGACGCCGAAGCGCTCGAAGAATCCTGCGACCAGCACGTCACCGAATCGAAGGATGAGAGAGTGTGCGCCGCAGTCAAGGGC
Organism: Streptomyces sp. NPDC058701; assembly: GCF_042715295.1. Taxonomy (NCBI): domain Bacteria; kingdom Bacillati; phylum Actinomycetota; class Actinomycetes; order Kitasatosporales; family Streptomycetaceae; genus Streptomyces; species Streptomyces sp. NPDC058701. The sequence continues at coordinate 126,072 of NZ_JBHXSY010000008.1, read as the reverse complement.
GCGGAAGGCGATCTCGTCGTCAGGCTTGATCATGGTTGGGCTCGTTTCTTGAGGGGCCTCCCCGCTCTCCCTGTGTGCAGGGAGGCCCGGCGGGTGAGAGGTCAGGCGGTCGCGGTACGGAGGGCATCGCGTACGGCGGTGAGCTTGGCCTTCAGCTCGGCGAGCTGCGTCGCGTTCCGCTCGGCGCGCTTGAGCTCCCACTGCCAGATATCGCCCCATGCCGAGTCGTTCGGGCTCTGCGCGAGGTGCTTCCGGGCGCGGTCGGCTTCGACCAGCTCATACGCCTCCCGGCGGACGACTGCGGCGAGGAGGGGTTCCCAGTGGGTGCCGATCAGTTCGGTGTCCTCGCAGAAGCGCCAACTGACCGCGTGGTGCAGTCCGGCCGCCTGGTCGGCCTGCTGGTGGTACTCCTCGGCCATGTGCGGCATCCCCATGTCTTCCGACTTGCGGGCCAAGAGCCGGAACTCTTCACGGTCGTAGCCCAGGGCGAGGCAGTAGATAGCGCTGTGCGTGATCAGGGTGCCGGCGGCAGCCGTCACCGCGGATTCGGTCCGGGTAGACATGTGTCCTCGTCTTCGTGGTGGAGGTACTGACGCTGGTTGGCTCGTCAGAGGGCAGGCCCCGCCTGCCGCTGACGCCCCGAAAGGGCGTTTCGCCTTTGCGTTGGGGGGTGGCCGTCCCCGCCCTCTCCCTGTGCGGGAAGGGACAGCCAGGAGGGATCAGGCCCGAGCGAGATCCGAGTTCCCCGTGATCTCTTGCACGGAGATCCCGTGTGGGTGCAGGACGCCGCAGTCGTCCTCGCCGCACTCGCACTCGTCGCGGAGGGTCTTGGCGTGCATCTCGGCGCAGCCCTGGGCGTACTGCCAGGCAGACCACAGCGAGGTGAAGCGGGACTCGGCGTCGCGCTCGTATCCCTCGCGCTGTGTCACGAGGACTCGGCCGGTTCCCTCGGCCTGGACCTCCCACAGGCCCACCAGGTCGCCGCTTTCGCGCCAGACCCGGACCTCGTGGCTCGGCTCGCACTCGCCCTCGAAAGCGCAGCCGGAACCATCGCAGTGATTGGTGAAGCAGTGCCACGAGTTGGCCGGGTCGCAGTCTTCGTTCCGGCAGGCTTCACACTCCCGGGCGTTCATGATGTGCATTCCGCAGCACCCACAGTCATGAGCACCTCGGATGATCTCTTCGGACTCGTCTTCGAGAAGCTCCCACCCATCGGGCACGAACAGCTCGATGTCGTCCGGCTCCTCAGAGAGGTACTCCTGCACGTACGTCGTCTGTGTAGCTCCCGGGACGCCCTTGTATGGCTGCCCGATCACCAGCATCAGGTTGAACTTCGCGTCGCTCGGGGCGACAACCTTCGCGCTCATGGGACCTCGCAATTCAGAGGATGGCTGACGGGCTGGCTCGTCAGGGGGGAGGCACCGAACCTCCCGCCGACACCCCCCACCGCACCCAGACCAGGGGCACAGTGGGACCGCAGGGCGTTTCGCCTTCACAGGGTCAATGTTTACACTCGGGCGTCGAGGTCGACCGCGACGAAGACGACCTCCAACTCCTCTTCCGTCTTCGGCTCGATCCCGTTCAGACGGTCGATTTCGGCAGCCTGCTGGGCTATGACGCGGTTGGCACGGTCGAGAGCGATGGCCAGGTCTTCGGCTCGACGGCCGAGGTTGTAGGCGATGGTCAGCAAGGGGAAGCGCTGAACTTCGGTCTTCGCAAGAGTGACCGGGCGCTTCGGCCGCTCGATCTCTGCGATGGCCTCAACCGTGAGGAACACGGGGCCGGCACAGTAGGTGCACCTCTCCCCTGCATCCCGTGCGGTGACCTCCCGCTCGTAGAAGCTGAAGTCGACGCACTGGTAGCACCGGAAGTCGCCATCCTCCCGCTTGAGCCCTACGACCTTGCCGTACTGCCGATCGCGGTCGGAGAAGACGAACTTGCTCATGTGGCCTTACCTTTCGGAACCGGCTGGTTCAAAGTTTACACTAGCCGGAGAGTTTCGCCGAACCGTTTGGCTCGGCGTTGGTTCCAACTTTACACCATTCACCGTGTGGAGTCTCGCATTCGGCCTGGTCAGCGGTAGGCACTCCCATGTCCTACCGCCAGGACCCTTGGCCTGCGATCCCCCGGACCGTGGTCCGTTCGATGTGGCTACATCTTAACACTATCTCCGGGCTGTTCCGCAACCCCCGTTGTGAGCTGCGGTCTTGCCCGTTGTGCGTGTCGTTCCGTCCATCCCGTTGCCGGTCCGTTCGGTGCGATGTGGCTACACCTTAACACGTTGCCCAGGGTGCACCGCAACCGTGCCCCACTGAGGGGGCTGGAGTCCTTAGCCTCTTACGCGTGTGCGTGCGCGCCCGCTGTGCGCTGGTATGCCGTGTATGCCCTGGTCTGTGGCCTTACATGGGCTTCTATCTCTGATCTGTCTATCCGCTACTCACGTGCGCCTATGCACTGTGATGCAGCAGATATCCACAACTGTGGATATCTGCCTGATGTGCGCCTAAGAGGATGGCATGTCCGCATTGACCAGTCATAGGCCGGGGGGTGGGGGTATGACCCAGCCGGCGATCCTCTCCTGGCCGCCATGTCTTAGCAGCTCGGATTCTGCCACGGTTCCAAGGTCGACCTGAAGCGAGAAACCCGGCTTCACCAGCGGGTTCGGAAGGCGAGGACTGCCAGGACTGACACGACTCCACCGATCAGCACCGCCACGTCAGGGACGAGTTGGAGACTACCGACCGTAAGCCACACCATGATCACAGGGAGCAGGATGTCGCGTGTCCGATGCCGCCTGACCTCCCCCGAAGGCGACGTAGGCGCTGGGTCCGTTGCTCCATCCTGGCTCGGCGCAGGGGGAGCCTGCTCATCAGTACGTATCGGTCCTGCGCTCGGCGACGCCCGCCTCGGCACAGGTGGCCGGTGATACGACAGCGCCGTGTAGATGACTGCGATAGCGGCCAGGATGAGCCCGATCACCTCCATATCTCCATGGTGAGCCTTCTCGGCTCATGTCGAAAGCTGAGCCGCTGACCGCCCTCACGAAGGGGCGGCCGGCAGGCCGCCACAGCCGCAAGCCGTCTTCACGCTGTCCGCCCTCCGGGCGGCACTGCTCCTTCGCCGCTGCCTCCTTCCGCCGTCGCCCTTCGGGCGCCGTCGAAGTGTGACTGGGGTCACAGGCTTTTGTTTTTCCGGAATCAAGATCAACTAGCGACTTATATATGTAAGTACGTAAGTCGCAAGGCTTGAGCCCCGAAGGGGCTCGCCAGCAGGAAGACGTCTTGCGTAATTCGCAGGATGGGGCCCGAAGGGCCACCTGAAAGGAAGACGCGTTCACATAAGTACGTCTTTCACGTAGGGGGTCCGACTGAAGATCCTCGAACTTTGCGCTGGGTACGGCGGCCTGGGAATGGCTGTCGCTCCCCTGGTAAACGGACGCGTCGCGTACGTCGCGGAGAGTGCCCCAGGCCCGAGCGCCGTCCTCGCTGAGAGATACCCGGACGCCCCGAATCTTGGGGACATCCAAGAGATCGACTGGCGTCAGCTCGTCGACGAGGTGGACGTAATCACCGCAGGGTTTCCCTGCCAGGACATCTCGATTGCGGGGAACCGAGTTGGAATTCGAGGTGCTCGCTCTGGAGTTTGGGTCAACGTCCTTGAAGCAGTTCGCGTCATACGACCGCGAATCCTCTTCCTGGAGAACGTCTCTAATATTCGGCGGCGGGGGCTCGAAGTCGTCCTCGGTGAACTGGCCGAGATCGGGTACAGCGCGCGATGGGTGTGCGTACGAGCTACCGCAGCTTGCGCACCTCACCTCCGTGACCGGTGGTTCTGTGTCGCGACCCCTGAAGACGCCTACCTCGAACCTCGGCAGTAACGGCGGCGCCCGTCACCCGGACGAACGCCGAGCTGGTGGTCACGGTCCCACCCTCGACGACGAGGCGTGCTACGTCCTCCCCTACTCGGACGCCATCCGCGAAGGCCGCCAGCCCGAAGCCGCGATTGACGGCCCGCGCTCCCCCGCGCACTGGTGGGGCGAGTACCTCCCCACCATCCGGCAGTGGGAGGAAGTGACCGGCCGAGCCGCTCCCCCGCCCACAGAAGCGGGACGCAAGGGGGGCCCACGCGTGACCGCCGAGTGGGTCGAGTGGCTGATGGGCCTCCCCCTCGGTCACGTCACCGCTATCCCCGGCCTCACGCGCGGACAGCAGCTCCAGATCCTAGGTAACGGAGTCGTCCCCCAGCAGGCATCGACGGCATTCGCCGCACTTCTCGACCTGGGGGCGTGATGCCGAGCTGGGCCTCTTCGGACAGGCGTGAGCGCCTGCCGGCGGACTGGCCGCGCATCCGGCTCCGCGTACTGCGGCGGGATGGAAACCGCTGCACTGCCCGCGATCAGTACGGCGAGCGCTGCGAAGAACTCGCTACCGACGTGGACCACATCGTGCCTGGTGATGACCATCGAGAGACCAACCTACGAGCGCTCTGCGGGTTTCATCACCAGGTCAAGTCCTCACGCGAGGGTGCCCTCGCTCTGGCCGCGAAGCGGCGACGCAACAACGGCAGGTTCCGGCGGACGGAGGCTCACCCCGGCCTGATCGGTTAGGAGGTGAGCTATGCCCGGCCCTGTGCCGAACCGCGAGGACAACCTCGCCCGCCCCCGCGAGCGCAAGGGCGGAGACGTGCAGCCCGTGACGCGAGGCGTCGCCCGGCCCGCGAAGATCCCGAACGCCGATCGCTCCTGGCACCCCATCGCGAAGCGCCTGTGGGACTCGCTCAAGACGAGCGGCCAAGCCGACTTCTACCAGGACTCCGACTGGGCGCTCGCCTTCTCGCTGTGCGAAGACCTCTCGTACTACAAGAAGGCCGGCAAGCGCTCGGGCCAGATGCTCCAAACCATCTACAGCGCATTCGAGAGGCTGCTCGTCGCCGAGGGCGACCGGCGCCGTGTCCGCGTGGAGCTGCACGAGCCTGAACCCGTAGTCCAGTCTGCTGCGGTACTCGCCATCGCTGACTACAAGAAGGACCTCGGGATCGACGCCTAGCCCTCCCACGTCAGTGGGCGCCCCGAAAGGCTGGTGTACCGAACGCGCGCCCACCCAAAGTCATCTGGGTGCAGCTTTCGAGCTTGCGCCCTCTTGGCGGGAGGGGCCGCAAGGTACTCGTCCGCCTTGGGTATGACCCAGTACCCGGGCCGCCGACGAATGCGGGCCTCGTAGTGCCCCAGCATTGTGTTGCAGCCCAAGCAGAGCAGTCCTCGAACGCAGGTCGGGCATCCCGTACAACACTCGTGATCGTGATCAATCTGCCACCAAATCGGCCCCTCCGCAGCACTGTCGCCAGGGCCTTCGTCGCAGAGCGGACAGTAGTCGTTCTGGACTCGCAGGATGGCATTTACGCGCTCAAGTCGGAGTCCGTAACGCCGCGCTTGGCGGACTGCCGGGCCGCACTCAGGGCAAAGGTTGCGCCTGAACCCCGGCTCGTTGCTGTAGACGAAGTTGTCGCATATCCGACAGTCCACGGGATCGTACTCGAACTGTGCATCGATCTCCGCCCAATCAATCTCCACAGAGCCGACGTTAGCTCCCGGCTCTGACAAGCCGTCTGGCTTCGGCCTTCGCAGTCCGCAGGGGGGTGAGACCAATCGCAGCCCTCACCGCTGAAGAGATCGATGCCCTCGAACCTTTCTTCCTTGGCCCTACCTGGCATCGCGAGTCGGACGGCTCGTGGAAGCTGCCTGAGCACACCCTCGGGTGGCAGATCGCCGGATGGTGCGCCGAGTACCTGAACAGCGAGGACGGCGGGCCCTGGCGCTTCACGCGCGAGCAGCTCCGCTTCCTTCTTCACTGGTACGCCGTTGACGAGTCCGGCCGGTTCATACACCGCAAGGGCGTCCTTCAACGGCTCAAGGGCTGGGGTTGACCGGGCAAGGACCCCCTCCTTGCCGTCATCAGCTTGGTTGAGTTCGTCGGCCCGTCCCGCTTCTCCCACTGGGAGAGCGGGCAACCTGTCGGCGCCCCGCACCCCCAGGCGTGGGTGCAGATCGCGGCCGTCAGCCGCGACCAGACCCGTAACACGATGACTTTGATGCCGTCCTTGATCTCGAACAAGATGATCGAGACGTACGGCATCAAGGCGGGCGCCGAGCTGATCCGTGCGAACGGTGGCAGGCAAAGACTCGAAGCGGTCACCAGCTCGTTCCGCGCCCTCGAAGGTGGCCGAGTCACCTTCACCGTGCTGAACGAGACGCATCACTGGGTGCAGGGCAACTCGGGCGACCGCATGTACGAGACGATCGACGGTAATGCGACGAAGAAGGACTCGCGGTATCTGGCGATCACGAACGCCTACCTTCCCGGCGAAGACTCCGTCGCCGAGAAGATGCGCGAGGCGTACGAGAAGATCCTCGAAGGCCGCGCGGCTGACATCGGCTTCATGTACGACAGCATCGAGGCGCACCCGGCAACTCCCCTGACGCCTGAGGCGATTCGCATCGTCCTGCCGAAGATCCGCGGTGACGCGGTCTGGCTGCGCGTCGAGACGATCCTTCAGTCGATCCTCGACACGACGATCGCGCCGAGCCGCTCGCGGCGTATGTGGCTGAACCAGATCGTCGCGTCCGAGGACGCCCTGTTCGGCCCGGCCGAGTGGGATGTCCTGCGGGACGACGACAAGCAGCTCGTTGCCGGCGACGAGATCACCATCGGATTCGATGGCGGCCTCCGCGACGACAGCACAGCGTTGGTGGCGCTTCGCGTCAGCGACATGTGCGCCTTCGTGCTGGGCCTGTGGGAGAAACCGGACGGCCCGGCCGGGAAGGACTGGGAAGTCCCCCGCGCGCAGGTCGACTCTGCCGTCCACGAGGCATTCGCCGCGTTCGAAGTGCAGGGCATGTACGCCGACGTGGCTCTCTGGGAGAGCTACATCAGCGAGTGGTCCGAGGCGTACGGCGAGGGCCTGGCCGTGAAAGCCCCGGGCAAGGACGCGATCGGCTGGGACATGAGGACCAGCCTGAAGGCGTCGACCCTCGCGAACGAACGCCTCATGCGCTCGATCTTCGACCGCAAGCTCGCTCACGACGGCGACCGCAAGTTGCGTCGGCACGTGCTGAACGCCAGGCGCCGGACGAACAACTTCGGCGTGAGCTTCGGCAAGGAGTCGCGCGAGTCCCCCAAGAAGGTCGACCTCTACGCGGCGTTGATGCTCGCGCACGAGGCCCTCTTCGATCTCCGAGCCCGAGGCAAGCGGGTCCGTAAGCGGACCGGCCGGGGCTTCTTCCTGTAGCAGTGTAAACATTGACCCAAGGGTGGTGAGACCATGGCCGACCCGACGCCTGCCGCCCTTGCGGTGCAGCTCCTCGCCATCCTCAGCAGGGACAAGGACCGGCTGACCCGGATCGACGACTACCTTCACGGGCGGCACGACGATCCGTACATGCCGGCGATGGCGGACGACGAGTACCGGCTCCTCGCGAAGAGGGCCGTCTCGAACTGGACCCCGCTCCTGGTCAACACACCAGCGCAAGCCCTCTATGTGGACGGTTACCGCGCGGGTGACGACGAGGGCCAGGGCGCGGCGACGGACCTCGCTTCTCCGCAGTGGCGGCACTGGCAGCGGTCCCGCCTCGACGCACGGCAGTCGGCCGTCTACAAGGGTGCGCTGACGTACGGGCACGCCTTCACCCTGACTGAGCGCGTGAAGGGCCTCGTCCTCACGAAGGGCCTGAGTGCGCTCCGTACAGCCGCGCTGTACGAGGACCCTGCGAACGATGACACCCCGCACTCCGCGGTGACCGTGACGGCCTGGCCCTCGGGTGACAAGCCCGGTCGGGCCCGCATGTGGGACAGCCACTTCGAGTACGCGGTCACGTTCAAGGCGCTGGACGACGAAGACGGCGTCCGTGTCGGCAAGGGCAAGCGCCACGGCGCCTCGGAATGCCCGGTCACGAGATTCGCCGCGTCGGTCGACCTCGAAGGCCGAACGGTCGGTGTGGTCGAGCCGATGATCCCGCTGCAAAACCGGATCAATCAAACCGTGTTCGATCTCCTCGTCGCCCAGACCTACGCCTCGGTGAAGGTCAGGACGGCTACGGGCATGGCTCCGCCAGTCCAGCGTGACCCGGAGACGGGCGAGATCGTCTACGACGCCCAGGGCAACGCGATCCCCCTGCCGATCAACCACAACGCGAAACGATTCTTGTTCGCGGAGGACCCGGACGTTCGCTTCGGAAGCCTCGACGAAACCCCCCTGTCGGGGTTCATCGAGAGCATCGACATGAGCATCCGGCACCTCAGTGCGTGCGCGCAGGTACCCCCTCATCATTTGCTGGGTCAGATAGCCAACCTTTCGGCCGAGGCCCTTCAGGCCGCCGAGACCGCGCTCAGCCGCAAGATCCAGGAGTTCAGAACCCTGTTCGGCGAAGCGTGGGAGAGGGTGTTCAGGCTGGCAGCCGAACTCGAAGAGCTGCCGGCGGCTGACGACTTCACGGGCGAAGTCCTGTGGCGCGACATGGAGCAGCGCTCCCTTGCGCAGGCCGCTGACGCGCTGGGCAAGCTGCGCGAGCAGCTCGGCATTCCCGCGAAGGGGTTGTGGAAGCGTGTCCCGCAGGTCACTCAGACCGAGCTGGACGAGTGGGACGAGCTTGCCGAGGAGGAAGACTCCGTCGGTCAGCTCGCTTCCGCGCTGACGCGGGCAACCGCTGAACCGGTCGCCGCGGAATCGCTTCCGGCGGCAGCGTGACGCGCACGAAGAGGCAGGCCGAGACGGACGAGGTCTCGGCCGCCTTCCATGTCGCGCTGACCCAGGTCGGAGCGAAGACCACAGCTGAGGCGATGGCCCTGTGGGCAGATGTTCCGATCGACAGGCGAGCGGCTACGGCGGGCTCCTGGCTGCGCCGGGCCATCACGCTCGTCATGGGGCGGCGACGCCAGTCACGTGATCTCGCACGGGCCTACTACAGGCTCGCGCGGGCGCTCCAGACCGGCAAGACGACGGCTGACCCCTATCACCCCGAGCCCACGTACGTGACGCTGGCCGACCTTCGGCGGGAGTTCGCGGAACTGGCGGGCTCCTACCGCCCGCCGGCTGAACCGGTGGGTGAGGCCGCGACCGTCGAGAACGGGGAAGCCTCGCCCGCTCCGGTCGTCGAGGAAGACCGCGAGGACGAGCCGGGCCAGGCGCCCAGCAACGATCCCGGTCCCGACAGCGACGACCAGGAGGACGAGCCCGACTGGGACCGCATCCTCGTCGAGGAGCTGGAAGGGCTTCGCGAAGAAGAGGAGCGGATCGAGCGTGCGGCCGAGGCCGAGCTTCGGATCGTGCTTGAGGCCCTCGGCCCCGCGAACCTCGACCGTCGCCTGACCGTCGAGGACGCCGACCCCGACGACGCCCACCGCCAGGCGGGTTCCCAGCAGGCCGCAGCCGCAGCCCGTGTCGCAATGAACGGCGGCCGGTCATCGAACTGGGCGCACATGCGCCGCGACCGGCGCGCCCTCGGCTATGTGCGCCTGTCGCGCACGGGTACCCCGTGCGGCTGGTGCGCCATGTTGATCAGCCGTGGCCCGGTCTACAAGAGCCGCGAGTCCGCGACGTTCAACGACGGCGACCGCTACCACGACAACTGCAACTGCTACGCGATGCCGGTCTGGAACCGGGATCAGTACCAGTCGAGCGAGCTGACCGCCCTTTCGCGGCAGTACGAGGCCCTGTGGCCACAGGTCACGAAGGGCCACACCGGCAAGGACGCGATCACCGTCTGGCGCCGGTTCATCCGCAAGCAGCACAGAGCCGCAGCCCAGGAGGCGCGGCCCCCCACTGACACGACCCCGGAGGCGTGAAGTGCCCGAAGAGAAGCCCGAGGCCACGGCCGAGAATCCGCCCGCCCCGCCTGCTGGCGAGGCAGCCCCGCCCGGCGAGAAGCCGGACGACAAGGGCGGTGCCGGCGCCGAGTCCACCAGCGAGGAAGAGGCGCTGCCCGACTGGGCCCGCAAGGAGCTGGCCAAGGTCCGAGGCGAGGCCGCTGGCTACCGCACGCGACTGCGAGACGCCGAGACGAAGCTGTCCGGCGCCAAGAGCCCGCAGGATTTCGAGGCCGCCCTTGCTGACGTGAAGGCCAAGAACGCCGAGCTGGAACACTCGCTCGTCGTCGCCACCGTGGCTCGCAAGTTCGACCTGCCCGAGGCTCTGGCCGGACGGCTGCGCGGCGCGACCCCCGAGGAACTGGAAGCCGACGCCAAGGCACTTCAGTCGCTCATCACCCCGGTGACCCCGCCTGCCCTCGGTGGTGGGCTGGACCCGTCCGACGAGGACGACGGAGAGATGGACCCGCGCAAGCTCGCGCGGCGCACCAGGCGCTTCTAGCGCCCCCGATGACCCCCCTTACTCAACCCCCGTGCTGACCAGCCGGGGGTTTTTTCATGCCCCCGGAGGTAGCACCCTTGCCCACCGCACAGCACCAGGTAGTCAAGCCCCAGAAGCTCGTGAACGCGGCTGTCGGAATGCTGGAGCAGGAGCTTCTCATTCCCAACCTGTTCACCAAGCAGGGCGTCGACCAGTTCAAGGGCGCCGAGAACGACACCATTTCCATGAAGGTCGAAGGCATCCTGCCGTTCCACGACTACGCGTGGCGTAACGACCGCTCCAGCCCGATCGTCTTCGACGAGTACGCGGAGCGGACCCTCGCTGTGACCTTCGGCGGAAACGTTTACTCGGCCGTCAAGCTGACCGATGAGCAGAACGACTTCGACATCGACAACTGGTCGAAGCTCCTGCGCCCGCAGTCCAAGGCCATCGCTCGCGGCCTCCAGCGCCGAGCGGTCAACATGCTGACCAGCCAGGCGTACAACGTCACCATCGGCAACGCCGGTCAGGCCCTTCGCGGCGCCCTCATCGAGGCCCGCCGCGTGCTCAACGCCTTCCACGCCCCGAAGGAAGGCCGCTACCTCCTGGTCGGTACCGAGTTCGAGTCGGCTCTCCTGAGCGACGAGAAGCTGAACCTGGCGCAGAACGTCGGTGACTCCGAGGCCGAGACCGCGCTCCGTACCGCCTCGATCGGCCAGCGCTTCGGCTTCAACATCGTCGTCGACCAGACCATCCCGGCAGACGCGGCCTACGCCTTCACTTCGTCCGGCTTCATCTTCCTCTCCGGTGCCCCGTCTGTGCCGCAGTCGGTTCCGTACGGCGCGACCACCTCCTTCGAGTCGATCGCCCTGCGGTGGGTCCGCGACTACGACCCGCTCTACATGCAGGACCGCTCCGTCGTGAACACCTACGCCGGTTTCCGGAGCGTCCCTGACGTGCTGGTGGGCTGGGACAAGGTCAACCAGAAGGAGATCGTCTCCACTCAGGAGCACTTCGTGCGCGGCATCAAGCTCACGCTCGACGGCAAGTCCGATTACCCGGTTGCCGCGTCCGAGCTGGCCACGATCACCGGCGTCTCCGACGCGAAGGTGTGGACCCCGACCGGCATGAAGGCGGAGACCGACCCGGCCAACGCCTAATCATGCTCGACGGCCCCTGAGCGCGGTGCTGCGAGTGCCGCGCTCAGGGTGTCGTGAATCACGAAGAGGGCGTCCGCGCCAGTGAGCGTGAGCAGCCGGGAGACAATTTCCGACGGCTGGACGAGTTGCAGGTCGACGAGGCGACGGAAGCGCAGAAGCAGATTAAGGGCGGTCGAGTCCGCGAAGCGGACCTCGCTCAGGTCGAGAATCACCAGTCCCCGCCCCGCCGATTCCAAGGCTTCAGCAAGCGGGCCTGCGCTGTCCATATCCAAGTCGCCGCTCACGACGATGACCCATGCATCGCCTGACGCGTACTGGTCGCGAACCACGTCGCTGGCTCGCCCCTTCTCAATCGTCATGACGCGAGCGTACCGGCAGGCCAGAAGCAAGCAAGAGGTGCTTAGGCCTCCGTGCTGACATGCCCTTTGGAGGCCCTATTGGCATACGCCACCCTCGACGAACTGAAGGCCCGTCTCGACTGGGATCTGGACGCAGACGAGCTGCGCATCGCGGAAGGGGCGCTCGAAGACGCTTCCGACCTTGCGGCTACCTATGGCCGCGACTGGCCCGAGGCCACCCCGCCCCGCCTCGTCCGAACGCTGGTCATGAAGGCCGCGGCAAGGTACCTGCGCAATCCGAACGGCTACACGCAGAGCCGGGCCGGGGACGAGACGCTCGCCTGGTCAGACGCCCATGGCCGCGACGCGGGCAGCGTCTACTTCACGCGCGAGGAGATCCGGCTCCTGGAAGAGCTTGCCGGCCGCAAGCGCGGCATCACCAGCGTGGTCGTCTCCGCCTGGGGCACGAAGCCGCAGCGGGCAGACAGCAGCGGGCTCGTACCCGTCGACTACTCCCCCGCCTCGCCCTTCCCCCTGTTTGGGAACGAGGGCCCCTGGTGAGTGTGCAACGGAGACGAGGCCAGACCGCGCGCGTGTGGCGGACAACCGAGACCGTCGACCGGCGCGGCAACACGGTCATCGCCGTGGACGAGAGCAACCCCGTCACCGTCAAGGCCGCCTTCATCCCCCAGCGCAGCGGCAAGGCCGAGGTTCCCGGCCAGCAGCAGATCAACGTCACTCGCATGATCGTGGACGCCCATGTCGAGGGCGTCACCCTGTGGTCCCGCGTCGAGTACCAGGGCCGCATGTGGGACATCGCGACGCCGCCCGCCTACCACCACGGTTCCCGCCGGACCCGTCACTGGAGCATCGACATAAGGGAGCGGCCCTGATGGCGAAGATCGAAGACAAGGTGGGCCGACTCAAGCTGGAGAAGTACATTGCCACCCTGCCCGGCGTGCAGGACGCGCTCGACGAGGCACGGTTCGAGATTGCGGCACGGGCCGAGGCCCTGCTTCTCCAGCACCGCCAGGAAGGCCACGCCACCATCGACGTGGTGGACGGCGATGTCGACAAGTACGTGGTTCTCGACGACGAGCGAGGCAAGAAGGCCGCCCTGTCGATCGAGTACGGCCGTGCTGAGCAGTTCATCGTTCGCAAGGACAAGAACGGTCAGACCTACCTCGACATCATCCCGGCGGCTGACGGCCTGTTCATCCTGGCCCGCGCTGCGAACCTCCCCAAGAAGAGGAAGGGGAAGGTGCACCTCGACTGATGGCAGGACTCCCCGACCACATCAAGGCCATGGCAGAGCTCTCACCGGTTGAGGATCTCCTTCTCGCCGTACTTCGCGAGGGCCTCCCCGGAGTCCGGGTGAAGTCGCTGGTTGACCTTCACGAGGAGTTCCCTCTCGTCCTGGTCCGGCGCGACCCGACGTGGGGTGAATGGCAGGGCGACACCCGCTTCACAGATGCGGCCCGCGTCGTCATCAACTGTTTCGTTCCGGACCCCAATGGCGACGAAGATGCCGCGATCCTCTCCGAGGCCGTGCGCGTCGTTCTGCGGAATGCCTGGCTGAATCAAAAGGTCTATCCCCGCCGGGGCCACATCATCCGCGTGGATCTGAATTCCGCGCCGAGACGAGCGACCGACTGGGCGACGGCTACCGGCCCGGTCCAGTACGCCGACCTCCCTACGGGCGTATGGCGTTACGAGTCGATCTACGACGTGCAGATCCGCAAGCCGCGGACTCGCCCGTACACCCCCTGACAGTTCCCAACACGCAAGGCCCGGACCCCATTCGCGGGGTGCCGGGCCTTTTGCATGCGCGAGTAAGGATGCAGCCCTCTTGGCGATCAATGACCTGGCCACCCTCGTTGTAGGTAGTGGCAATTACCTGACGGCCCCTGTCGGCACGACCATGCCGGCGGACCTTCTGACGCCACTCAGTCCGTGGCAGAACGTCGGTCACACCTCCCTCGAAGACATCTTCGGCATTACTTCCGAGGGCGGTGAGGCGACCACAATTGGAAGCCTCCAGAACAAGAGCCTCCGCACGAAGTACAGCGCGCGGACCGAAACGATGACGTTCACTTTGCAGCAGTTTGATACTGCTGGCCTGAAGCTGTATTTCGGTTCCAACGCTCCAATTCTGCCTGACGGTTCCGTTGGTGTCCCGACCAACCCGGAGCCGACTCAGTCTGCATTCCTCGCGGTATTCGTGGACGGCGACAATCATTTCGCTTTCTACGCTCCTCGCGCGGAAGTCTACCGGGCTGACGATATGGCGATCTCGGACACAGAGTCTCTCGCCGGACTACCGATCGGCGTCAAGCCCATGGTCCACGGAAACAACACCTGGACGTACGCGATCACGCCCCTGGGCGGGGTTCTGGCGACCGGCGCGACTGCCGGAACTCCGGGCTCCTTCACTCCGGAGGGCGCTGTCGTCCCGGCCAACCTGGCCGCGCTGGCCGGTGTGATCGCGACTCCGACGACGAAGTGGACCACAGGTCAGCACGTGAACCTCGGCGACGGCTCGAAGGCGTACTGGAACACCACGGTCTGGGCCGCCGGCACCGCCACCTGATCCCCCTGACTCCCGGCGCGGGCGTATTGCGGACCCGCCCGCGCCGGGCTTCTCCCTCTCGGTCCGCTCCCCTTTCCCATTTTCTTTCTGGAGGTCCGCAAACCCCATGGCTTCTTTCTCTCTTGACGACATCCGTGCCGCCGCGGAGCGCAAGTACGGCAGCACTGATATTCAGGTCGGCGACGACACGGTACGGCTCCTCAACCCGCTGCGCCTGCCCAAGGCCCGGCGCGATGTACTGATGTCCCTTCAGGAGCAGATGGGCAAGGAGGAATCCGACCAGGCTGAGCTTCTGTCGGAGGCCATCCTTACCATCGCCGCGTCCGAGAAGGCGGCACAGAACCTCCTTAACGAGGTGGACGGCGACCTCGCGATCCTCGCGGAAATCTTCGGCCACTACGGCGAGAGCACTCAGGTGGGGGAAGCCTCGGCCTCGCAGGGCTGATCGACGAATACGGAGAGGGCCTTTACCCGGACCTGCTTTTCCACTTCGGCATTGACCTGTCCGAGGTGATCGCAGGCCGGGGCCCTTCTCCCGCTCTCGTCCTTCTGCTCGTGCAGAGGCTTCCCGATACCTGCCTTACCGTCGCCCTCGCGTCTGGCGGCCGTGAGCATTTCGGCTGGGGTCAGGACCGGCATTTGTCGGCTGACCTCTTCGACTCAATTAATCAAAACACCCGCGCCACCGGCCAGTGGGGCAAGGGCAAGGCCCCGAAAATCCCGCAGTACCCGAGACCGCAGGCGAAGAAGGCCGAGAAGAAAAAGGCCAAGAAGCCGCGCTCCGTCGCGGAGATTTACAAGCACTTCCAGCGGAGGTAAGCCGGTGTCGGATGTTCAGATTGTCGGCCGCGTTGCGGTCAAGGTCATGCCGGATACGTCCGGCTTCAAAGAAGACCTGAAGAAGAAGCTCGAAAAGATCGAGAACGATCTAGCGATCACCATTCGCACAAAGGCTGATGCAACCGGTGCCCGCAAGGATGTCCTCGAAGCCGTACGGGCCATCAACGCCGACAACAAGAAGACCGACACCCGCAAGATCCGCTTCTACACGAAGCTCGACCTGGCCGGGATGTCCGGCGAGGTGACGAGGGCGGTACGCGAGTACCAGTCCCGCGCGAACCAGCACCGGATCACCTTCTCCGCCACCGGCCGCCAGGTCGTACAGGAAGCCCGCAGGACCCAGCGCCAGGCGCAGGCCGAGCTGTCCGATCTGCGCCTCGGCGTGAACCTCGACAACCAGGGCTCCGTTCTGGCGGCTATCGGGCGGGTTAAGGCCGCGCTCGTCGCGATCGGTGAGACGGACATCGAGATCGACCTCAACGAGGGGTCGCTGAACGCGGCGATCGACTTGTTCGAGGAGCGCCTCGACGAGATCGGGCACGTCAAGCTCCAGGTCGACCAGGAGAGCGAGTCCTCGGTCAAGGCCGCTGTCGCAGCCATCGACCGCGAGTTGCAGCGCCTCGCCGAAACCGAGCTGAAGGTCAAGCTCGACCGCGACTCCCTGGAAGAGGCGAAGGGGAACCTCGTCGCGGAGTCCCGCGCGGCAGCTCTGCAGGCTGCCGGCGAAATCCAAGACCAGCTCGACGCCATCCAGATCCGACCGAAGCTCGACGAGCAGAAGGTCGCGCAGGTGAAGCGGCAGCTCGAAGCGGCCTTCGAGCAGATGCGGACCCTGCGGTCACAGATCACGCCCGAGCTGGACGCCCTTGCCGCGCAGAAGGTCAAGCGGGACATCGACGACCTTCAGGACCGCATCGACGGCCTCAAGGCCGAGATCGAGCCCGAGCTGTCGCGGACGGGCGTCCTGGCCACAATCGCGCACATGGCGGTCCTCACACGGGACCGCTTCGTCGACCTGATCCCGCGCGTCAAGCTGTCGGCTGCGGCCACCGCTGCGGCGATGCTGCAAGCTCTCTCCGGTGCCCGCGTCCTGGGCGACATGTTCGAGCGCCTGGGCAACATGGTCCGGAACTTGGACAAGTCGGCGCCGATCATCGGCACCCTGGCGACGGCGATGGCGGGCCTCGCGGGCTGGGGCATCACCGCGGCTTCCAACCTCTTCACGATGTCGGCGAGCCTGGCTCAGATCGGCGCAACTTCCCTTGCCCTGCCGGGAATTCTGGGCGGCATGGCGATCGGCATAGCCGCCACCGTCGCCGCCTTCAAGGATTTCAACAAGGTCTTGCCGCAGGTCAAGGGGCAGCTCTCGCAGCTCCAGAATCTGATCAGCGAGAACTTCTGGAAGCACGCGAAGACCCCGATCCGGGAACTGATAGACACGCTCCTGCCCGAGCTGACGGCAGGGTTCGGGAAGACCTCCACGCAGCTCGGCCAGTTCTTCGGCGGCTTCGCCGACTCGCTCAAGTCGTCCTTGGCCCCGGCCCTGGGCGGCATGTTCGACGACCTCTCCAAGTCGATCGACATCGCCACCACTGGCACGGGCGCTTTCGCCAACATCATCAAGGTTCTAGGCGAGGTCGGCGCGGGCTACCTCCCCCAGCTCGCGCAGTGGTTCGTGGATGTCTCCACGAAGGCGTCTAACTGGCTGAACCAGAAGGGCGAGTCCGGGCTCCGCGAGGAGATCGACGCGGGCATACAGGCGCTCAAAGACCTCGGCGGAATCCTGATGGAGACGGGCGGCATCTTCGCCGGCATCTCCCGGGCGGCCACCGAAGCTGGCGGCTCCACCCTCGGCATGATCCGCCAGACCCTCGCCGGGGTTCACGAGGCGATCGACAGCAGTGGCGTGCAGGCGAAGATGGTCGGCCTGTTCACCGCAGCCCACGAGGCCATGTCCAACATGGCGGCGCAGGGCGGCGGCGAGGTGAAAGCTTTCTTCGGGCAGTTCGTCGGCCTGCTGACGGAAATCCTCCCGCAGGTCGGCACGATCCTCGGCACGGCCATGGGCGCCGTAGCCGCCGGGCTTAACCAGCCGGAAGTGTTCGCCGGTGTCTACGCGCTTTTCGATGGAATTCAGGTCGCGGTAAACGCCTTGGCTCCCGCCATGGCCCCCCTCGGCCAGGCTTTTGGCGTAATTCTTACCCTGGTCGGCTCTTTCCTGGCAATGCTGGGCCCTCTGGTCGCTGCCGTTCTGACGCCGCTTTCCCAGGCTTTCATTATGCTGGCACCAGCGATCGAGCCCCTTATCGGTTTGCTCGGCGAAGGTCTAATGGGGATAGTCGCCGCGCTCGCTCCGTTGATCATGACGGTGGTCGAAGCTTGTGCGCCACTTATCGAGGCACTTGTCGCTGGACTCGCTCCGATTATCCCGCTAATTTCGGCAGCGCTCGCTGTAATGTCGGCGGCACTTCAGCCGGTCATCGAAATTCTGATGCAGATTTTGACGGCCGCAATTCTCCCGCTGATTCCAGTGGTGCAATCGCTGGCCGCCGAATACCTGCCTCTGATCTCGGAAGCCTTCTCTGCTGTCATGGAGGCCATTCAGCCATTCCTTCAGGCACTCCTCGCAATCGTGAATTTCCTGATGCCGATCTTGGCGCCTGCCATTGAGTTCATCGCTGGCATTCTCCTCGGCTCCCTGGTCGGAGCGATCAACGGCGTTGCCGACGTGTTCACCGGCCTCTGGAACGTATTCAAGGGCGTCTGGGACATGATCGTCGGCTACTTCAAGGTGATCATCGGCATCTTCGTCGGTTCGATCACGGGCGACTGGAGCATGTTCGACAAGGGCTTGCGGCAGGTCTGGAACGGAATCAAGTCGTTCCTGTCCGGCCTTTGGGATGTCGTCAAGGGTCTGTTCATGATTTTCCTGAACATCGGAATTCTCGGTGTCGGAAAGAAGATCCTGATGGGCGTGAAATCCCTGTGGGATAACGTCTGGAACAGCATCAAGACATTTGCCACAGGTCTGTGGAGCTCCATCAGGACGAACTTCTCGGCTTTCATGACTGCCCTGAAGGAAGCGCCTGGCGCTGCCCTTCGCGCGATCGTTAAGTTCTTCTCGGATACCTGGAAGGGCATCAAGTCCGACGCGGGCATTCTCTGGGAAGCAGTGAAGACGGTCTTCAAAACGAAGATCGATGACTGCGTTAAGTTCGTCAAGGACATCCCGCAGAACGTCAAGCAGATATTCGGCGACGCAAAGTCTCTACTCATGGACGCGGGCCGGAAAATCATCACGGGTCTGATCGATGGACTCAAGAGCATGATCGGCTCCGTCAAGAGCACACTTGGCGACCTGACGAGCAAGATCAAGGACTGGAAGGGTCCGGCTCCCAAGGATGCCGTTCTCCTTTACGACGCTGGCAAGCTCATCATTCAGGGTCTGATCAAGGGCCTTGAATCTCAGTACGACAAGGTGAAGCAGTCCCTCAACGAGCTGACTGCGAAGATCCCGAAGAACGCTTCGAAGGGCCTGAAGGACCGGATCAACAAGGACCGGACCGCTCTTCTGAAGTTGGCCGCCCAGTGGGAGGCCGGATCGAAGCGGCTGGAAGCTGCGCGGGACAAGCTCGACAAGCTCCGCGAGGACGCCAGCCGGTACGCGCAGTCGGTCGCGGACAAGGTCATCAGCACGGGCGATGTCACGAAGATCAAGGACACGTCCTTCAACGGGATCTCGTCGGAGCTGAAGAACGCGGTGGAGCAGGCGAAGCGATTCGCCGACGTGCTGAAGAAGCTCAAGACGCTCGGCCTCAACACCGAGAGCTTCGACCAGATCGCAACGGCTGGCCCCGAGGCCGGGCTCGCTGCGGCCGAGGCCATCGCCAACGCGGGCGCGTCCGGTGTCGCTGAGATCAACGCCTTGCAGAAGGAGTTGGAGAAGTACGCCGGCAAGGCCGGGTCCACCGCGTCGCACTACATGTACGACGCCGGGGTCAAGGCAGCCGAGGGCCTGGTCAAGGGCCTTGAGGCGCAGCAAGGCGCGATCGAGAAGGCGATGCTCCGCATCGCTGACGCGATGGTCAAGGCGATCAAGCAGGCCCTCGACATCCACTCGCCCTCGCGCCTGTTCCGGAAGCTCGGCTCGTTCGTCGGCAAGGGCTTCGGCCTGGGCGTCCAGGACGAGCGGGGCCGCGTCGAACGTGCCACCAACGCGCTCGCTTCGAGCGCGACCTCGGGGGCGTCTCGCGAGGTCACGGCCGCTGTCTCTGGCGGCCTGGCGGCGGCCGAGTCCGGCCGGTCCGTGACGAAGGTCTTGAACTACTACGCGGGCTCGGCAAGCGGCTCCCTCTCGTCCGAGGAGGAGCTGTTCGCGGCTGCCTCGCGGGCAAGGATGGTCGGCTGGTGAAGCTCGAACTGGCTTCGGCCGCAGACAGGCTGGACCTGGATGGGTTCGAGAAGAACGGGCTGGGGTTCCAGGCCCTCGCCGGGATAACCGGCCTGGGCCTGCCCCAGCTCTCCGTTCAGTGGCTTGAAGGCGCGGGGGACGGCGCCGCCTATCGTGGGCGGCGCGTCCTCCCCCGTGACATAGACATCCCCCTCGACATCGTGGGGCGGGACAGGGTGCACCTCGCCGAGCTGGTAAACCGCCTCGCGCGGGTACTCGCCGCGGATTGCACCCTGACCTACATCGACGCCGAAGGCGCACGCTGGTCCACCCCCGTCCAGTGGACCGGCGGAGGCGACATTGACCCCGGCTCGGGCGAACGGGACGTGCAGACCGTCATCACGCTCCGGGCCCCCTCCCCCTACTTCCTGGCGGAGGCGGCGCAGACGGTCTCGATCGGCGGGGCCACGGCCGCCCCGTTCCTTTCGTCGATGTCGTCGATGCCCCTCGCATCGTCACAGGCGATGGGCGACGTGCAGTTCTCCAACGAAGGCGACGTGCCGGCGTACCCCGTCTGGGAGGTGACCGGGCCTGGCGACAACTTCAAGGCAATCAGCCCCAAGGGCGAAGTTCTGCACTGGACGGGAACGGTTGTCGCTGGCAAGAAGCTGATCATCGACATGGGCACCGGCATCGTTCTTGACGACGTGACTGGAGCGAACTGGTACCGGTACCTCGCGCCCGCTCCTAGCTTCTGGTCTGTGCCGCCGGGAACCTCGACGGTTACGGCCTCTCTCCTGAACACCACCTCCGCCTCGCGGATCGTGTGCTCCTGGCGTCCCCGGAAGTGGGTGGTGATCTAGTGCGTCAAGAGGATCTGCTCGTCGAGGTACGCGACAAGACCCTGACCCGCGTCGGCGCCATCCCTGCTGATCTCCTCACGCTGGAAGCCGAGGACGTACACAACAACGTTGGCACGTGGAAGCTCAGCATCAACGCCGAGCACCCCCTCGCCTCCGTCCTCGCGACGCCGGGTGCCGGCATCATCGTCACCGGCCCCAGCGACGTTCTGTTCTCGGGGCCAGTGACCAAGACGGAGAACGCTGCCACGGCAACGGACCCGCTCGGCACGCTGAAGGTCGAGGGCGTAGACGACACGATCATCCTGTCGGACATGCTGGCCTGGCCCGATCCCTCCAACGGGAACGCGGCCAGCCAGAACTTCGCCTACGACGAGCGCAGCGGTCCGGCCGAGTCCCTCATGCACGCCTACGTCTCCGTGAACTGCGGACCGTCGGCCCCCGCCAACCGACGCCGTGCCCGTCTCATCATGGGCACGAACGGCGCACGGGGTGCGACTGTCGCCAAGGCGGCTCGCTTCCAGCAGCTCGGCGAGCTGTGCAAGGAACTCGCCGAGTCTGCCAACCTCGGCTTCCGCGTGGTGCAGCGCGGTGCGGATCTCGTCTTCGAGACGTACGCGGTGCAGGACCGTACAAAGGAAGCCCGGCTCGGCGTCGTGAACAACACGCTGGCCGGTCAGCGAGTCTCGGTGTCGACTCCACAGAAGACCCGGGTCATCGTCGGTGGTGACGGCGACGGGTCGAACCGGCTGTTCGTCCCTGTCGACAACGCAGACTCGATTGCCTCCGAGTCGGACTGGGGTCGCAGGATCGAGACGTTCATCGACGAGCGCTCTTCCACGGACACGGCCGAGCTGACGCAGAAGGGCACCGAAGCCCTTGCCGAGGGCGGCATGACAGTCACCGCGGCTCAGGCCGTACCGATGGAGGACAGCGCACTCGACTTCGGGCGCGACTGGTTCCTCGGCGACAGGGTGTCCGTCATCGTGGGCACATCGGAGATGACTGCCGTAGTCACAGGCATGGTCCTGAAAATCGACTCGGACGGCTACCGCCTCGGCGCGACGCTGGGCGATCCGACCCCGCTCAACCCTGCGATGGCAGAGGCGAAAGCGGCGAAGGAACTGGAGTCTCGCGTCTCCTCGCTTGAACGGACGGCAGAAGCCAGCCCTGCCGGGGCTCGAGAACTGCCGGCAGGCACGCTTACTCAGGCCAGCGTCCCGGACGACTACCCCGAGCGCGCAACCGTCATGTACCTCACGGCAGCGGACGCCACCGCTGGCGGCTGGGACTTCGGCGGCAAGTACGGCTTCATCACCACCCGCCGCCAGGCGAACGGAGACGCCTACCAGACATGGAGTCGGGTGCACGCCGCCGCGACGACGCATGAAGAGTGGGTACGCGGCGGAAACAGGTCATCCGGCTGGAGCGCCTGGCGGCAAGTCGGCTTCGACAACCAGCTCGTTGCGGCGGATTTCACCTCCGCCTCCCTGCCGAGCGCGTATCCCTTCGGGGTGTCGACGCTCACCATGAACGAGACGCAGGCGATTGCCGGCGGCTGGGCGTTCGGCTCGGGCGGCAAGTACGGCGTCCTGCGCACCGTTCACCCCGTGGGTTCCACCTTCGCCCACCAGACATGGCTTCGGCTGAGTCCCACGGTCACCGAGGAGTGGACCCGTTCGGGCAACGACGCTGCGGGCTGGACGGCATGGCGAACGTCGGCGCACAACGAGAAGGCTGCGAAGGGCGCCGTCTCGATCCAGAACCTCGCCACCTCGGCGTACATCGGCGACACGGCCGCCGTGATCTACACCCAGCAGTTCACGGCCGAGGCGGGCCGCTGCTACAAGGTCGTGCTCAGGATCGCGGCCATCGACACAGACGGCACGGGCGACAACGCCACCGTCCGTTACGCGAAGCAGGGTGCGTACACAACCGTCCGATGGGCCGCAGGCACCACCGTGACGACTTCAAGCACGCTCGTCGGCGACGCATTCAGCACGACCTTCGACGACGACTCGAACACGTCGACCGGCCTTGACATCAGCTGCTACATCAACAACCCCCCGGCCGGACCGATCGCGGTCGGCGTCACGCTCAACACCCGCCGCGCCGCAGCGACGTACGGCATGGTCCGGTACCTGCCGGGTGCGCTGTCGACGCTCGTCGTCGAGGATGCGGGCGCGGCACTCTAAGGAGCTTCCCCCTTTGGCAATCACCTCCTACCCCTTCGACGGCCAGGCCGTCACGGAGACCCAGTTCTCCCAGATGTTCCGCGAGTTCCAGGACTCAGGTGTCGTCACCTCTCTCGGTGCGTCTGGATTCTCCGTGAGCGCCTCGACCGGCATGACGCTCACCGTGGGGTCCGGCCTCGCCTTCGTGCGGGGACACATGGTGCAGTCGACGGCCACAGAGAACGTGACCATCGCAGCGGCAAGCACTCAGGTCCGCGTCGACCGCGTTGTCCTGAAGCTGGACCCGGCAACCAACTCGATCACCCTCGCCGTGAAGGCCGGCACCGCGGGCTCGACCACTCCCCCGGCCCTGACGCAGACGGACACCGGGATCTACGAGATGGCCCTGGCTTCGGTGACGGTCGCGGCGAGCGTCACCTCGATCACGTCCGGGGACATCACCGCGACCCGCCCCTTTGTGGGACACCGCGTCGGCGCGTGGATCACTGCCACCCGCCCCACGTCCCCGCGACTGGGACAGCTCGGCTTCAACAACTCCACCGACTCGTGGGAATACTGGACCGGCTCCGCCTGGGCCCCCCTGCTCTCGACAGTGGACTGGGCCAACCTGTCCGGCAAGCCCACCACTTTCACGCCGTCCACCCACACGCACACCTGGTCCCAGATCAGCGACCGGCCATCGACCATGACCCCGACTGCGCACACGCACGACTGGAGCCAGGTCACGGCCAAGCCCACGAGTTTTGCCCCGAGCGCGCACGGCCACGCCTGGTCGCAGCTAACGGGTGTCCCCTCGACCTTCGCCCCAAGTTCTCACTCGCACTCCTGGGACAGCATCACCTCGAAGCCGTCGACCTTCGCGCCGAGCTCCCACTCCCACTCCGGCTACCTGGGGTCCGGGGACACAATCCACCGCGCCAACGGCTCGGACCGTCCGCACTCCTACACCGCTACAGGCTCCACCTGGTACGCGGTGTGGGTCGACGGCAACCACAACTTCTGCCGCAACACCAGCGCACGGCGCTACAAGGAGAACATCCGGGACATCGACATCGACCCCGATGCGGTTCTGTCCCTGCGCCCCCGCGTCTACGACCGCAAGCCCACCGTGAACGACGAGGGCGAGACCGTCGAGGGGCGTCGGGACGAGTTCGGCCTGATCGCCGAAGAGGTCGAGGAGACACTTCCCGAGATCGTCATCCGCGACGAAGAGGGCCAGATCGACAGCGTGCGCTATGACCTGATCGGCGTCGCGCTTCTGTCCGTCGTCCAAGACCAGGCAGAGCGCATCGAACGTCTGGAGCAGCTCGTCAGGGACATGTCCCGATGAATTTCGACCCGGCCGTTCAGGTGGCCATCGTCTCCGCCGGCGGAATGGTCACCGCGGCTTTGGTCGGTGTCCTGGTCGAACTGGTGCGACGCCAGGGGACAGCCATTGCGGAGGTGCGTGAGCACGCGCAGGAAGCCCGCGATCAGGTCTCCAACACTCACAGCACGAACCTGCGGGACGACGTGGACAAGGTGATCGCGGGACTCGATCGAGTCCTTGAGGGACAGGTTCGACACAGCCGGGACATCCGCGATCTGCGCGCCGATCTGTCCCATGAGCGCATCGAACGCCTCGCCGTGTCGGAGCGCCTCGACACTCACATCTCGACCTCTGCCCCCACCACGTAAGACGACCCACACCCCCAGGCCCTGTCCCCACCGGACGGGGCCTTTCGCATGTCTCGAAGGAGGACCCACCGTGAGCACTCAGGCTCAGAAGATCCTCGGCATCGCACGTGCCGAGAAGGGCTACCAGGAGGGCCGGAAGTCCGGCCACTGGAACAACGACCAGAAGTACAGCAACGAGACCCCCGGCCTGGAGTGGAGCGACTTCCAGGCGTGGTGCGCGACCTTCGTCTCCTGGTGCGCGCTGAAGGCCGGGGTCGCCGCCCTCTACCCGCGTACCGCGTCGTGCCTGACCGGCGTGAGCTGGTTCAAGCAGCGCAAGCAGTTCTCTGCCTATCCGGCGGTCGGTGCGCAGGTGTTCTTCGGCAAGAACGGCGGGACGCACACCGGCCTCGTCTACGACTACGACGACACGTACGTCTACACGATCGAGGGCAACACCAACGGCAACGGTTCGCCCGAGGGCGACGGCGTGTACGAGAAGAAGCACCGTCGTACCGATGCCTACGTGTACGGGTACGGCTATCCGGCCTTCGCCGAGGGGATCAAGTCGGCCGACCCGGCATGGAAGGACAAGGCTCCGAAGCCGCAGCCGCCGGCACCGCAGCCCGCATCGCAGATCGTCGCGCTGAACCCGGCGGTGAAGCCCGGTGCCGAGCACGCCCAGGTGCGCGACCTTCAGCGGCTTCTCATCAAGGCCGGTTACGGTCCGATCAACGGGGCCGTGACCAGCCTCTACGGGCCTGAGACTCAGCGGGCAGTGGCCCGCTTCCACGACCGAAACCCCGCCTACCGCAGCGGCCTGTACGACCCGCGGATCGGGCCTAAGGGCTTCGTCGCACTTCAGAAGCAGGCGGGCCACCGATGAGCAAGATGCTTATGCCCGGCTCGAAGCCGCCCGGCCTCCTGTCCCTGCTGCCCGTCCGCTACCGCTCGCGGGCCGGGGCGTTCCTGGCCGCGCTCGGCGTGATCGTGAGCGTCTGCGCCATCGTCTACGCCGACAAGCCGGAGGTGGCCGTCATCGTCCAGATCGCAACCGCCCTCGGCCTGGTCGAGTCCCCGGACTCCGAACCCACCGAGTGAAGCCACGCCCCCCTGCCGGTCCTCACGGGCTGGCAGGGGGGCGTTTTCGTCGTCTCAGGACTCGGCAGCCTTTGCGGCCTTGCTGGCTTCGATCTCATCCATCGTCATGACGGGAGTTCGGGAGCGGCGTCCCGAGGGCCGGGCGGGCCTGCCGCTCTCGGCAGCCTTCTTCGCCTTCGCCTTCGCTGCCGGCGGCGACTGCTGTCCGGGCACTTCGGCCTTCACGTCCCGAGCCGCCGCGAAGATGGCCGCCTCCGCGCGTTCGAGAGGGGCCAGCTCCGGAGGTCCCTGGGCGGCAAGGTCATCGCCGAAGAGGTCTCTCAGAGGCGCGGCGTCTTCGTCGCACAGGTCGCGGTCGCGGGGCTCAGCACCCGTGAGGGCAAGGGTGTACCGGGTTGTGGCGCGGTCCTTGCTCTTGCACTGGTCGCATAGGCGCACGGTGATCGTTAGTTCCATTTCGGCGCCCCCTCGCGCTGCGTGACTCTGTATATGTTGATTGTCGCTCATGGAGGGGGCGCGGGTCGAAGTTGTCACATGGAGGGGGACTCAAGCCTCTGGAGGTAGCGGCTGCCGGTACGCCGGTCACGGCCCATCAGCTTCGCCAGGTTCGGGCCGTTGACCTCCTGGCCCTTAGCCGCCAGGGCCTTAACGGCGTCCCTGATCTCGTCGAGGCTGGCAGTCGGACGGCCGGGACGCCGCCGCGCGCGAGCCTTGGCAACCTCGTCGACCAGGGGCTCCCCGCCGTCGAGGGTCGGCTGAACCGGCTTGGCCTCCTGGTCCTGGTGCTCGTCGTGCTCCTGGCCCTCGACGGCCTGCGCGGCTTCCGCCGGCACCGGCTTCGCGGCGCGGATGACCATGTGGGCGACGTGTCCGGCGACGATCGCAGGGACGGCGGAGACGGCGGCGACCAGCTCCTTCGAGGAGGTCATGTACCCCGCCGAAATCCAGTGGGCGACGACCTGCCCGGCAAGGGTCATACCGAGGGCTCCCACGGCACCCGCTATCGCCGACCCTCGGCCCTTTTCCCCCTTGGCCCGGCTCTCGGTGAACCAGACCGCGACGACGGCGTACACGGACATGCAGACCGGCATACCGGCGGCGACCCATTCGTTCCAGCCTGCGGTGCGGGCGAGCTGGTACTCGCCGGGGGCAGACATGGCCAGGGCGACGGCGAGGACGAGGCCGCCCACGACGTAGGCGTACCGGGGCATACGGGCAGACGAAGACATGGCTGTGCCTTTCAGAGGCAGTGCGAAATTGGAGAAAGTTCGAGGGGGCCGTCAGGCGCGGGACGGCTGCACCATGGCTGCGCGGGCCTCGGCGGCACGGTCGCGGTAGTTCGCGACGAAGCCGTTCTCTTCCGGCTGGGTCAGGTCGGCACCGGTCTGCGATGCGGCGATCAGCTCGCGGGCGAAGTCGCTCAGCTCGACGCCCGAGCAGACGCCGCAGATGCCGGAGTCCTGGCCAGCAGGCAGGAGACGGCCACAGCCGTCTGTGGCGCAGTCGGTGTACTTGCGCCACTGGCGCTTGCGCTCGGGCCGCTTGCGGTCGAGGCGGTCCTCGATCAGCTTCTTCGCGCTGTAGACCTTCCTAGGAAGCCCCTGCGTCACTGCGTCGGTGATCTCGGCGATGGTGGCTCCACGGTCCAGCCAGTCAGCGAGGGACGGCACCAGCGCACCGACCTGGCGCTCGTTGAGCTTGAGCCGGGGGTCGATCGCGGCAAAGCGCCGAAGGAGGCGTGCGGCCTCGGTCTCCTGCTTGCTGTCTTTCAGGCTCTCGCCCTCCCTCTCCTTGCCGGCGCCCAGTTCGGACGGCGCAGGCTCGGCCTTGGCGGGAGGGTTGGGAGGGTTCTTTCTCCTGTACTTAGAAGAGTCCTTTTCCCCGTTAGGGGACGTACCCGCCTTACTGGTGGCCGAAGGGCTGGTGACCGGGCATGTGGGAACCGGGGAAGAGGCTAGGTTCGGCAGCTCGTACACGTCCACAGACGAGACGATCTGGTTCGACTCGTCGTCGCGGGCGGTCTTCGTCACCCAGTAGCCGAATTCGCGCAGCTCAGTGACGGCCTTGGCCACCGCGGATCGGCCCTGCGGGTAGTTGTCCGAGAGAGTCCGGACGTTCTCTTTGACCCCACTGGGCAGGGAAAGGACGAGAGCGAGGATGCCGCGCGCCGTGTGGCTGATGCGCGGGTCCTGTATCGCCTTGTTGGCGATGATCACGAAGTCCCGCTCATGCGTCGGGATACGATGGATCTGCATTGGGAGTGGAAGCTCCTGGTGCCGGACCCCGGGGTGTTAGCGCACCGCCGGGGTCACCTGTTTATTGCGCCTGACCAGGGAGTTTCGTAAACCTGGCACGCGGCGGATCAGCTTCGCTGTCGGGTTCAGCTTGACATGATCACTAGTCGTTGGTCAATCTTTACTCGAACAAGACAGGTTCGGGGTCATCCTGGGGGATGAGCGCGGACAGCTCAGACCGACACCCGAGGGAGACACATGCCCGCGTCGAAGATCGTCGACGAGCAGGAAGTCATCCAGTGGTTCAAGGATGGCTTGACCTACCCCGAGATGCAGAGGATCTACGAGGAGAAGTACGGGATCGTGACGACCGCCCCCATGTGGTCTTCCTTCCGGCGCCGAAGGGGTCTCGACCGGAGGAATCTAAGGGCTGACGACCTGCTGCCTTGGAGGATGAAGGAGGAGCATAGGCACCAATATCCGCCCATCATGCTCCGAATCGAGGCCCGGCTGCGCGAGGAGGAGGCGGCCCTAGAGCGGGGTGATGAGCCGAGGCGCCCCGTAAGCGAGCGGGACAAGAAGCGCCTGGAGTCCTGGAAGAAGGGCCTCAGGGCGGACGGGCTTGACCTCGTTGTCCACTACGACGCCGACACCGAGGAGGGCTTCTTCCTGGTGCCGCGCAGGCCCGAAGACACTGACCTCATCCGTAAGCCCCCTCGTAAGACCGGCAACCAAGCTCGGGACTGACCCTACACCCGAACACTCGAACGCGCATTCGAACGCCGGGCGCCCTCCCCGCACAGAAGGGTTGCCCTACCCCCGTCGCATATCGGCGGGGGTTTTCTCGTTCTCAAGACGTATGCGCCCCTGACCTGCGCATGAGTAGTGTGTGTTCACCTGCCGTTCACTTTTTGCGCACAAGCGGTGCCTGTCATTCCGCCTGCCCACCTGTCGCGCGAGCGGCGGTTGACACAGCGTGCAACGGCCACGTAGAAACAAGCCAGCAAGTTCAATGTTTACACCTGGGGGGCGAGCCGTGCCGCTGATCTTTAGCGAGCCTGTCTTGGACGAGAGGCCGACGAAGTACGGCGACACGAAGTGCATGTTCGTGCGGGACAAGGAAGACGTTCCGCATGAGGGAGGACTCCCCGACCTGTACGCCCTGGCCGTCAACGAAGACGGCACTCACGCAAGGACCGATAGCGTGCTCAGCGGTATCAAATCGAACCTTCCGTCCGGCGTTGAGCTGGTGGGAGACCCGGCAGCCTGGGACTGCGCGCTGATCGTCCACCCGAACACCCCTGCCTCACAGATGGTCGAGGTTTACGCCGCACTGCGCGGCGCGGACCTGGAGCCCATGAGCGAGGACGAGCACGAGCCCGAGCTGCTCGACGACGGCAGGGTCCGTATCTGGCTGGTGCCCACCGAACCGGGAGACCCGTTCGACGAGGACGCCTCCCCCGCCCAAGACCTGGAGATCGCAGCTTGAGAATCGTCGACCTGGCGCCGACGCCGACCGTCCCCCGCGACGGCTGGGACCGGCCGCTCGTCGTCCCTAAGCAGGGCGGCAAGCCCGTCCCGCTCACCCGCACGACGACGTACATCGACTGCATCGAGGACAAGACCGCCCTGTCCGGCTGGAAGTCACGGATGACCCTGGTGGGGGCCGCGAAGCGCCCCTCCCTGCTGGACGTGGTCAGGCAGCTGGACCCCGAGGACCCCGACGACAAGCGCAGGCTGAACATCCTCGCCGAGCAGGCCATGGACTTCTCCGGGGCCAACGCCAAGCGGGAGAAGGGCACCCACCTGCACACGCTGTCGGAGTACGCAGACCGCGGTGAGCCCCTGCCCGCCGGCACCACCCCACGAGACCAGCTCGACATGGCCGCCTACATGGGGACCACCGTCGAGTTCGACGTGAAGGCGGTGGAGGAGTTCGTCGTCGTGCCCGAGCTGGGCACAGGCGGAACGTTCGACCGGGTTCTCGAATACGCGGGGCCGGGCCCGGACGGCGAGCCCGTTGAGGGCCGCTTCATCGGCGACCTGAAGACAGGCAGCATTCAGTACGGCGGCCTAAAGATGGCGACGCAGCTTGCCGTCTACTCACGCGGGGAGCTGTACGACTACACGCGCTTCCCCGTGGACCCTGCGGACAAGAAGGCGTTCGCTGCATGGAAGAAGCGGGAAGTGCCGGCGGACGAGGCCGCGCAGGCGTACAACGCCCTGCCTGACGTGTCGCAGAAGTGGGGCATCATCATCAACCTGCCTGCGGGTTCGGCCGAGTGCACCCTTCACTGGGTGGACCTCGAAATCGGCTGGGCTGCGGCCAAGCTCGCCCGCGAGATCCGCGCCATGCGCAGCACGAAGGGCGCGATGCGCCCGTGGGTGACCGGCCTCACAGAATCCAAGACTGCCTAATCGCCGGCACGGGTGTTAAGTTTGACCCAAGAGCGAGGGAGTGAAGTGAAGGCAGACCAGGCAGAACTCGTAACGTCCTTTCCGGATGGATCGATCGGTATCACCATCAAATATGGCAAAAGCTACGAAGACACATGGGCGGTCTTCCGTGGCTCCGTGAGGCAGGTCCGCGAGCTGCTCTGCGACTACTTCGGGTTCGAGTGTAAAGATGTAACAAGCCTCTCGCTCAGCGACCTCGTTGTCAACGCGACGAGCCTCGCCCACGGCAAGGGGAACATCGCCTCGATCCTCGACGCGCGGATCATCCCGGACGACACCGCAGACACGGCACCCGCAGACGACCCCTGGGCGGCTGCCTCGGCCGCCCCGTCCCAGCCCAGTACCGACAGCGGCTCCGCCTGGATTCTCGGCGAGATCGAGAAGCAGACCAGCGTGGCCGACCTGCAAAAGCTGTGGGCGGCGAACCAGCCCCACTTCGCCGACCCCGCCGTGATGACCGCCTACAAGGCCCGCGGCCGGGCCCTGAAGACCGGCTGAGCCCGATGCCCGTCATCGTCCTCTGCCTTGTCCTGGCCCTGTCCGCGCTGGGCGCGGTCGTCACCCCCCGGCTCTCCGAGCCCACCCCCTATTACCGAACCGAAGGAGAAACCGAGTGCCCCTGAACCTCGTCGAGATCGCGACCGCTGGCGGCGGCTGGCTCAAGCCGAATGACGTGAAGGACGCCCCCGCCCTGCTGATCGAGGTCAACTCCTACGAGGCCCAGCGCCCCACCCCGAACGGGCCGAAGGACTCGGCCCTGTGCGACGTGACTGTCTTCAAGGACCGCGCCGCCCTCGACGCCATGAGCCCCGAGATCAACAAGGGGATGCGCATCGAGCAGACCCTCCTCGCCCGCGACCTCGCTGCGCTCGTGGGCAGCGCGACCATCGTCACCCTCGCCCAGATTCCGCCCAAGCGGCCGGGCGCGTACCCGGCATGGGTCTGGCGTCCCGTCGCCGACGCGAACACCCGCCAGGCGGTCATCAACTACGCCGATCAGCGCGAGGCAGCCGTCGAGGCCGCCGTCGCCGAGGCTCCGTCCTTCGACTGATCCACGCGACGAGCTGGGGGCCGGTCATCCGGCTGGCCCCCGCTCTCGCGGGTCTGGAGGACCCGTGAACCGTCCCTCCTGGGACTGCTGGGCGATGGGCATCGCTCAGGCCGTGGCCACACGTGCGGACTGCACGAGAGCCCAGGTCGGAGCTGTCGTCCTCTACGCCAACAAGCGCGACATGTCGCCGGGCTACAACGGCTTGCCGGCGGGCGTGCCCGGCTGCGCGACGGCAGGCAACTGCCCTCGCGGCCGCCTGTCCGTCGAGGACTGTGCGCGTGACTCGGACTATGCGAACTGTGCCGCGAGCCACGCGGAGAGGAACGCGATCGAGCGCGCGGACCCGAAGGAGCTTCCCGGCTCCACCTTGTACGTCACCCGCAAGCCGTGCCCGGCCTGCCTGACCTTGATCGAGGCGGTTGGTATCCGCCGCGTCGTCTACCGAGAGGAGATACCCAGTGCTGACCCCCGCTAGGTCGCTGTCCCTGCACGCCGAGTCCGGCAAGGAACTGCCGCGCGTCGAGGCGTTCGAGGCCCTGTACGGCATGGGATGCCGCCCGCGTCATGGCGAGGTGGTCATGATCGCGGGCAGGAGCGGCACGCAGAAGAGCGGCTTCGCCCTGTACTGGACGGCACAGATGGGCCTGCCGACCCTGTACTTCTCCGCCGACATGTCGGCCTTCACCGCGAGCAGCCGCCTGGCGTCCATGATGACCGGCGACACAACCGAGATGGTGGAAGCGGGCATGGGTGCCGGCGGCCGTCACCGCGTCGAGTACCTCAACGCCCTGTCGGGCCTGCCGTTCACCTTCTCGTTCGGCTCGCCGATCACGTGGCAGGCGATCGACGAGGAACTCGAAGCCTGGGTCGAGCTGTGGGACAACTACCCCGCCGTCTTCGTCTTCGACAATTTGATGGACTTCCAGAACGCCGAGTCGGACTACACCGAGCAGATGGCCGTGATGAGCGGCCTGACCGAACTGGCCCGTGCGACCGGCGCGACCGTCATCGTCCTGCACCACGCCTCCGACAAGTCGTGGGAGGCCAAGTCCGATCCATGGGCGCCGCCTTCCCGTGATCAAGTCAAGGGCGGGTTGTCGGAGAAACCGGAGCTGAGCCTCTCCGTGGCGCTGGACCCAAACTCGCACGAGTACCGGGTCGCAGTGATCAAGCAAAGGATGGGGCCCTGTGACCCCACGGCCAGGCGCTACGCGTCGATGCGCTGCCACCCCGAGGTGACGCGGTTCTCGAAGCTCGAACGCCTCGCCCCGGTCGCGGCGCCGGCACAGCCCTGGTCCCCGACCGCCATCCTTCAGAAGCAGGGAGTGTAAAGATTGACCACGATCGCTGAGCGGAACCGCGCCAACCGGCGCAAGGGTGCCGCCTGGGAGACGGAACTCCTCGCTGGCCTGCGGTCTGCGGGCGAGGACGCCGAGCGGCTGCGGCTGACCGGCGCCGAGGACGAAGGCGATCTCGTCGTCCGCGAGGACGGCGGTCTGTTCACGGTCATCGAGACGAAGAACGCCCGCTTCGAGCCGGGCCCCTTCCTCGACGAGGCCGAGCGCGAGCGCCTCAACTTCGCCAAGCACCGAGACATCGACCCGGCCCGCGTGGAGTCGCTCGTCATCGTCAAGCGCCGGGGCAAGAACTGGCGCCACGCCTTCGTTCTGACCACGGTCGAGAACTACTTCGGACTGGACACCGCGTGATCACGGTGACGTTCGAGGAAGAGGCCGAACGCGACCGGCTCATCGTCGAGTTGGGCCGGTTCGACCTGAGCGCGGCCACCGGCCAGGGCCTTGACGAACTCGGATACGACGACGGCAAGGGCTGGTTCGTCGGCAGGCGGGTGCCGTGAGGTTCAGCCGGATCGACAGCGACGACCAGGAGCACGAGAAGCCGACGCTCGAATCGGTTCTCTACCACTACGGCGTCGACTTCAACGACCAGCGCGCCACGGGCATGGCGCCGTGCCCGTTCCACGACGACCAGACCCCGTCCTTCTCCTGGAACACCGACCGGCAGCTCTGGAAGTGCCACTCGTGCAGCAGGGGCGGCGACTCATTCACTTTGATCATCGAAAAGGAAGGCACAGACTTTGTCGGAGCGCGAGCCCTTGCGGCCTCTCTCTCCCTCGCAACGCGAGATGCTGGAGGAAGCGACCGCGACCTATCAGGCAGCGCTTACGGCGGACGCCGCAAGGTATCTCCTCGGCCGGGGAATCGGCCGCGAGGAGGCGGCTACGTACCGGCTTGGCGTCGTGGGTGACCACCCGTTCCCCGGCCACGAGAAGTACAGGGGAATGCTCTCCATCCCCTACCTCGACCGTAACGACGCCCCGCTGACCATCCGGTTCCGCTGCCTGCAAGACCACGACCACCGCACCTTCGGCCACGGCAAGTACAACACCATCAAGGACGACCCGCCGCGCATGTACGGCGTCGGCTCCGTCCACAAGGCCGACAGCGTGATCGAGGTGACCGAGGGCGAACTCGACCGGATCATCCTGGAGAAGCTTGGCCTCCACGCGGTCGCCATCCCCGGCGCCTCCATCTGGCAGGGACGCCACAGGCGGATGCTCGCGGGCTTCAACAGGGTCCGGATCTGGGGTGATCCCGACGATGCCGGCGCCGAGTTCACCGCCCGCATCTGCCGAGCCCTGCGTTCCGCGAAGGGGATGCGGCTGCGGGCCGGAGACGTGACCGAGACCTACGTGCAGGAGGGGGCCGAAGCCCTGCTCGGCCTGATCAAGGAGGACGAACAGTGACCCAGACCACCGCGAAGAAGACCGCTCCTCGCAAGGCGCCGGCACGAACGGCCGACCCGCTGGCTGCCGTCCTGGCCGAGGTGCAGGCAGCCGCGAAGACCGTGGGCCCGATGCCCGCCCATCTCGTCGGCGGCGTGCATCCGGACCGGGGAATCGACGCCTACCGCAGGCGCGGCGAGGAGTGGGCCATCATCAACGCCGACCGGGGAGAGGTCGGTGTGCTGGGCGTCGATGGCCTGGCGATCGAGGTTGCCTTCGCGGCCTTCGGTGGGCGCACGCCTGAAGAGATCCGCGGTGGCCTTGTCCGCCTGGGCTCGCTCGCCGTGGCCGCTGTCGCGCAGATCGACCGGGAGGGCAAGTGATGGCCGCCGCGATGAGTGCCGAGCACTACCGCCAGGCCGCCGCAGAGCTGGACGCGTGGGAGCCGAAGGACCCGTGGGGAGTCGACTTCTACACGGGGCTCGGGGTGGACGAGGCCGTCAAGATCCTGCGCGCACGAGCTGACGAGCTGGAAGGGGGCACCGAATGAGCGAGGCCCTGCCCGGAGACCCTGGCCCGACCCTCACCCGCCTGTACGAGGAGCTGGAGCCCGACGTGCGAGAGACCGTCCTTGTCCGGCTGCTGGACGGCTCCTCGGCCGAGCGCCTCGCCCTGGTCCTGCGGCGGCACGGGCACACCGTGAGCGCATCCACCATCCGCACGTACCGCCGATCTCTTCGCGATGGAGTGTAAAGTTTGAACAAGACTGAGCTGTTGAACGACCTTCTCGCGACACCGACCGCACCGGCCATCAGCGGACGCCAGACCGACCCCGACAAGGACTTCACCCGTCAGATAGAGGTGTCGGGCGACGCGGCCGAGGTGACCGTCCGGGGCCCCGAGGGCATCGACCCGGAGTCGACGGCGGCCGACGTGCTCCGCGCCCACCAGCTCGACCCCGCCGAGTGGGAGGTCACCGGCTTCCGGTCGAGCGAGTGGACCATGGCCAACGGTGAGCCGGGGGTTTCCGCCCGCTTCTCCTTCGGCCGCCGCAAGGTGCCGGCGGTAGTCGAGCGACCGAACATCGACGAGCTTCTCGCCCTGTTCGACCAGGCGCCCGGTTTCGTTCAGAACGGCGAGGAAGGCGAGTTCGCCTTCATCGTCGCCTTGGGTG
The DNA here is from genome assembly GCF_042715295.1 of Streptomyces sp. NPDC058701. Classification (NCBI taxonomy): domain Bacteria; kingdom Bacillati; phylum Actinomycetota; class Actinomycetes; order Kitasatosporales; family Streptomycetaceae; genus Streptomyces; species Streptomyces sp. NPDC058701. Next base: position 90,942 of record NZ_JBHXSY010000008.1, on the reverse strand, counting down.
ACATGCAGTTCGGCAAGATCGATGGCGACGGCTACGCGGGAACGCTGACGCGGGCGATGCACTGCATCGACCAGGCTGTCGATCGCCTCGCCGAGTATCAGGAGCGCTTCGACATCGAGCACGTCCACCTCGCGTGGCTCGGCGATCACGTCGAAGGTTTCGTCTCGCAGGGCGGCGCGAACGTGTGGCGGACTCAGCTCACGCTCACGGAACAGATCCGCCTTACCCGCCGACTGATGGCACACGCGATCATCCGGTTCGCCCCGATGGCCAGCCGCCTGACGGTCGTTGCCGTACCCGGCAACCACGGTGAGGCAGTGCGGCCGGGCGGGAAGGGCGTGACCCGGTACGACGACAGCCACGACACAGACGCCCTGATCTCGGTCAGCGAAGCCTTGGCGCTGGCGGGCGAGGAGTTTGCCCACGTCGAGGTGTACGTCCCCGACACGGACGAACTGACCGTCGTCGTCGAGTGCTCGGGAACGGTCGTCGCCCACGCCCACGGACACCAGTGGCGGCCCGGCAAACACTTCGAGTGGTGGCGCGGCCAGGCCTTCGACAAGACCTCGGCCATGCACACGGCCGATCTGCTCTTGAGCGGTCACCTGCATCACGAGTTCGTCGACACGGACGGTCCGAGGACGTTCATCCAGGTGCCGGCGATGGAGTCCGAGTCGACGTGGTGGCGACACATGAAGGGCACGCGCGGGGCGCCGGGCCTGATGGTCATGGTCACGAAGGACGGGGCCGTGCCGGTCAAGGAAGTGATCCGGTGACCGCCTCGGCCGACTGGCGGGTCCTTGACCTGCCCGCCGTGGTGGCCCTCGCGGGTCGTGCCGCCCGCCGTATCGCGGACGGCTACGAGGACACGCTGACGATGGAGTACGAGGACGCCCGGCAAGAGGCGCTCATCATCCTGGCGACGAAGCCCGGCATGGTGAATGAGTGCCTGGCCGATCCCTCGCTCGGCCTCGGCGTGCTCTATCACCGCCTGGTCCTTGACCTGGTCGACCGAGTGAAGACGGAAGCGAAGCGGCGCATCCGGCACACCTCCTACGAGGCGGCCTGCGAGGCGGCCGAGCGGGGGCGCGTGTGAGCGGATACGACCGGCGCCTCGTCGAGCACCTGCTTCCGGCCGTGTGGGACGTGGAAGCCGCGTACGGCATCCGCACCCCCACGGCCCCGGACGCGGACATGCCGAAGGGGACCGTCGATAAGAAGTCCGCGGGGACCTTGTTCGCCCACCTCGCCGACATCCGAACGGGCTGGAGGACAGCTCCCCTGTCCCGCGTCGAGCGGCGGGCCGTGTTCATGCGGTTCGCCCTCGACTGGGACGACAGGCGGATAGCGGCCCGCGAGACGGTCACCGACCGCGCCGTCCGGTACCGCCTCGAAAGGGCCGTGGGCAAGCTCGCGGCCCACCTCAACGGCACTGAATACGTGGACAGCTACGACGACTTGGAGTGTGCAGCGTGAGCGTGAACCCGCCCGAGGGAGCGGTAGCCGTCGAGCCTCCGCCCGACATGGGGCCGAACGACTACGAGTTCTGGGACGACCAGACCCGCACCTACTACGAGCGCCAAGAGGACGGCTCGGTCGTCTCCCGCCCGTACAACGAGGACGAGACCCGCCAGACCGACGAAACGCAGAACCGGACTGCACTGGAGATCACGGTCACCGGCCTGTCCGCCCTCCTCGCTGGTGACATCACCACGAACCTTGGCTACCTGACGTTCGCCGGCACCGAAGCCGAGATGAAGGACCAGGTCGCCAGGCTCACGGAGCAGTCGATCTCGCAGGCCGAGATGCTGTCCGCCCTCGCCCGGCTGGTGCTGCCCCGGCTCGACAGCCTCGACATCGAAATCAAGTGACCCCCCTCTCGAAGGAGACCCCCATCACCATCAGCACCACCCCCGTCGTGCCCTTCGGCCCCACCGGCCAGACCGTCTACGAGCGGACCTACAGCCGCACAAAGCCGGACGGCTCTCGGGAGACCTGGCCCGAGACCGTGCGCCGCGTCGCCGAGGGGAACCTCTCCCTCGTCTACGGCCCCGCCGAGGACTGGAGCGATGACGTACGGGCCGAGTACGACGAGCTGGTCACGGCCATGGACCGATTCGCGATCCTGCCCGCAGGCCGCCACCTGTGGGCCAGCGGAGTCAAGGGGCGTCAGTACCTCTTCAACTGCCACGTCTCGGGCTGGGGCGACAAGCTCAGCCGGCACTTCGAGTTCAGCTTCCTGAGGCTCATGGAAGGGGGCGGCGTCGGCGCCAACTACTCGACCCGCTTCCTCAAGCCGTACGCCTCCCCCCGCCGGGCCCTGACCGTGCACATCGTCTGCGACCCCGCCCACCCCGACTACGAGGACATGAAGTCCGCCGGCGTTCTCTCTGCCCACTACGACTCGGACTGGACCGGCGCCTTCGAGGTCGAGGACTCCCGCGAGGGCTGGGCCGCCGCGCTCGTCGACCTGATCGACACCTTCATGACCGACGACGAGGTGAAGCACGCCGACCGCGTGTACGACGTATCGCGCGTGCGCGGGAAGGGTGCCCGGCTGAAGACCTTCGGCGGTGTCGCATCAGGCCCGGCGCCGTTCGGCCGCATGATGCAGGAGATCGCCCGCGTTCTCAGCCAGGCCGCGCGCTGCCAGTCCTGCGGCGACACGGGAGTGGTCGAGGACTACCAGGGCTGCGACTGCTGCGAATCCTCGTTCCCTTGCGTGGACTGCCCTGAGCACCTGACCCCCGTCGAGGCGATGGAGATCGACCACGCCATCGCCGAGTGCGTGGTCTCCGGCGGCAACCGCCGGTCCGCCCGGATGGCCATCTGCCGCTGGAATGACCCCTACATCGAGGAGTTCCTGTCGTGCAAGGACGACCCTACGAAGCACTGGACGACGAACGTCAGCGTCGAGATCGACCAGGACTTCATCGACTACCTGTCCGGCGAGAAGCACGACGACTTCGGACCCGGCGGGAACGAGTGGGCCTGCATGGTGCACCGCAAGGTCGTCGAGGGGATGCTCAAGAACGGTGAGCCCGGCTATTGGAACTCGACCGCCTCGAACGTCGGCGAGCCCGGCGAGGTTGTGGCCACGAACCCGTGCGGCGAGATCGCGCTCATGCCGTGGGAGAACTGCAACCTCGGGCACGTCAACCTCGACGCCTTCGTGATCGACGGACACGAGGCGTACGACGAGAACGGCCTGAAGCGGGCGCACGAGCTGATCGCCCGCTTCCTGGTCCGCGCAACGTACGGCGACGTGAACGACGCGGAACAGGCCGAGCGCCTGGCCGCACAGCGCCGGATCGGAGTCGGCCACCTGGGCGTGCAGGGCTTCCTTGCCAAGCAGGGCATCCCTTACTCGAGCGCGCCGGCACACACCCGCTTCCGTCTCCTTCTCGGGCGGATGAAGCGCGCCGTCCGCCAGGCCGCCCGCGACTACGCCTTCGAGCTGCGGATACCCGAGCCGGTCAAGGTCACCACTGTGGCGCCGACTGGCACCGTGGCGAAGCTCCCCGGAGTGACGGAGGGCATCCACCCCGTCTACGCTCGCACCTTCCTGCGGCGCGTCCGCTTTTCGGTCGCCGACCCGGCCCAGGCCGCTAAGGTCGCGGAGTTCAAGGCCGAGGGGTACGAGGTCGAGCCCTGTGTGTACGACGCCTCCGGGAACACGATGGTCGTCACCTTCCCCACGCTGGACAAGCTCGTCGCGGAGGTGGAGGCGCGCGGCTACCCGACTTCCCTGGTCGAGTCCGCCGACGAGCTGACCCTCAACGAGCTGCTGGCCTTCCAGGCCATGTATCAGGCGGAGTACGCAGACAACGCGGTGAGCTTCACGGCGAACGTGCCCGAGGGCCTGGACCTCAATGAGACGGCGGACGTGATCGAGGAGTGGCTGCCCCACCTGAAGGGCACCACGATCATGGTTGACGGCACGCGACCGCAGGCACCGTACGAGCGAATCACCCGTGAAGAGTTCGACGCCTACGAGCTTTACCGAGTCGAGGACTCGACCGACGAGGAGTGCTCGACCGGCGCCTGTCCCGTGCGCTGAGGAGTGTCAGTGGGGACGTGCATGATGTCCACATGGATCGCGTGCACAAGATCACCAGCCTCGGCGGAGCCTGGAAGCCGGGCGATGTCATCCTCACCGCCGATGGCGAACTCCGCATCCGCGCCACCAACAATCCGGTGTACCCCTGGGGCTACCCGGACGAGGGCAACCTTCGGAGCGAGTTCGGTGAGCCCCACTTCGAAGGTGCGCTGAGGGAAGAGGATGTCGCCCGCCCCCTGACGCTCCTCGTCCGTGACGGAGTTGCTGTCGGGGGGCGGCTCATCGAAGAGAAGGAACTGCCGTAAGCACATGGCCAGTTGGGCTCCCGAGAGGGAGCCCATTTGGCGTTTTCGCAGGTAGGATGCCCTGCATGACGTTCAAAATGACATGGGCGCTGGTCGCCGAGCACGTAGACGAGTGGACCGGCGACGACTTCACCGAGGCTGCATCGGTACTGGACCGGGAGGTCGGCGCCACAGTCTCGGCGAGCGGCATGAACCAGGGCGCGCAGACCCACTTCCGCGAGACGTTCCTCGCTCCGGTCCGTGACGGGATAGCAAGTGCTGGCAAGGAAGCGGTCGAGGCCGGACGCGGCTGGGACCGAGCGGCCGGTCCCCTGCTCGTTGTCCTCAGCCCGGCAGCCTGACGAAGCTAACGAACACTGCCCATGCCGCCGGATCGACACCGACGATCGCCCGGTCGCGCCACTTCGTGTCCCTGACCACCACTTTGGCAGGGTCGTTGTCGGCGACCTCTACGCACGAATCGCTCTTCGTGTACGAACTCGTGCGCCAGTTCAGCCTTTCAGCCATGATTTCCCTCTCTCAGTGATTGAAATGGTCGATAGCGCGAAGGATTAGAGCTCTGGCATTCTGGCCATAGACGGCGGCCTGCCGATGAAGCTCGAACGCCTTGCGGTAAAGCTCGATTTCTCTCGGCTGCGTTACAGACATCTCCGCAGAATACGTCTCTACCATGACGAGCTTGTCGTCGAACATCGCAAAGCCGTGCCCGATCCATAGAGCAAGGGGTGCGGACCGTGGGACGATGCCCAAGCTGAGACGGGGAAGCGCCAATACGGCGAGGAGTCGGTCAAGTTGCGCCCTCATTACCTCCGAACCGCCGTGGTTCGAGTAGAGGGCCTGCTCACCGAGGAGCACGTTGAAGATCCGGCCCCCCTCATAGAGATACTTCTGCCGTTCGAGACGCTTGGCCACGGCAGCTTCCGTATCGGCTGGCGTCTCATAGAAGTGCAATACCTGATTGAAGATGTTCTCGGCGTAATCGGCAGTCTGGATGGTGCCCCAGATCGTGGTGGGTTCCCAGATCCGGAAGACCCTGGTCTTCTGGTAGAGCGGCAGGGACTTCTTCTGGCGGTTCTCAGCCCCATCTTGAAGCTGCCTGCGCCAATCCATCCACATCTCGTCGATGTGGCGGACCGTGGCGACCAAGTCAAGGAAGTCCGCCTCGTGCCCGGTCGTCTGGCACCAGACGCGGATGTCTTCCTCGCTCGCGGTCTGCTTACCGTTCTCGATGCGAGAGACCTTGGATTCCTGCCAGCCGGTGGCGGCGGCGAAGGCCCGGCCGCTACTGAACCCCGCGTCCTTGCGGAATCCACGCAACCGGGCACCCAACGCCTCGCGTGTCTCTCGTGCTTGGTCGCTCACGGAACTGTCAGGGCTTGTACTCGATGGTTGGAGTCGCGATGGACCAGAGCAAGTCCCGGACGCGGATGCACTCGGCGACGATGGCGGGGTCCTCGATGATCTCGGAGCCCAGGACTTGCCCCGCGTCGTCGAAGTGCCCTACAGCCAAGAGCCTGTCGTCGTAGAGCCACCAGTCGTTGCCGTCCACGGGGAAGCGCAGGCCCTCGGGGAGCTTGTGCCGCGGCATCCAGCGGATCGACTCGCCGGCTTCCTCGTTGACAGCTGTGGTGGCGTACTCCCACTGGATGTAGGGGCTGTGCGGCTCGGAGACAACCCGCACCCGACGCACAGTCTTTCCTGAGCCGGTTACGCGCTTCATGAGCTGCAACCACGGCTCCATGAACGAGTCGTCGCCGCCGGTCCCGTTGAGCCAGTCCGCAAACGGCCCCTCCTCGTTGGGAACTGAGTAGTCGTCCCTCAGCTCCAGATGGAAGGCGTCGCGCGTAAAGCTCTCAAAGAGCTGGTTGCGCTCGGCGCTGGAGATCAGCTCCACGTGGTTCCTCCAGTAGGGCTGTGATCGCGGCCTTGGGGACCTCGACCACGGTCTCGTAGTCCGGAATCGACATCTGGGCCAGGGCCTCGGGGTCGGTGACTTCCCGGCCCTGGACAACGTACGTACCACCCGGCGTGAGGATCATGAGGGGGTCGTCCAGACGGCGGAACTCTCCGCACGGCAGGCCGTCCTTCTCCAGGTGCTCGAACAGTTCAGTGGGCACTTCCACAGCCGTCTCGCCCTCGGGGATGGTGAGCTGCATCAGCAGGTCGTTCGCGTAGATCCTCCAACCCTGAACAAGGTAGGTGTCCCGGTCGGTGGCGTAGAGCGTCGGGCAGTCCCCCGATTTGGAGTTCTTGCCAAGGAACCGTAGCTGCATGGCTGGTCTCCCGTCTGCTGCCTTGCGCGGATTTGCGCGACGCTCCGATGGTCGAGGCCCTGTTCGAGTCCGTCAATCAGCCTGCTGCAAACTGGCGCAATCTCTTTGGGAGTTGGCACACCCGGGCTCTAGGTTCAGTCACGAACCCGAGCAGCCAAGGAATCCGCACCTCGTGCGGTACCGAGGGGAGATGCGTGGTGGTGTCCACCGTGACCGAAGAACCCGAGACTCCGGATATCGACGGCAGGCCGATCGACATCGAGGTGGTCTCCGACAGCACTGACACGGCCCTGTTGATGCGGCAGGGGACCTCCACTCGCGTGGAGATCGACGCCGCCACGACCCGCATCATCGGTCACCTCAACATGCTGTTGGCCGAGGAACTCGGTGCCGACACTGACCCCGTCATTCAGGAGCAGTTCAGCAAGGCCTACAACCTGCTGGAACTCACGCAGCGCCCCACGGCCGCAACGCCGGCATTCGGCGCCTTCAGCTACCTGCGCGAGGTTGCCGCCGTGACCCGACGCCTGTTGTGGATCTACGCCCAGGGCCTCGGGGCCGATGTCGCGTGAGCCCCAAGGCCCAGCAGGTGGCTTACGTCCTAACCGTGCTGGCAGTGGGCGCAGCTCTGGTAGTGGCGATCCTCGCCGAGCCGAAGCCCGTCGCCCCCCACCCGGTTGGCGTCAGTGGGCCCTTCAGGCCCTGATGATCGCCGTCTCGCTCATCTGGAGCTGGGCCTTCTGGGCCGTCAACCGATGATCTTCCGCCCCCGAGTGCCCACCGCACCGGCTCCCCCGCATGTGCACACCCTCGGGGGCGGATGCAGAACCCCCACCCCGGCCAGCCGTTCCCCCGAAGAAGGACAGGTCGGGCCGGGGTGGGGAGCAAGTGCACGACGGCACGGAGAACGACTCTCCGTACAGCGGATGCACCAGGAGGAATCCCAATGAAGAGCGACCTCTACAGCCTCCCGACCGACAGCGCCGACTTCACGAAGTTCTGCGGCGGCAACCTCCAGGGCGACCACGAGGCGTGTGTCGAACTCGCCGCGATCCCCGGCGCCGAGACGGCCTTCGCCCTCCGCGACAGCAAGCCCGAGGGTGCCGGCAACGAGCTGCGCTTCACCGAGGCGGAGCTCGACACGTTCGTCCTCGGCTACGCCGCCAAGCGGGGCCTCAAGCTCTAGCCTGGCCGTCCCCCACCACGCACCAGGCGGGCCGCTCTGCTCAGGCGGGGCGGCCCGCACCTCTCGGAAGGGCGCAAATGAGCTGGTCAGGGCACTGGCACGGGTTCGGACCGTGGGTGGGTTCTCCCGCCGCACACGCGCAGGAGGGGAACCGTCGCCCTCCGCACGAGAACGGCCCGCCCGTACCGACAGACTCGGAGGACAAGAAGCAGCAACGGGTTTTTGAGCGCTATCGCGAGGCCGCCGCAGAGTTCCAGACGGGCAACGTCCCTCCCCTGATGACCGGCCATTGGCTCCTCAAGCGGAGCCAGGTCTCACCCGAACGCACCTGGACTGACGTGGGCGTCGCGCTGGCCTGGCTCACAAAGCTCTATCAGGAGAACCCGCCATTCGAACGCGAGGGCGGTCGGCGGGCTTACTGCTCCCTGGAAGACAAGCTGGAGTACGCCTCCGACGTGCTGCCTCGCGGGGTCGACGTGACGTGGGTGCACTACACGCCGTCCAAGAACCTCTTCGCGCTCTCCGTCGTGTGTTGCCCGAACCGCTTCCACCCCGACGTGCCCTGCCCGCTCCCGCCCGCCTGACCTGAAGGAGAGGCCGCCCATGTCACTCAGCCTGTTACTGCCGCAGGACGGCGTAGCCGAACTGCTGGCCTCGTGGCCCGACGAGCCCCGCGTCTACGAGCGAGGCCGTACGGCACTCGACGAGACGGTCACCGCGGATTTCCTCGACGAGTACGTGAACACCGGCTGCGTGCCGGCGAACGAGATCGCGCTCGTCAAGGCCCCCGCTCCCTCGCTGAACCGGGACACCTTCTCGACCAACGGACGCACCGACGCCACCCGGCTTCGCAAGTTCTACGCGAACGGGTACACGGTCCGCCTCGGCAACCTTCAGCGCGTCATCCCCTTCATGGCCTCGGCCTCGCAGGCCATCCAGCAGGAGACTGGCTATTCGAACTACATCCACGCCTTCCTGACTCCTCCTGGCCAGCAAGGACTTCGCCATCACTGGGACCAGCAGATGGCTGTCATCGTGCAGGTGACGGGCGTCAAGAGGTGGCAACTCTGGCGCCCGCCGGTCGAGGCTCCGATGCGCACCTACAACGAGTCCTTCCGGGTGTGGCGCGACAACTACATCCCGGACTGGGAGGCTGCGGGCCCGGATCTTCAGATCGACCTCCAGGCCGGTCAGTCGCTCCTTCTGCCGCGAGGCTGGGTCCACAACCCCCACGTGACCGACACCGACGAGCACAGCGTTCACCTGACGTTCGCGATCCGTGAGCGCACCATGCTGTGGCTCGCCGAGAAGCTGGTCGAGAGCGCCATCGAGGACCCCGAGTTCCGACGCATCATCCGCCCTGGCGACCTGACGGACGCGACGCTCGCCAGCCGCCTTCAGGAGGCCCGTGGGGCACTCATGAAGCACCTCGACGGGCTCGACATGGACTCGCTGAAGCCGGCTGTGCGAGAGGCCGCCCTAACCGAGCTGGAGTACACGACCTAGCCTGCCGGCGTGGGCCCCGGTTCCTCGGTCTCTCTACGAGCGGCGGGGTCGGGGCTCTCGGCCGCCTCGGGCGGCGTCGGTTCGGGCAACACTCCCAAGACGGACAAGTCCGGGGCCCGGCTCTCCTCGTGTGCTTCGAGGACCACCTCAACCGCTTGCCCAATCGCGACCCCTGACGCGGCATCAATGTTCGGGCATGCCTGGGGACCGTGTTCGGCGACGACTTCGCCGGTCTCCATGTCCGTGACCACGGTCTCTACGAGCGGCTGGACGTTGGCAGCCGCCGCCATCGGTGCCGAGAAGGTGGTCCTGAGCGACAGCTCCGCCGATACGGGGGCCTCCACCTGGATCTTCAGCAGGTTGCCGCTCTGGACAGGGCCGGTCACCATAGCCTCGCCAGGGGAGGCGGCGCCCAGCCAGTCGGAGAAGCGGTCAGCACCGCTGACGAGTCCTTCCAGGGGCTGGGGCACCGCCTTCTTCAGCTTCTCCCCCAGCTTCTTTTCCTTCTTGGCCTTCTTCATCTTCTCCTCCGCATGGAGGTTCTTGCCTGTCGCGGGGTAGTACGGCTTTCCCTTGGCTGGGGGAGCTGTTGGCGCTCCCTCTGTCTGCCCCTTGCTATCCGCGGAGTCCTTCGGCGCTTCCTCCGCAGCCACGATCGGCGCTTCACCGTTGCCGGCGACCGATGGCAGCATCCTGGCGTAGACCGGCCCGTTCGGGACGACAACCCCTGCCGTGTGCACGTGCACCGTGCCGTCCGGGTGCACGTGGACCTGAGCCTTGTCGCCATAGGCCAAGGCGTATGCGTCCTCAGTCGACAGCCCACGCCGCCGCGCTTCACGAATGAGCGCCTCGCGCTGGTCCTTCGTCAGCGGGACACCGGCAATGCCGCCTCCGCCATCCAGGTACGTGGGGAAGTAGCCAGGTGCCGGGGCAGACCTGAAGGCGTCGTCGATCTTGGCCCCATGGGGCTCGTCGGCCTTCTTAGGGGGCGGCTGCTCATCGCGAGCGATGGTGCTCATGGTGAGGCACGTGAAGGTGCCGCCGACCAGGAGCCCCCACGTGCCAATGGCGAGCTTCCGATCACGTTGCCCCTTGGCGGGCAGGGCAAGGAGCTTCCCAATGGGATGAGTGCTGATCTCATCCTTCGACGCCTCATTGCGTCGGTCCATGGGTGGACTCCCCTCAAACGGAATGTGAACTTCCGTCAAATACAACCACGTGTTCGAAGATCGATTTAGTCCTTAATCGTTCGAGATGCACCCAAATCTGTGAGGTGAACCACACGCGCCGGACCTACTAACGAGTACCCGTGTCCGCATATCGGACACTCTCGCCAGTCGTCAAGGGGCCGATAGTCCCTAGGTTCGATTGCGTGCGCGGCGTGAAATGATCGCCTGACGAGTTACCCCTTAACGGCAGGAGTCCGTACCCATGGCAGAGCGCAAGCCCATCGAATCGTGGCTCACCGACATGGACGGCGTGCTCATGCACGAGGGCGTGCCCATCCCTGGCGCAGATGCCTTCATCAAGAAGCTTCGCGAGTCGGGCAAGCCATTCCTGGTGCTGACCAATAACTCGATCTACACCGCTCGTGACCTGCATGCCCGGCTGACGCGCATCGGCCTGGAAGTGCCGGAAGAGAACATCTGGACTTCCGCACTGGCAACCGCCCAGTTCCTCCACGACCAGGCTCCGGGGGGCACGGGGTACGTCATCGGCGAGGCCGGTCTGACCACCGCCCTGCACGACGTCGGCTACATCTTGACCGACCACGAGCCAGACTTCGTGATTTTGGGCGAGACGCGAACCTACTCCTTCGAGGCGATGACGAAGGCAGTCCGCCTGATCAACGCGGGAGCCCGCTTCATCGCCACGAACCCCGACGAGACCGGCCCCTCCGCCGAGGGGGCTCTTCCGGCTACCGGCGCAGTGGCCGCGCTGATCACGAAGGCGACCGGCAAGAAGCCGTACTTCGTTGGCAAGCCCAACCCGCTGATGATGCGAACCGGCCTGAACGCGATCGGCGCGCACTCGGAGACGAGCGCGATGATCGGCGACCGGATGGACACGGATGTTCTCGCTGGACTGGAAGCCGGCATGGAGACCTTCCTCGTCCTCACGGGGCTTACGGGCCGGAAGGACATCAACCGATACCCGTACCGACCTACCACTGTCGTCGACTCGATCGCGGATCTCGTCGACCGCATCTGATCTTCCCGGTAGATACAGAGAAGGCCCTCCCGGTACCTTGGGAGGGCCTTCCGTGTTGGTGACTGCGTGGTCGCCTATGTCTAACGGAGTGCGACAAACCGCAGGTCAGGGCGAAGTATGTTTTGGTGGTCCGGGTCTCACCGAGGACCACGTAGTCGGGCTCGTGGTCGGTCAGGATGTAGCCGATGTCGTGCATGGCGGTGGTCAGGCCGGCCTCGCCGATGACGTACGCCGTGCCGCCCGGACGCTGGTCGTCGAGGAACTTCGCGGTGGCCAGCGCCGAGGTCCAGATGTTCTCGACGGGGACGTCGAGGCCCATGCGGCTGAGGCGGGCCTGCAGGTCGCGCGGGGTGTAGATGGAGTTGTTCGTCAGCACCAGGAAGGGCTTGCCGGAATCGCGCAGCCGCTTGATGAAGGCGTCGGCACCGGGGATCGGTGTGCCCTCGTGGATGAGGACCCCGTCCATGTCGGTCAGCCAGGATTCGATCGGCTTGCGCTCTGCCACGGGACTGTTCTCCGCTCTGCGGGGCCTCTGACCTCGGGGGCCTCTGGTCTGTACCACCCTATCCGGGCCGGGCCGCGGACGCGGAGGGCGTCCACGGCCCGGACAGGCGGGCCCCGGAAGGCTCCGGCCTGTCCGGTCGGCGGACCGCCCCGGCCGGGGTCCGCGCTCAGCCGAGGCGGACGTCGTCGACGGTCCAGTACCAGTTGTTGTCGCCGCTGTAGCGGAAGCGGACCTGGACGTCGGTGGCGCCGGCCGGCACCTGGAGGGCGATCGACTCGGTCTTCGCGACCGCGTCGGCGGTGTAGTTCTTCACGACGGCCGGGGCGCCGCCGTTGTAGGACACCAGGACCTGCGCGGTCTGGCCGGCCTCCTGGCGGTAGTGGGTCTGGAAGGACAGGGTCCTGGCGGTCCCGCCCGCGACCGGCCACTTCGGGGTGATCAGCGTGGAGTCGAAGGTGCCGGTGTGGCTCTTGTCGTCCCACTCGTCGGAGTCGGCGACGGCGAAGACGTCACGGGAGCGGACGTTCAGCTCGCGCCACTGGTCGCGCTGCGACTGGCTCCAGAACTCGTCGGTGGCGAAGGCCCATCCGGCCCACTCCGTGACGCCGCCCGTGCCCATCTTCGAGTTGTCCACGGCCCAGCCCGCCGGCGGGGTGCGGGTGAAGCCCTTGGTGCCGGCCGGGATGCCGGTCTCGTCCACGCGGGCCTGGAGGGCCGGGCGCAGGGTGTCGAAGGGGTCGCTGTCGGGGGCGTTCAGCGGAACGCCGTCGAGGCCCGCGCCGCTGACGCCGACGTGGGCGAGGGCGGTCGCGGCGACGTCGACCAGGCGCACGTCGTCCCGTACCGAGCCGGCCGGGATCCCCGCGCCCCTGGCGATGACGAAGGTGCCGCGCTCGGCGATGCTGGAGCCGCCGTGGCCTCCGCCGCTGGTGTGGCCGTGGTCGGTGGTGACCAGGACCTTCCAGTTCTCCTGGGCGTACGTGGGACGGCTCTGGACGGCGGTGAGGAGCTTGCCGACCAGGACGTCGACCCGGGCGACGGCGTTCAGGTAGGCCTGGCTGGCGGCCCCCGAGGAGTGGCCGGCCGCGTCGATCTCGCCGAGGTAGACGAAGGCCGCGTCGGGGTTCTGGTCCCGCAGCTCGGTGGCGGCCGCGGCGGCGATCTTCGGGTCCTCGCTGCCGTAGCCGTCGCGGTCGCCCTTGAGGGAGAGGCGCTTGTCGACCTTGGCCGAGAAGATCGGTCCGTTCTGGTCGGTGGAGGTGATCGGCTCCCAGTCGGCGGCCGCGTACGTGTTGAGCGCCGGCCGGGCGTTCTCGATGCGGGTCAGGAAGTCCGGGTGGGCCGTGTAGTTCTTGCCGGTGAAGGAGTTGTCCTTCACGCCGTGCTTGTCGGGCCACACGCCGGTGGCGATGGTGGACCAGCCGGGACCCGAGGAGGTGGCGGCCATCGGGTTGGCGTAGAGGGTGCTGCGCGCGGTCAGGCCCTGGGCCATCAGGCCGTTCAGGTGCGGCGCGTTGGCCGCCTTGACGCGGTCGAGGACAGCGCCGTCGAGGCCGATGACGAGGACCTTGTCGGTGGTGGCCGCCGACTCTCCGGCGGTGGCGGCGGTGGCGCCGAAGGTGGTGGCGAGCAGGGCGGCGGCGGTGGCCGCCACAGCGAGGGTGCGTCCGGGCAGGACAGCAGTGGGCACGTACTCCTCCGGGAGCAATCGTGGGGAAGGCGCGGCAGGGCGGGGCGGGGGCGTGCGGGTGGGGCGGGGACGCTGCGTGCGCCGGGCCCGGACCGGGGGTGCGGTCCTCGGTCCAGACCCGTTATCTCGGTGTCACGGCGGGGCCGTGTCGGTGCAAGCGTCACTCTCGCGGCCGTGGGTGGCCAGCAAGTAACCGGTCAGCTTCCGGTTGCCGACTTCCACGCGTCCACGTAGCCGGTGAGGTTCCGGTCGATGTCCGCCCAGTCCGGCTCGAAGACCTCGACGCCCGCCAGGATCCTGCTGAGTTCGACGGCGTTGGCGTCGGTCGGCCGGACGTCGGTGCGGGCCGGGAAGCCACCGCCGACCGCGCTGACCAGCTTCTGGGACTCCTCGGTCAGGAGGTGGTCGAGGAGCTTCTTGCCGTTCTCCGCGTGCGGGGCCTCGGCGACGAGGCCGGCGGCGTACGGGAGGGCGAAGGTGGTGGGCTTGCCGCCTTCGCGGGCCGGGAACCAGATGCCCAGGTTGGGCATGGACTTGGACTGCGCGAAGTTCATCTGGACGTCGCCGTTGGCCACGAGCAGCTCGCCCTTGTCGGTCTTCGGCGCGAGCTTGCTGGTGGAGGAGGACGGGCCGACGTTGTTGGCCTGGAGCTTCTTCAGGTACTCCATCGCCGGCTCCTTGCCGCCGAAGTCGTGCATCGACTTGATGAGGACGGCGGTGCCGTCGCCCGCGACGCCCGGGGTGGAGTACTGGAGCTTGCCCTTGTACGTGGGATCGAGGAGTTCCTCCCAGGTCTTGGGGGCCGCGGCGAGCTCCTTCTTGTTGTAGACGAAGCCGAAGTAGTTGTTGACGACCGAGGTCCACCTGCCGTCGGCGGCCTTGTCCCCGCCGTTGACCTTGTCGGCGCCCTGCGGCGCGTACGCCTGGAGCAGGCCCTTGCCGTCGGCCTGCTGGATGAAGGGGGGCAGCGTGATGAGTACGTCTGCCTGGGTGTTGGTCTTCTCGCGGACGGCGCGCTGGACCATCTCGCCCGAGCCGCCCTCGACGTACTTGACCTCGATGCCGGTCTTCCGGGTGAAGTCGGCGAAGACCTTGTCGTACCAGCCGTCGCCCTTCTCGCTCTTGAGGCCGTCGGCGCTGTAGACGGTGACGACCTTCTCGCCGTCGCCCGAGTCCGCGGAGGAGGCGGCGCCGCCGCAGGCGGTGAGGGCGGCGGCGAGGACGAGGCCGCCGGAGGCGGCGGCGGTACGGAGGAGGAGTGTCCCGGGCAGGAGCGTGCTGGGCGGGAGCGTGCTGGGCATGGAACTTCCTTACGGGGAAAGGGAGTCGGCAGAGGTTCAGCGGGGGCGGCGGTGCGGCGGTGGGGGGCGCTGGGGTCGGGACGGCGGTACGGGACGCGCGGTACGGCACGGGCGGTACGGGACGCGGCCGGGGCGGGTCAGCGGTACGCGGCCCGGGTGCGGATCCGCGAGACGGCCAGCAGGACCGTCAGGGTCGCGGCCATCAGGACCACGGCGACGGCGGACCCGGTGAACAGCGCGCCGCGGTCGGTGGCGGTGAAGACGCGGACGGGCAGGGGCATCCAGTCCGGCGGGTAGAGCATCATCGTGGCGCTCAGCTCCCCCATCGACAGGGCGAAGCAGAGCCCGGCGGCCGCCGTGAGGGACGGCAGCAGCAGGGGCAGCCGGATCCGCCACAGCACGTACGCGGGACCGGCGCCGAGGGAGGCCGCGGCCTGTTCGTACGCGGGGTCGAGCCGGATGATCGCGGCGGAGACGGACTGGTAGGCGAAGGCGGTGACCAGGACGGTGTGCGCCAGGACCACGATGGAGCCGGTGCCGTTGAGCAGCAGGGGCGGCCGGCTGAACGCGACGAGCACGGCGAGGCCGACCACCACGGACGGCACGGCGACGGGCAGCACGAACAGCGCGTCGAGCACCCGCTTCCCGCGGCGCCCCAGCGCGGCGGCGGCGAGCGCGGCCCAGGTGCCGACGGCGAGGGCGAGCAGGCTGGCCGTCACGGCGGTGATCAGGGACGTGGTCAGCGCCTGGAGGGATTCGCCGCGGACGGCGGAGGCGTAGTTCTCCGTGGTCGGGCCGGAGGGGAAGGCGCCGGACCAGTGGGTGGCGAAGGAGGCCCCGACCACGACGAGCAGCGGCAGGGCGAAGAGGGGCAGGAAGAGGAGGGCGAAGAGGCCCCAGGCGGCCCAGCGGCCGGTCCGGCTATGCACCAGCACGCTTGCTCACCATCCGGTAGAGGCCGAACAGGCCGACGGAGATCGCGATGTTGACGACGGCGACCACGCAGGCGGCCTGGTAGTCGGATTCGAGGATCGCCTTGCCGTAGACGAGCATCGGCAGCGTCGTGACGCCCTTGGCGCCGGTGAACAGCACGATCCCGAACTCGTTGAGGCACAGGACGAGGACGAGGCTGCCGCCGGCGGCGAGCGCCGGGAGGGCCTCGGGCAGGATCACCCGTCGGACGATGCGGGCGGGGCGGGCGCCGAGGCCGGCGGCGACTTCGAGCTGGGCGGTGTCCAGTTGGGAGAAGGCGGCGAGCAGGGGGCGCATCACGAAGGGCGTGAAGTAGGTGATCTCGGCGAGGAGGACGCCCCAGGGGGTGGCGAGGAACTGGAAGGGCCCCTCGGCGGTGCCGGTGAGGTCGGTCCAGACGCCGTTGGCCATGCCGACGCTGCCGTAGATGAAGAGCAGGGCGAGGGTGATGAGGAAGGAGGGGAAGGAAAGGAAGACGTCGATGAACTTCGCGACGGCGCGGGCCCCGGGGAACGGCACGAAGGCGATCACCAGCGCGAGCACGAAGCCGAGGACGAGACAGCCGGCGGTCGCGCCGACGGCCAGCCAGACGGTGGTCCAGAGCGCCTCTCGGAAGGCGGCGGAGGCGAAGACGGAGCCGTAGGCGTCGAAGGCGCCGCCGCCGCCCTCGGGAGTGAGGGACTGCTGGACGACCAGGGCGAGGGGGTAGAGGAAGACGAGCGCGAGCACGGCGACGGGCGGTAGCGCCCACACTCCGCGCGGCAGCCGCCGGCCCGGTGGCGGGGCCGAGCCGCCCGCGGGCGCGCCCGCCGGGGCCGAGCGGCGCCGAGGCGTGCCGCCCGTGCCCGTACCGTTCCCGCCCGTACCGCCCCTGCCCGTACCGGCCCCGCCCGGGCCCGCCGGGGCCGCGGGGGCGGGGGCCCCTGCGGCGTGCTGCGACGGTACGGACGGCGTGCGGTCCGGTGCGGGGTGGGCGGGGGCCCGCCGCGAGGCGTCAGGCATGGGACACCCCCGCCGCCAGCAGCACCGCGTCCCGCGGCGCGAAGTGCAGGGTGACCCGGTCGCCGAGGGCGGGGGTCTCGCGCAGTTCGGGCAGGTCCGCCTTGACGCGGTGGCCGTGGACGTCGACGTACAACCGGTGCGTGGAGCCCCGCCACTGGACCTCGGCGACGGTGCCGCTGAGGGGGTTGGGGCCGTCGCCGAGCCCGAGCAGGTGCGGCCGTACGCACAGGGTGGCGTGCGAGCCGGGCACCGCGCGGCCGCGGTCGAGCTCCAGCGGGCGGCCCTCGAAGACCGCTCCGGCCTCCGCGACGGTGACCGGGAGCAGGTTGGCGTTGCCGACGAACGAGGCGGTGAACTCGGTGCGCGGGGAGCGGTACAGCTCCTGCGGGGTGCCGCAGTCCCGGAGCCGGGCCCGGTCCATGACGGCGATCCGGTCGGCCAGGGTGAGCGCCTCCACCTGGTCGTGCGTGACGTACAGGAGGGACACCTCGGGCAACTCGCGATGTAGCCGGGCGAGTTCCGCGAGCATGCCGGACCGCAGCTGCGCGTCGAGCGCGGACAGCGGCTCGTCGAGCAGCAGCACCCCGGGGCGGATCGCGAGGGCGCGCGCGATCGCCACGCGCTGCTGCTGGCCGCCGGAGAGCTCGCGGGGGTAGCGCTTGGCGTAGGCGGCCATACCGGTCAGGTCCAGGGCTTCGGCGACCCGGCCGGGTATCTCCGCGCGGGGCGTCTTGCGGGCCTTGAGGCCGAAGGCCACATTCGCGTCCACCCGCAGGTGCGGGAAGAGCGCGTACTGCTGGACCACCATGCCGATGCCCCGCCGGTGCGGCGGGAGCGCGGTGACGTCCCGGCCGCCGATCAGCACCCGGCCCGCGGCGGGCCGTACGAACCCGGCGACCGCGCGCAGGGCCGTGGTCTTGCCGGAGCCGGAGGGGCCGAGCAGGGCCATGACCTCGCCGGGCTCGACGGTCAGGTCGAGGGAGTCCAGGACGGTGGTGCCGTCGTAGGCGACGGTCACCCCGTCGAAGCGGATGCCGCTCACGTCGGCTCCGCGCGGCGGGCGGGACGGGCGGGACGGGCGGCGGCGAGGGCCGCGGGGAGTTCCGCGACGGAGCCGAGGACGTGGGTCGCGCCGTGCTCGGCGAGGGCGGCGCGGTCGTGGGCACCGGTGAGGACGCCGGCCACGACCCCGGCGCCGGCGCGGCTGCCGCTGAGCATGTCGTACGCGGTGTCGCCGGCGACCACGACGTCGCGCACGTCGGCCACGGCGCCGGTGCGCAGGAACGCGGCCAGCACCATGTCCGGGTACGGGCGGCCGCGGCCGCCCGCGTCGGCCGGGCAGAGGGTGAGGTCGGCGAGGTCGCGCCAGCCGAGGGCGTCGAGGATGGCGTCCTGGGTGACGCGGGCGAAGCCGGTGGTCAGGACGACCGTGCGGCCGTCGGCACGGAGTTCCTCGATGGCTTCCCGGGCGCCGGGGAGCGGAGCGACGAGCCCGCCGTCGACGAGGTCCCCGTACGCCTCCTCGAAGGCGGCGTTCGCGCGCTGCGCGCTCTCCTCGCTGCCGAAGAGGTGGCGGAAGACGGAGATCTTCGACTCGCCCATGGTGTCGCGGACGTAGCGGAGCTTCTCCTCGTGGTCGGGGGTGCCCGGTGCGACGCCGAGCCGTTCGGCGGCGCGCTCGAAGGCGCGCTCGACCAGGCCTCCGTCGGCGACGGTGGTGCCGGCCATGTCGAGGACGACCAGCTTGCGGGAGTCTGCGGTGGCGTGGGCAGAGGGGGTGGCGTGGACGTCGGCAGGGGCGTTGGCGGTGGCAGGGGCGTGGGCGTCGGCAGGGGTGTTGGCGGTGGCAGGGGTGTCGGTCATGTGGTTCACCAGCCCAGTTCGTTCGCTGTGGTCTCGGCTATGGCGGGCGAGCAGGTCATGCCGCGGCCGCCCGGTCCGGTCACCAGCCAGACGTCGTCGGTCACCTGCTGGCGGTGGACGACGCGGGTGGTGTCGGTGCACTGCGCGTACACGCCCGCCCAGCGGCGCCGGATCTTCGGCAGGGGGCGGCCCAGGAAGGACTCGGCGACCTCGGTGAGGTGCTCGTAGGGGTCCTCGACCGTGTCGAAGGCGAAGGGGTGCTCGTACTCGTGGGTGTCGCCGATGGTCAGTCCGCCGTCCTGGCGCTGGACCATCAGCAGTTGCATCTTGTGCGCGGCGGCGGTCGGCGCCTGGTCCTGCTCCGCGTTGAGCGCGTCCAGGGCGGGCGAGCCGTAGGCGGGGTAGTAGCGGAAGCTGTCGGCGTCCGCGACCGAGGTGGTCAGCGCCTCGCCGAGCGGCGCGGTCTGCATCATCTGGAGCCGGACGCGGCGCACGGGCAGGTCGTGGGCCAGCTCGCGGACCAGGCCGGACAGCCAGGCGCCGGTCGCGAGGACGACGACGTCGCCGCGGTGGATGTACCCGTGGTCGTCGCGGACGGCGCCGTGCCCGGCCAGGGCGCGGACCTCGCGGCCGGGGACGAAGGTGTAGCGCCCGCTCGCCCGCAGGGCTTCGCGGAGGTGGAGCTGCGCGGTGCGCGGCTCGACGGCCGCGTCCCGCTCGCACCACAGGGCGGCCTCGAAGTCGCCGCGCAGGGCCGGGTTGATCTTCCGGGCCGTACCGGCGCTGACGAGTTCGTAGCCGCGGGCGGCGGCGTCGGGGCGGGCCACAGCCGCCTCGGCGACCGCGTACTCGCGGGCGTTGCGGACGGGGGTGAGGGAGCCGATGGCGCGGAAGCCCAGGCAGGGCACCTCCGCGCCGATGCGCTCCCAGAGCTCGCGGGCCCGCAGGGCGGTGTCGAGCTCCTCGCCCCCGGCCCGCCCGCTGACCCAGATCTGGCCGAAATTGCGCAGTGACGCGCCGCGGGCCTCCGCCTCGCGCTCGATCTGGACGACCTCGTGGCCGCGTTGGACTGCTTGCCAGGCGTGCATGGTACCGACCACGCCGCCTCCGACGACTATGACTCTCACGGCGTCCACGGTGGTGCGGGCCCGTGGCCCGAGGGGGGCGGGCCGGCGACGCGGCGGTGAACAGCCCTCGACGTTTGGACTAGACCCGTTATCTTTCTGTGACACGGATGCGCCCCTTTCCAGGCGGTACGGGGGATTGTGCGGGTGGTCTGCGGGGTCTTCCGCGGCTTTATTCGGGCCGCAGGTGGGTCGTGAAGCTGAACCTGTCCCCACGGTAGAGGGAACGCACCCGCTCCAGCGGCCGGCCCTCCCCGTCGCGCGAAAGGCGGTGGATGAGCAGCATGGGGAGGGCGGGCGGCGTCCCGACGAGCAGGGCTTCGCGGGGGGTCGCGAGGACGGTCTCCAGCTTCTCGTCGGCGTCCCCGAAGACGATGCCGAGGCTGTCTCGGAGGTATCCGTAGAAGGAGGAGTCCGGCTGGAAATCGATGCCGAGGCGGGGGGCACGGGCGACCCGGATGTACGTGCTCTCCAGCCCGACGCGCTCGTCGTCCGCGAGCAGGACGCGCTCCAGGTGCCAGACGGGTTCGGCGGGCTCGGCGCCGATGCCGGGAGCGAGGTCGGGCGGGCAGGGGAACTGCTCCAAACCGATCAGGGTGCGGCCGGGGCGCCGGCCCTGGCGGCGTACGCCCTCGGTGTAGCTGGCGAGGGCGAGCGGCTGCTCCAGCTTCGGCCCGGCCACGACGGTGCCCCGCCCGGAACGGCGGAGCCGGCCCTCCAGCAACAGCTCCCGCAGGCCTTGGCGAACGGTCTCGCGGGAGACCTCGTACCGCTCGGCGAGATCCCGCTCGGTGGGGAGGGTGCCGCCCTCGCCGAGCTCGTCGAGGAGGGCCGCGATGCGGGCCTTGACGGCGTAGTACTTGGGGATGCGGCCGTGTTCGGGGATCCCGGAGCGGACGGGCGATCCGGGACGGTGGCGCGGGGTCTGGTCTTCCACGGTGGGACTCTATGCGGGCCGGGTGAACGGCTCCGGTACGGGGACCGGCGCGGGGGCGGGGGTCCGGGCGGGGTCCGGGCGGGGGTCCGTACGAGCAGAGGCCCCGGGCGGCCGGGAGTCGGCGGGCGGGGGTCAGCGGGCCGGGGTCGCGCGCAGGCGTCGGGCGGCCAGCAGGAGTCCCCCGCCGGCGGCGACCGCGACGGCCGCCCCGATCCCGTACGTCCGGTCGCGCGGACCGGTGTGTGCCAGGGCGCCCGCCTCCGCGGACTCGTCGCCTCGGGGGCCCTCCACGGTGAAGCGGTAGCCGCCGGCCTCGCCGACCCAGTCGCCGTCGTCGCCCTTGCGCTGGACGAGGGCCGCGTCGGCGAGGACCTCGCCGGTCGGGGCGTCGGGGGCGAAGGAGAGGCCGACCTTGACGGTCAGGGAGCCGCCGGCGCCGACGGTGAAGCCGGGGAACGCGTCGCCCCCGTCGAACACGGCGATGACCTCGTCGCGGTCGGTCCCCTCCAGGCTGACGGGGAAGGTGCCGCCCGGGGCGTCGAACTCCATCCGCAGGTGGGCGGGGCGCAGGGTGCGGGCCTTGCCGGTGAAGACGACGACGGGGTGGATGGCCGTGCACACGGAGCCCGTGGTGTTGGTCAGGTCCAGGTACCAGCTCTGCGGTCCGCCGCCCGTGCGGTACACGGCCGGGCCCCCGCGGATCCGCGCGCCGATCGGAAAGGCGGAGGCCTTCCCGTCCCCGCAGGTGGCCTGCGCCCGGGACGGCAGCGCGGGGGCGGGTCGCGCCCCGCCGCCGGTGCCGACGTCCGCTCCCGCGGTGGTCGCCGGGCCGGCGACGAGGGCGGCGGAGAGGGCTGCGGTGAGGGCAAGGGCTTTGCGGAGTCGCATGGGAGGCCTTCGCTGCTCGCCGGACGGGACGATGATCGGACGAGGCGACAATCACCCCGGGCCGCGCTCGCACCGTGTCACGCACGCGCGATGCGCTGCCGGGCGCCGCGCCTGAGTCGTACCGGTTTACGCCCGATCGGAGCACGAGGTCAAGCCGGTGCCCCGGCCTGACCGGTCCCGCCCCCGTGACGCGCGCGACGGTGACCGTACGGCGAGGCCGGAGTGCCGGGCCCGGGCGGCCGGCGGCGCGGGCCCGCGCGGAGGAGCCGCCGGGACCGGACCACACGCGGCAGGGTCGGCGGGAGCCGGACCACACGCCGCGGGGACCGCGAGAGCCGGACCACACGCGGCGGGGTCGGCGGGAGCCGGACCGCACGCCGCGGGGTCGGCGGGAGCCGGACCGCACGCCGCGGGGTCCGCGGGAGCCGGACCGTCCGCGGCGGGGTCGGCGGGGTGGGGGTGCGTGAGCGGGGCTGATGGGGCCGCGGGCGGGTCAGGTGTGGGCGAAGACCGGGGACAGGGCCAGTTCCGCCGCGCCCTCCGCCACGCCCCT
Organism: Streptomyces sp. NPDC058701; assembly: GCF_042715295.1. NCBI lineage: Bacteria > Bacillati > Actinomycetota > Actinomycetes > Kitasatosporales > Streptomycetaceae > Streptomyces > Streptomyces sp. NPDC058701. Next base: position 68,566 of record NZ_JBHXSY010000008.1, on the reverse strand, counting down.
CGGCGCCAGGGACACCGTCGGCGGGTCCGGGGTGAGGGCGCGGGCCGCGAGGACGGCGCGGACTCCGGCGACGAAGGTCTCCGGGGCCGCCGCCACCACCCGGCCGCCGAGGAGCACGTCGTCCACGTCCAGCAGCGCGACCAGGTTGGCGGCTCCCTCGCCCAGGATCCGTGCCGCCCCGGGGAGGTCGCCGCCGGCCACGGCCGCCAGACAGAGCACCTCCGCGCATCCCCGCGCACCGCACCGGCACGACGGGCCGTCCAGGAGGAGGACCTGGTGGCCGAACTCCCCCGCCGCCGATCGGGCGCCCCGGTAGACCCGGCCGCCCAGCCGCAGGCCCGCGCCGAGGCCCGTGCCGACGTGGAGGTACACGGAGGTACGGGGAGCCGCCCCGGCAGGCGGCCCGTGCCCGGGGCCGGCCCCGGGCATCCCCGTACCGGCCGCCGCCGCGCCGGCGTTCGTGTCCTTGTCCAGCAGTACCGGCAGGCCCAGCCGCCCCCGCAGGACCTCCCGCAACGGGAACCCCTCCCACCCCGGGAAGCCCGTCACCCGTCCCATCACCCCGGTCCGGTGGTCGAGGGGTCCCGGTGCGGCCACCCCCACCCCGAGCAGCGGCGGCCCGGCCGGGTCCGCGACCCGCGCGACGGCCCGTACGACCTCCTCGACCGCCGCGGCGGGACCGGCCGCGAAGTCCAGCGGGCCGCCGGCTCCGGCGAGGACGGTGCCCGCCAGGTCGACCCGTACCGCCCGCAGCTCGTCGCGGTCCAGGTGCACGCCGACCGCGTGGCGCGCCTGCGGGACCAGTCGGAGCAGGGTGCGCGGTTTGCCGCCGGTGGACGCGGCGCGGCCGGCTTCCGCGAGCAGCCCCTCGGCCCCGAGCCGTGCCGTGATCTTGCTGACGGCCTGGGGGGTCAGCCCGGTACGGGCGGCGAGTTCGGCGCGGCCCAGGCCCGCCGGGCCGGCGCCGCGCAGCAGGTCCAGCAGCAGCGCCTCGTTGTGCCCGCGCAGCGCCGGCAGGTTGACCCCGCCGCGCCCGTCACGGGCGCCGCGCCTCTCGTGGTCGCCGCGCCCGGCGCCGCCGCCGTACGCGCTTCCGGGTTCGTCCCCGCTACCCCTGTTCACCTGCCCATTGTCCACCTTCCTTGCACTTTGGCAACGCTGTTGCCAAAGTGGAGGGCATGAACGCCACCGCCCCCACCGATCCCCTCCGCGTCGGCCTCATCGGCTACGGCCTCGCCGGTTCCGTCTTCCACGCCCCGCTCGTGACCGCCACCGACGGGCTCGTCCTCGACACGGTCGTCACCTCCGACCCCGAACGCCAGGCCCAGGCGCGCGCGGCCTACCCGGGCGTCCGGATCGCCGAGTCCGCCGACGAGCTGTGGGACCGCGGGGACGCCCCCGCCCTCGACCTCGTCGTGATCGCCTCCCCGAACAAGACGCACGTCCCGCTCGCCACCGCCGCCCTCACCGCCGGTCTTCCCGTCGTCGTGGACAAGCCGCTGGCCGCCACCGCGGACGAGGCCCGCGCCCTCGCCGCGCTCGCCGAGCGGACCGGCACGTTCCTGTCCGTCTTCCAGAACCGCCGCTGGGACAACGACTTCCTCACCGTGCGCCGGCTCCTCGCGGACGGCGAGCTCGGCGAGATCCAGCGCTTCGAGTCCCGCTACGAGCGCTGGCGCCCGCAGCTCAAGGGCGGCTGGCGCGAGTCGGGGGCGCCGGAGGAGATCGGCGGTCTGCTGTACGACCTCGGCAGCCACGTCGTGGACCAGGCGCTGGTGCTGTTCGGTCCGGTCGTACGCGTCTACGCGGAGGCCGACGCCCGGCGGCCGGGCGCCGCGACCGACGACGACACGTTCATCGCCCTCACGCACGCGAACGGCGTGCGGTCCCACCTGTACGTCAGCGCGACCACCGCCCAGCTGGGGCCGCGGATGCGCGTCCTGGGCTCCAGCGCCGGATACGTGAAGTACGGCCTGGACCCCCAGGAGGGCGCCCTGCGCGAGGGATTGCGCCCCGGGGCGGGCACGGCGTGGGGCGAGGAGCCCGAGCACCTCTGGGGGCGGCTGGGCTGCGGCGAGTCCCCGCTGACCGGCGGCGGAACCCCGGTGCCGACGGTGCCGGGCGACTACCCGGCGTACTACGCGGCGGTGGCCGCCGCGCTGCGCGAGGGCGGACCGGCCCCGGTGACGGCGTACGAGGCCGCACACTGCCTCGACGTCCTGGAGGCCGCGCGCACCTCGTCCCGCGAGGGCGTGGTCGTGGAGATCCCGGCCGACGGGGCGACCGCTCCGTAGCGGGGACGGGTGAGGGGCTCCGCCCCTCACCCGTGTCGTGCGGTCGCGGGCTACGCGTTCTTGAACTCCTGGCGCTGGCGGCCCAGCCCCTCGATCTCCAGTTCCACGACGTCACCGGCCCGCAGGTAGGGCTTGGGCTCGGGCTGACCCATGGCCACACCCGCCGGCGTGCCGGTGACGATGAGGTCGCCGGGGTACAGGGTCATGAACTGGCTCAGGTACCGCACGACCTCGCCGACCGGGAAGATCTGGTCCGCGGTGTTGCCGTCCTGCCTGAGCTCGCCGTTGACCCACAGCTTCACGTCCAGGACCTGCGGGTCCGGCACCTCGTCGGCCGTGAGCAGCCAGGGGCCGACGGGGGTGAAGGTCTCGCAGTTCTTGCCCTTGTCCCAGGTGCCGCCGCGCTCGATCTGGAACTCCCGCTCGGAGACGTCGTTGACGAGCACGTAGCCGCCGACGTGCGCCAGGCCCTCCTCTGCGGAGGACAGGTAGCGGGCGGTGGCGCCGATGACGACGCCGAGCTCGGCCTCCCAGTCGGTCTTCACGCTCCCGCGCGGGATCAGCACGGTGTCGTCCGGGCCGCCCACGGTATCGGCGGCCTTGAGGAACAGGATCGGCTCGGCCGGCGGCTCCGCGCCGACCTCGGCCGCGTGCCCGAAGTAGTTCAGCCCGATGCCCACGACCTTGCCGATGCGGCCGACCGGCGAACCGATGCGCAGCCCTTCGGCGCCCAGGACCGGAAGCCCGCCGGACTCCGCCGCTTCCCGTACCCGGGACAGCACGGAGTCGTCGGCCAGCAAGCCGCCGTCCACATCCGTGATCACGCCGGACAGGTCACGCAGGGTCCCGTCCTGGTCGAGCAGCGCGGGGCGCTCCGACCCGACCGGTCCGACACGCAGCAGCTTCATGGGCATTCTCCCGTGGTCGAGGGTGGTCGGCCCAAGGGCATGCCCCGGGCCGGACGATGGGTTGCGGCCATCGGAGGATTGGTTGATCCTCCAAGAAGTCGACCCAATCCGCAAGACCCTGTTCACAGGGTGGAACGCGCGCCTCCGCCGGTACGGGACACCGGCCGGTCCGCACGGCCCGGCTGCTCCGGCTGCTCCGGCTGTCGTGCACGCTCCGCGCGGTCCTTGCGGTACTGGAGCCAGATCCGCTCCGCCACCGACCACGCGGTGGTGGTCAGCAGGTACAGCCCGGCGGCCAGCGGCACCACGGCGGCGGTGATCAGCGTGCCGAAGGAGAGCAGGGGCAGTACGCCGCCCACCTTGCGCATCAGCTCCTGCTGCTCGGCGGTCAGCTCCGCCGACCGGCCGGCACCCGGCTTGGCGCCGGACTTGCCCTTGGCACCGGCCTTGCCCTTGGCACCGGCCTTGCCCTTGGCGCCGGCCTTGGCGCCGGCTGCCGATGCAGCCGAGGCGAGGGCGGCCGCCCGGCGACCCCGTACCGCGCTCCAGGCCGCCACGGCCGCGATCGCCGCGAACAGCCCGAGGAACACGAGCCCCTGCGCCCCCAGCAGGCCGCCCTCCCCGAGCGCCCCGGTCCACGTGGCCCCCAGCGGCGCCTCGAACAGCCGCTGCCCGAGCAGCTCGTTGGCCGTCCCGCCGACGTCCGCCGAGGAGAACACCCGGTACATCACGAAGAACACCGGCAGCTGAAGCAGCATCGGCAGGCCGGCCGCCAGCGGGGTCGCCCCCCGGAAGGCCGCGCGGCTCAGCGGGTACAGGGCGAGCCGGACGAGAACGGTGAACAGCACGATCGCGGCGGCGGTCGCGGACTCGGCCAGCACCGGCTCCAGCAGCCGGCCCAACTGGGCGACAAGATGAATGAAAGCAGACATGAGGGCCCTCCGGAGGGTCTCGTCGAACGTCGAAAGAGCCGCATCGGACGACGCGTGGACGCACGGAGTGCGTGGACGCGGGACGCGTGGGGATGCGAGCGGTGTACGTCGGCGTGACGACCCACGAGGGCCCCAGCCGGCACCTGGAGGCACCAACTGGGATCAGCGATCAGCGGGACAACGACCGGTCGGCGGGCGGCGCGTGCCGGAAGGCACCGGGCCGGGAAGCCGAGCGGTGTGGTGACGCGCCCCTACGCGGCCGTCGGGACGGACCGGCCGGGCGCCCTGGGCCGGGAGCGGCCCGAGGCGTCGGGATCGCGCTGCGGCAGGAACGCCGTGCGCTGTTCGCGATCGCGGAGCGCGGTGCGTATGCGGTGCGGCGGCACCGGCCGCACGAGCCGCGCGGCGGCGGCCAGGGCCTCGGAGCCCACCGCGATGGTGGCCGCCGCGAGGGCCAGCACCACGACGCCGAGTCCGCTCTCCCCGGCGAACAGGCCGAGGACACCGCCGAGGAGGACCAGGGACAGCGTCAGCAGTGCCGACACCCCCGCCGTCCGGACCAGGCGTGCGCGGAGGGACGCCGGCAGACGGCCGCCGCTTCGTTGCCGAGCCACGCTGACCGCCCCCTCACCCTCTCCGCGTACGAACTCCCGTACGGCACCGGTCACTCGGATCCGATCCTAACCGGCCCCGCCGACAACCGGTACGGCTCCGGCCTTCGGCAGCGGATCCCGGGCCAGCACCTCCTCGTCCGGCCGGCCGTCCGCGGTCTCCTCCGGGCCGAACCGGGACACCGCCAGCGCGACCGCCAGGTTCACCACGAGCGCCACCGCCCCCGCGTTCACCCCCCGCACCGGATCGTTCCCGGTGAAGACCAGCGCGCAGACCAGCCCGACGCCGACGACCAGCCCGCTCACCGCCCCCGCCGTCGTCAGCCCCCGCCACACCAGCCCCAGCAGCAGCATCGGCACCAGCTGCGCCATCCCCTCGTACGAGACGAGCGAGAGCCGCACCAGCGTGTTCGGGGCGACGTACGTCATGACCAGCGCGACCGTCCCGGCGAGCACGACCACCGTCTGCGACGCCCGCTTCTGCCGCTCCCCGCCGCCCCACCCCGGCACCAGCGACAGCACGCTGCGCCCCCACATCGTGCCGATGACCAGCATGAACACCGCCATCGGCACGATCGACGACAGCGCGGCGGCCACCCCGACCAGACCCACCGCCCAGGCCGGCAGCGAGTCCACCACCAGCTCGAACAGCGCGAGGTTGGTGTCCGCCCCGGCCAACCCCGGCACCACGAACAGCGCTGCCATCCCGAGCAGCATCGGTACGAGGAGCAGCACGTTGTAGGCGGGCAGCAGCACGGCGTTGCGGCGCAGCGCGTCGGCGTCGCGGGCGCCCAGGTAGCCCGCCACGGTGGTCGGGAAGATGACGACGGTGAGCGCGTTCAGCACGGTCGTGGACGCGAACCACGCGGTTCCGAGCTCGCCGCGCCCGCCCGGACCGGCCCCGTGCCCGGGCAGGGTCAGCCACTGCGGCCGCTCCGTCACGAGCCGGTCGAACAGCTCTCCGTAGCCGCCGAAGTAGTGCAGGGGCACGTACACCGCCAGGAACGCGAGGGTGCCGATGACCAGCACGTCCTTGAGTACCGACACCCACGCGCTGCCGCGCAGCCCGCTGACGACCACGAAACCGGTCGTGACCGCGAAGGCCACGAAGTAGGCCCACCCCAGCGGGACGGCCCCGTAGGTGACCGTGGAGACGACGACGCCCATGCCGGTGATCTGGAGCTGGATGTAGGGCAGCAGGAAGACGGTCGCGAGGACGGCGACCGCGGCTCCCAGCCAGGGGCGCCCGTACCGGTGGGCCACCATGTCGGTGATCCCGACCAGGCCGTGGCGCCGCGCGTAGTCCCACAGCAGCGGGCCGACCACGTACCCGAGGGCGTAGCCGCAGGTCATGTACGCGATCACGTACATGACCGGCGCCCCGTACGAGTAGCCCCAGCCGGCCGCCCCGAGGTAGCTGAAGCTGGTGTAGCCCTCGCCGGCCATCAGCACCCAGATGAACACGGTCCCCAGCGAGCGCCCGCCGACCGACCACTCGGCGAGCCCTCCCCCGCCCCCGCCGCGCCCGCGCACGGCGAGCAGCCCGAGCGCGACGGTCGCCACCATGGACACGGCGAAGACGCCGGTCGCCACCGCGGCCGCGCTCACCGGTGGTCCCCCCGCCAGGCCAGCCAGACGGCGAGCGGCGTCACCAGCGTGGCCCCGGCGCACCAGACGAGCAGGAACGGCACCCCGCCGATCCGCGGCTCCACCCGGTTCACGAGCGGCAGTGCGCCGACGAACAGCACGAAGGGAACGGCCAGCCAGGCCAGATGGGGGCGCTTGGCCCGGTCGGAACGCACCGCATCACCCTAAACAGGCCGCTACGGCCTGAGCGTCCCCCACACCACCAGCCGGTACCTGGAGGTGTATTCGGGCGTACAGGTGGTGAGCGTGATGTACGCGCCCGGCTCGCTGTAGCCGTACTGCGGCTTGACCACGCTGCGCGGCACCGGAGCGATCACCCCGGTGTCCCGCTCGGTGGTCTCGCCGAGGACCTTCCCGACCACGTACGTGTACCTGCGCCCCCGGACGTCGACCAGGAGCTCGTCCCCCACCCTCAGCCGGTTCAGGTAGCGGAACGGCTCGCCGTGGGTGTTGCGGTGCCCCGCGAGCGCGAAGTTCCCGCGCTCCCCGGGCGCCGCGGTGCCGGGGTACTGGCCGGCGTACCCCTTGTCGAGGACGGCCCGCTTGTCGACGCCCCGGGCGACGGGGACGGAGAGGCCGAGGCGCGGGACGCGCAGAACGGCGTACGCCGCCCCACTGCCGTACGCCGCCCCACCGGCCGCGGGCGCTCCGGCGGCGGGCGCGGGGGCCTTGGGCGCGGGCGCCCTGGACGCGGGACCGGACGGCACGGCGGCGGACCCGCTCGGGGAGGCCGACCCGCCACTCTCGGACCCCGGTTGGGGCGTTTCGACCGTTTGGTTGGATTCATGGGGCGGGGCGGCTTCCACGGATGGGGCGGGGGCGGAGTCCCACTCGCGCTCCAGGGCCCGTACCCGGTCCTGCGCGGCGGCAACGGCCTGCCGGTTCGTCCACCACACCTGGTGCACCACCAGCAACGCCACCACCACCCCCACGGTGGTGACCAGTTCGGCGCACACCCACAACACCCGCGCGAACGCCACCCGCGGCACCCGCCGTGCGCGACCCTGCACCACCACCGGTATGTGATCTCTCACGGGCGGCACCATAAGACCTCCCCCGCCAACTGACCAGCGGCAGTACGGTGTGAACCATGCGCCCCGACACGCCCGCAGAGCATATCGCCGAAGCCGAGCGCCTCATCCGCACGGCGACCCGCTACCCCGAGGACCAGGAGCCGTTGCTCCTCCAGGCCGCGGCCCACCTGGAACTGGGTGACGCACGCGATCGGGCGAGCGCCCTGTACGACCTGCTCCTGACGTCCGACCCCGCCGACCCGCTCCTGATCAAGGCCCTCCAGGCGGCCAACCTCTGGGAGTACGGCCACGAGGCCGAGGCCCGCGCCCTGATCTCGGGCATCCGCGCGGCCGCCCCCGCGGAACCGGCCCCCTGGGAGATCATCGCGGAGGCCCTGGAGGCCCACGACGAACTGGAGGCCTCGCACGACTGCTTCACCGAGGCCGCCACGCTCCTGATCACGGAGGACGCCCCGCTCACCCAGGCCACCACGGCCCTGCTGACCGGCCGCCACCGGGTCCGCCGCCTCCTGGGCCGGCCGCACGACGACTGGGACATGGTCGCCGACACCCGCCACATCGGCCCGATCCCGCTCGACGAGCTCCACGACCCGAAGCGCATCTGGGCCCTGGGCTCCGACGACCCGTCGGAACTGCGCGCGGAGATCGCCCGCCTGCGCGCGGAACTGGGCGACCGCCGGGCGGCGCTCTCCCGCCCGTTCCCGGTCGCGCTCCTGCACTGGCCCCAGCGCGAACTGGCCGAGCTCCTGACGAGCTACCCCACCCTGTCCGCGGAGTACCCCTCCCACGGCACCCACCTCGCCCGCATCGAGGCGTCCCTGCGCGCCCTGGCCGCCTCGGGCACCACGAACCTCGGCATCGTCACGGCGAGCGTCCCGTCCTTCGAGGCCTTCGCGGCGTCGGAGAAGACCTCCCCGGCCTCCCCGTCCCTCCTGGCGGAGTACGCCACCACCCTGGCGGCCCGAGGCAAGGCCACCCCGTGGCCCCCGACCCCGACGGCACCGTGCTGGTGCACCTCGGGCAAGCCGTACGCGGAATGCCACGGCGCCACGAGCCCCGCTGACCGCAGATGAGCCGGGGCCGCCTCGTCCTTCAGGAACCCGGGGAGGTCTGCACGGGCACCGGCACGGGTGAACACAGCCTGCGCACACCAGCCGAGGACTCCGAATTGCAGAAGGTCCTCGGCTGGCTGGCCCGGCATGATGTCGCTGGGCTGTACACGGGAGCCATAGCGAACGCGATCGACTACGTGCTCGACGGCGCAAGGACGGGCCGTTACGACCTCCGGTCCCCTGAGGTGCACCCCGGCGAGAAGGCCTCCGTGGGTGCGAAGCTGGAGTACGAGGTGCTGCGTTCCTTCAGCCTCCCGAAAGCGCCACCGCTCGACACTCTGATTGCTGGAGTCCCGGTTGATATCAAGGCAACCGTCGGGGCGAACTGGGCCATCCCTTCCGAGGCGCATTGCCACCTCTGCATCTGCACCCAGATACAGCTCGGCCGCAGCCGTCATCGTTCCTGGCTGGTCCGAGCGCACAGATCCTGGCTCTACCGTGGCGCGGGGAACCGGGATGGCAAACGGGGCCTCGCGGTGCGTGCCTGGGACCAGTGGAGCGTTCCGCTCTATGACTGGACACCTCTGCCGGTCAACCCTCTGACGCTGCTGTCTCCGGAGCAGGCCAGCCGCGTCCTGGCGCCGAAGCCCGGACAGGAGGAACGGCTCACGCTGATGTTCCGGTATCTCGAAGGGCGCATCATCCCGCGCAGTGTGATCTCAACAGTGGGGGCCGGACGCCACGACCCACTGCGAAGGGCCAGAGGCGTGAGGGAGCGACTGGCCCAGGATGGTCTCACTCTTCTCTGTGGCAAATTCCCCGAGCAGCGCGACGCCGCCGCCGCACACGCGATTACGCTGGGGCCAGAGGACTGGATTGCTCTGAGAACAGATGGAGAGCACGAGAGTGCAGGATGAGACGCCCTGGCAGCCCCCCGAGGGCTCCTGGGCTTCCACTGCGGCACGCCGACGCAACATGCAGGCCATCCGGAGTCGCGACACCAAGCCGGAGAAGGCCATCCGGCGCCTCGTGCACGCGAAGGGACTGAGGTACCGGATCGCGTCCCGGCCGCTACCTGCCCTCCGCAGGACGGCAGACATGGTCTTCCGGCCCGTACAGGTAGCGGTCTTCATCGACGGCTGCTATTGGCACGGCTGTCCGGATCATTACGTGTCGCCGAAGACGAACCCGGGCTACTGGTCCGGAAAAGTAGCGGGGAACGTGGCCCGGGACCGCGACACTGACCGGAGGCTCGGGGAAGCCGGCTGGCTCGTGCTCCGGTTCTGGGAACACGAGGAGCCCGCCGCATGCGCCGAGGACATCGCCGCCGCGGTCCAAGAACGGCGCGGCCGATCCCGGACCGCAGAGGGCTAAAATCCGATGCCATCCCCTGACGTGCCTACGATCTTCGGGCCGGCGGCCCGGAGAACCTTCGCGATCGCCTCGCCTACCGCGCGGGCCACCGGTGGCGGGAAGGCATTCCCGACCTGTCGGTACTGAGCCGTCTTCCCCGGGGTCCTCTCCCGCTCCGGGTCCCCTTCGAAGTCCCACTCCGGCGGGAAGCCCTGAATGATCGCGGCCTGACCGACCGTGAGCATCGGGCCGTCAGGCCGGAACAGATCTCGGTCTTCGCTCTGCTTCTTCTCCAACTCCTTGGGCGAGTTGGCTACGCCCAAAGCATTGACACCCAGCAACTTCCACGCTGCCTTGGCACGACTCGGCCCCAGGTCCGCACCGCCGTGCTTCTTTGACCCGCCGACCAGAGTGGGCGCGATGCCGCCACTCATGTCCTGCCAGCGTTTGAGCGCCTTCTCGGCCTTGAGCTTGCTCTCTCCGCCCCGCTGCAGGAAGGGTTCGTACCTGGCCTTCATCGTCTCATCGAGCGCTTTTCGGACGGTCCACAGTTCTTCCTTCGGGGCGGGCCAGTGGAATTCCTGGCCGTCAAGGACGTCCTTGTGGATGGCCACGAGAATGGCGCGGGGACGGAGCTGAGGGACGCCAAAGGTACTGGCTTCGAGGACCCTCCATCCGCACACCTGATAACCAGCACCCTCGTAGTGCTGCTCGACACCCGTCTGGGGATCCACCGCAGCGCCACCCTGCAGGCGCGCTTCAACCCAGGTGCGGTATTCCTCGAACTTGTCGTCCTTGATACCTCGAACGTTTTCAATCATGACCGCGTGCGGCAGCACTTCATCTACGAGATCGAGCATGCGAGGGAATAGGTCGCGCTCGTCGTCCTTGCCCAGCTGCTTGCCAGCATGCGAGAAGGGCGGGCACGGGACACCACCAGCCAGGAGGCTGAGCTCGCCTCGCCGCAGGGAGCCCTTAAGGAATTTGAGCGGCTTCTCAAGCTCAACCATAGGCTTGAAGTCATTCACATCATTATGAATGATGTCGCAATTTTCCCGTTCGAATTCCCAGCCGTCACGGTGCTCGACGTTGCGCCGCAGTGTGGCCGCAGCGTGCTGGTCGATCTCAACGAGCGCAAGGTGACTGAAACCGGCCTGGTGGAGGCCGATGGCCTGGCCCCCAGCTCCCGCGCAAATCTCAATCGAGGTCAGCGTGTGATCGCTGGCTCCCATCGAGTCCTCCTGGTGTGGCAGATGCAGACAGGCAAGTGTCGCACCTGCCACCGACACTGGCGGCACTTCGACCTATGCAGACGCGCTGGCCTCGCTGCCCCCGGGCCCCTCATCGTCCCCTGTCACACCCTGGCAACTCCCATATGGTGCAGCAGCGCCCGCACGTCGGCTTCGTCCATGCCCGCTGCTCCAGGCCGTTCCTCCTGCAGATCGCCCAGCTGACGAACGGCAGGGTCGTCCAGGATGGCGCCCATGAACTCAAGCTTTTCGGCCAGGCGAAGTGTCACCACCTCGTCGATGGTTCCGCCTGAGACGAGCACCGTGACACGCGTCTCAGCATCCGGAGCCAGGCCCAGACGATGGATGCGGTCGAGGCTCTGCAGGAAGCGGCCCGCCATGAAGTCACGGTCGACGTAGACGGCATCGTGGCAGTCCCGGTGGAGGCTGATGCCCTCCCCCAGAGTCGCGGGATTAGTGATCAGTACGACGCAGTCGGGATCTTGCCTGAAGCGTCTGATCTGCTCCTCACGGTCCGGCGTCCCGCCGTGGACGACGGCAGGCTGGTAGGCGCTGAGCAGCTGCTCAAGGCTCGTGATGTTCCGGACGAAAGTCGACCACACGAGGGTCTTGCGGCCCGCGGCCGCATTCCGGGAAACGATGTCCTGTACGGCACGGTACTTCGGCGGCATTTCATGCTGCGGAAGCTTTTGCAGCAGTCTGAACAGCGATTCGTTCTCCGCAGCCTCCAGGGGGGGTACCTGGAAGCTGAGAGGTTCGTACCTGCTGCTGCCTTCCACCAGCAGGGCAGGACTCGTCGCGGCCATCAGCAGCCGGAGCATCGCCTTGCCCAAGGCGTCGAAGTCATCCCTTGAAGCTTCGGCCCGCGCGGTGAAACGCCCGACCAGTGCGTCGTAGATCTCCCGGTGAAGGCCCTCCAATTCCACCGTCCGGATCACTGGCTGGAAGGGCGGCAGCCCGAGCTCGCTCTTCGTCGTACGTGTGAAGAGCGGCCGCAGCACCGAACTGGCATGAGCGAGATCCCCGCCCGCCACGGCTTGCGTGACCACGCGGCGCCCATGACCGGGCCAGACAAACGACAGCAGATTCTCCAGATCGCGGGCTCCGTTCGGAGCCGGTGTGCCCGTGAGGATCAGCCGACGGCGGCTGAGTGGCCCCAGCGCCATGCAGGCGCTGCCGTACGTCCCCCGCGCCCCGAGCTTCATCCTGTGCGCCTCGTCCAGGATGACCATCGAGGGCAGTGCGCGCAGCCAGCCGGCTAGCCCGGCAAGCGAACGGTCCAGCCGTTCGTAGTTGACCACCAGGATCTCGGCGTGCGGATCCGGCAGCCTGTCCATGACCTTGATGGCCGGAGGCGAAGCGAAGCATTCCTGGGCTTCTGACAACCACGACTCATATGCGGACTTGGGACTCACGACCAGGAGACGCCGTGCCAGCCCGCGCTCCTTCATCGCCGCGTACACGGCCAGGCCGACTCTGGTCTTACCCGCACCGGGAACGCTGAAATTCGCGCCGTGACGCATGGAGAGCAGACGGCCGATGTCCCTGAGCTGGAAGGGCGTCAGATCGGCCTGCCAGTCCAGACCCAGATCCGTGACCACGGATTCGTTACCCGGGCGATCGGACGCAGTTGACTCCTGACTCAGGCGTTCCTCTGCCTGATCAGCGTCATCGAGCACTTCGCTGACCAAGGCGAGGAGATCATCGTCCCACTGAACGGACTCGGCTGCCGGCCAGTCCGACAGCGCGTTGATACCGGTCAGGAATTCATCGAGCGGAATCTCAAGCATCAGCAGCCCCAGCCGGACACTGTCCGGGAAACCCACTGCCAGATGCGTCAGATCGGTGCTGTACGGCGCCGCCGACTGGAGCACCGCCTTGGTCCGGGACACGTCGAAGCCGAGCCGGAGTGACGGTTCTGCAATCTCGGTCACCGTGCTTCCTGCCGCATGAGGTCGAGAAGCCACGCCACGCCGTCGCCAGGTTCCGCGATGCTGCGCGAGGTCTCCCGCGCCAGCTTGAGCATGCTCGCCTTCAACGTCAGCACCGCCTCGTCGAAACTCTCCTCGTCCAGGCTGCGCGAGGCACGAGCCAGCGTCATGTCCGTGATGCACTGATCAATATCCTGGGCGGCGTCGTGCAGACGGTCAGGAGCCGCCTGCTTGCGCTTGCGCACCCGGGCGTCCTTCCCCGCCGGCACCAGCGCTTCCTCGACCGCTTCTCTCGCCTGCTTCCAGATGGCGGCAGCACCATCCGCCTGCTCACGCGGTACCGCCCCGGGTGCCTTCTCGACCGCTTTGGCCTGCAGCAGCAGATTGGTGAACGCTTTGGCGGCCGCCACCTGCGGGCTCTCAACTCCTACGGTCCGGTTCAGGCCCGGGATAACACGCGCAGCAGGCGCGGCGGGAGTCTGCCTCAGCTGTTCCGGAAGATGGCGGTGCAGGTAGCGTGCCCGGAAGTCCACGTCAGCGAGACGGACATCCGTTTTCGAGAATTCAAGGACGATCAAGGCCAGCTTGTTCTCCTTCAGCAAGTCAGCCTGTCCCGTATTCTGCTTGGACTCCTTGGCGAAAGCACGGTGCAGCTCGCGCAGCTTCTCCTGCTGGTCCTCAAAGTCCATCAGCTTGAGCTCAACCGTTCCCGTCCTGGAACGGTTGACCAGGTCCTTGAGGGTGGTGAGCACCCACTGGTCCTCCTTCGCCGTCTCGGGCCTGATCCTGAAGTCCTTGGCGATGTCCGCGAGCGGCCTGCCGCTGCCCACTTGCTCTTCGATCGTCAGGAGCCGGTTAATGTAGGAGTACGGCCTGCGGGTGTCATGGCGCAGCTGCAGCGAGAGCTCGACCGAGTTGATATCGGACCACGTGCAGGTTTCCGGAAGAACACCCACGCGGACGCTGCGCACGCCCAGTTCCCGCAGTGCAGCTACCCGGGTATTGCCGTTGACGAGAACCCCGTCCCGGGTGATGAGCCCCGGCTCGTTCTGGCGGTACTCCTTCAGGCTGCTCTTGAGGTCCTCGAAGTCACCGTCTCGCTTGGCCGGGTTGGAAGGCAGCGCCTGCAGCAGGTAGCGAAGGTAATCCTGGCTCTCCTCACTCCACGCGTCAGCCGTGAGCAGACGGTCACGGTCCGGGTCGAAGCTGCGCTGCGCCCGGATCCGGTGCGTGGAAGGGTTGAAATACACCTGGTCGATGGGCATGTCGATGACCTGGACAACCATCGGCTTGGTCCGCCACTCGATGGTCAGAGTCTCCTGGAGCCCCTGGCCGGCGGCAGCTTCTTGGAGCCGCTTCTCCACCAGTTCCTGATTCTCGATGGCGCGGGGCGGCCGGCCGAAGTCCGTGCTCACGGTGTTTGGTCCTCCAGTACGAGTGCGGGGGTGTGCGAGGTGCGGGGGCAGGGACCGCACGCGGCCCGTGCCCTCCGGGCCGGAGTCACGCCGGCGGCAGCGCCAGGGCTTCGCGGACCTTACCCCGGGCATCGGCCGGCAGGGTCCGGATGTCAGCCCACAGCCTCTCCACCTCGGCGAACTCGCGCGTGTCCGCGTCGATCCAGTCCGTGATCGTCTTGCGTTCCATGGCGCCGAGCCGTCCCAGCCGGACCAGGACGGATCCCAGGTCCGCGGTCAGCTCCCGGCCGCCCACCCGGCAGCGGTTGCATTCGGCTACGAGCTCCACCGTGCTGTTGCCGTCAGGGAGCAGCACGGGGCGCCGCGCGATGTCAAGCTGTGCCGACTCGTACGTGCCGGCGAAGGTCTCCCCCGGGGTGATTCCGCACGACCTGCAGTGATGTCCGTCGCGGGCCAGCACTTCACGGCGCTGGGTAGCGGTGATCGAACTCGTCGGCTTCGTGCCCTTACCGGGCTCCCATACCGGTTCTCCCTGCGCGACGAAGCGCTGTTCGTGCTGCCCCAGGGTCGCGTCCTCGCGCTGGGTATCGATCCTCCATCCGAAGTCACGCAGATCACGCACCCGTCGGTCGGCCTGGCTCACCCCGGGAAACGCAGCCTTCACATCTTCCTTGGTGAAGGGGTTTCCCTCCCCCACCACAGCGACGAGCCACAGCGCCGCGCGCTTCATCGTGCCGAGCTTCTGATCCGTCCACGAGGGAAGGCCCATTGCGTATCTCCTAGATCAGTACAGAACAGACAGGCACAGCTTGGCCGGACCGTGGGCCGTTTCCCCCACAGGCAGTCTCGGCGGATGCGACAACTCTCGCCTGCCTACCGGGCCTGAAGCCACCTCTTGCCCGATATCGAGGTCTCCTGAAAACCGCGGAAGGTTCTCCGGGGACCTCGTTGCAGGAAGACTGCGGTCTCTGACGATGTGACAGCGCCCGGTGAGAATGGAGATGCGGTGCCGCGTAAGGCCAGGTGGAAAGAGCTTTCAGAAGAACTGCCCGAGGATCACCGGAATCTCGTGAACATGCTGCGCAGGGTGCGCGAGTGCTCGGACCGGACCCAGGCGGACATCGCTTCCCGGGCGTTCCTCGTAGCCTCCAGCCTCTCCAACCACCTCAACGGTGGCCGCATACCGGAGGAGTCACTGCTCAAGGCCTTCTACGCCACTGTGCAGGGCGACGCCAGCACGCATGGCACGCAACTGCCCTGCACGCTGCCGGAACTGCTGGAGCTGCGGCATCTCGCCCGCATTCAGCACTGTGGATGCCCCACCCACCCGGTTAGTGCACCGTCCTCGGCGGTACACGGTGATGATCCGCCGGCTTCCGTAGCGGTACCCATCCGCACCGCCCCCTCCAGGCGCTTCAGGCGCCGCCGCCTCACCGCCCGGTACAGGGCACTTTCACGCTCCCCACTGTCCGCTGTCCCAGCCGGGAGTCAGGTGCCGGTCCCCCCTGCAGAGGGGGACCGGCACCGTACGGAACTCTCCGGTGCGACCTGGACCGAGCTGGAGACGCTGACCCGCTTCCTCGCCGAAGGCAGGAATCGTGACGCTGGATTCCTCCTGTGGCGTGCCGGTAAGACGCTCAGCACGGATCAGGTCATCGAGGCGGTGGCCTCGTGCAGGGATGCCGGACTGAACGAAGCCGCCGAATCCCTGCTGGCCGGCGTGAGCGAACGTGCCGACAGACAAGCCGTGCTGAACATCACCGCCGCCTTCCAGGATGCGGGCCGACGCACGGACGTTGGCTTTCTGCTGTCAGTTGCCTCCCAGTAACTGGAGTGGCAGCAAGAGTTGTTGGTGGCCGCGGGCTGTTGTCGTGGGTG
The DNA here is from genome assembly GCF_042715295.1 of Streptomyces sp. NPDC058701. Taxonomy (NCBI): domain Bacteria; kingdom Bacillati; phylum Actinomycetota; class Actinomycetes; order Kitasatosporales; family Streptomycetaceae; genus Streptomyces; species Streptomyces sp. NPDC058701. The sequence goes on along the minus strand of NZ_JBHXSY010000008.1, from coordinate 52,261 downwards.
GGGTGGGGCGGGTGGACGCGAGGGTGAGGAGGGTGCGGAGGGCTGCCAGGACCTCCGTCGGGGTGTCGCGGATCATCGACGGGGTGGCGCTGACGACCAGCACGCCGTGGGCCTCCAGGCGCAGGCGGCGGCGGAGGGTGGCGTGCCAGGAGTCGCGGGTGTAGTGGTACTCCGCCGAGTCGATCTCCAGGGCCACGCCCTCGTCGGGCCAGTACGCGTCCGGGCTGGCCAGGAACGCGCCGTCCGGGGTGTGGAGGCGGGCGTTCCACAGCGGGGTCGGGAGGTCCGACGCCGTGAGGGTGTCGCGGGCCCGGGCCTCGGCGATCGAGCGGACCCCGGCCAGCAGTTCCGCCGCCGCGGCGGCGACCGCGGGCCGGGTGAGGAGGCGGGAGGCGCGGAGCTCGGCGTGCAGGTCGCGCGGGTGGCACCAGCCAGCCTGGACGACCCCCGCGAGGACCGACCGGACCCGGTCGGGGTCTTCCGTACGGGCGGCGAAGTCGGCGGCCGCGCGCACCGGGCGGGTGCTGGGGACGCCGGACACCGTGATGGTGCGCGGCCAGCGGGAGGTCGGCAGCGGGCGTACGTGCGCGGTGGCGGCGAGCCGGCGCGGGGAGCGGATCAGTACGTCGACGGGGCTGCCGGGGGCGTACGGGGCTTCGCGGATGCCGAGCAGGGCGAGGGTCGCGGCGCCGGTGAGGGCGGCCGTGTCGCCGGTGAGGGGGTCCGCGGTGAGCTCGGCGGCGTACAGGACGGCGGAGAGGGCGCGTTGACGCTGGTCCGGGGGGCCGGTCTGGAGGAGGTAGACCCGGGGCAGGAGGCGCTGCCAGGGGCCGCCGGGCCGGGAGCGGGAGGTGATCGTGCCGGAGGGGACGCCGGCGGCGGTGAGCTGGTGGCGCGTGGCCAGGTTCAGCTGCCGGCGCGCGGCCCGCGGCGGGCGCTGCCCCTGCGGCTCGCACCGCGGGCCGGGGCGGGACCGCGGGCTGGGGCCGGACCGCGGGCCGGGGCCGGGCTCACGCCACCCCTCGGGCTCGCGGTGCCCGTCAGGCTCGCGCCGCCCGTCGGGCTCGCGCCGCTCGTCGGGGCCGGGCCGCCCGTCGGGACTGCTCCGCGGGCCGGGGCCGAGCTCGCGGTGCCCGTCAGGCTCGCGCCGCCCGTCGGGGCCGGGCCGGTCCGCGGGGTTGGACTGCGGCTCGCTCCGCGGGCCGGGGCCGGGGCCGGGCCTCGGGTCGGGCTCGCAGCGCCCGTCGGGCCCAGGCCGCGGGCCGGGCGCGCTCCGCCCGTCGGGGCCGGGCCGCAGGTCCGGCACCTGCGTTGCGTCGGGCTGCCGGGGAGGGCGGCCCGGGCCGGGGTGGGCGGGACGGCGGTTCGGGCGGGGGCGGGGGCGGGGTTGCCGCGTGGTGATCATGCGGCCGGTATGCCCGGGCGCGGGGGTGGCGTACCGCCCTCAGCGAGCCGGGTGCTCCGGCGACAGGAACACGACGACCCCCGTCTCGGTGCCCGGCCGGGCCGGGACCTCGTGCCAGCCCAGGCGGCGGTAGGTCGCCACCGTGTCCCGGGCCAGGCGGGACGTCAGCAGCCAGGCCCGCCGGTCCGGGGCGTCGGCGGTGATCTCGGTGAGCAGGGCCCGGCCGGTGCCGTGGCCGCGCGCGTAGGGGCGTACGGCGAGCTCGTCTATCTCCAGCGCGCCGGTCAGGAGCTCCTTCACCCGGGCGGCGCCGAGTTGGGCGGTCACCTGGGCGTAGCCGCGGACCTTGGGGAAGGCCGCCGGGGTGATCCAGCCCGTGGCGAAACCGTCGATGCCGGTCGCGGACTGGGCGAAGGCGGTACGGAACCCACGGCGCCGGGCGTCGGCGGGGAGACGGGTCGCGAACTGGCGAATGGTTTCTTCATCCTCGTTCCACGGCGGGCCGGAGAAGACGTCGGCATAGACGTCGACCAGTTCGTCCGCGAGGTCGAGGACGGCCTGTCCGTAGCAGATCACGTTGTTCTGGCTCCTGAGGTCGGGGTGTGCGGGCCCGGGCGGCGCGCGAGGGGGGGGCGTCCGGGCATGTGGCCCTTGTGGGTTGAGAGCGAATTTATTGGCTCCGCGTTCCCGTCGCGGACATCACACGGATCCGGCGAGTATGCGACAAATCACCTTCCGGCCCTCCGTGTCGGGACACCCGGCGGCCGCGTTGAGCAGCCGTGGACAGAATGCTTCGAACGGTCGGCCGGTGCGCGCTCGCCTTCCTCCTCGCCCTGGGCGTCCTGGCGTTGCTCCCGCACGCCGTGCTGGACGCGGTGCCGGACTCCGTGATCGGCGGGGCCGTGATCGTGCTGGTGTGGGTCCTGGGCACCCGCCGGGTGGCCGGTCGAGCGCGTTAGCCTCGTCCTCGTAGTCTCACAGTGAAGCTCATGGGGCAAGACGACCGAAGGAGTTGGACATGGCTCGGGTACCGAGCTCCGCCGTGGCGGCGGCCGGTCTGGTCGGCGGGTACGCCGTCGCCCGGTGGACCAAGAAGCGGCCCCTGGGCGGTGTCGTGCTCGGCGCGGCCGGACTCGCCGCCGGGCGGGAGTGGCACCGTCGGGGCGGCGTGCCGGCGGCCGCCGGACTCGGGGCGCTCTACGTCGCCGCGTTCGCCGGCTCGCACCCGCTGGCCAGGAAGGTCGGCGCGTGGCCGGCCGTGCTCGGGGCCGCGGGCGTCGTCGCCGCCGCCACCTGGGCCGTCGCCGACCGCGGCTAGCTCCACCTTCCCGGCCGGGGCCACCCGGCCGGGGCCACCCGGCCGGGGCCGGCGGCCCCGGCCCGCCGCCCGAACCACCGCCCCGCTACGCGCCGAACGCCTGCGACACCGAGTAGATCAGCAGGCCCGCCAGGGCGCCGACCACCGTTCCGTTGATCCGGATGAACTGCAGGTCGCGGCCGATGTGGGCCTCGATCTTGCGGGACGTGTGCTCGGCGTCCCAGCCCGCCACGGTGTCCGTGATCAGCGAGGTGATCTCGGTGCGGTAGGTCGTGACGACGTACACCACCGCCCCCTCGATCCAGCCCTCCACCTTGTCCTGGAGACGGCCGTCCGTCGCCAGCCTGGCCCCCAGTGTCATCAGCGAGGACCGGACCCGCAGGCGCAGCGCGCTCTGTTCGTCCTCCGCCGCCGAGATCATCATCGACCGCACCGCGGTCCAGGCGGAGGCGATCACGTCCTGCACCTCGTCGCGCGCCAGCAGCTCGGACTTGAGGCGCTCCATCCGCGCCCGGGTCTCCGTGTCCGACTGGAGGTCGGCCGCGAAGTCCGTCAGGAACCGGTCGACCGCCCCGCGCGCCGGGTGCTCCGGCATGTCGCGCATCTCCGTGACGAAGCGGAGCAGCTCCTTGTACACGCGGTCGCCGATCTTGCGGTCCACGAACCGCGGGGTCCAGCCGGGTGCCCCGCCCTGGACGGCGTCCATGACCGCTTCCCCGTGCGTGACCAGCCAGTCGTGGGCGCGCGCGCACACGAGGTCGACGGCCCGGTGGTGCCCGCCGTCCGCGACGACCCGCTCCAGCGTCTTGCCGATGCCCGGCGCGATCTCGGCCGTCTCGGCGCGCCGGGTGATGGCCTCGCCCACGACCGCCTGCACGTCGGAGTCGCGCAGTACGGTCAGCGCCCCGCGCAGCGCGGTCGCCAGCTCGGCCGTGACCCGGTCGGCGTGCTCCGGCTCGGCCAGCCAGGCGCCGAGGCGGCCGCCGATGCCGAGGGCGTGGAGGCGGGCCTTGACCACGTCGGAGGAGAGGAAGTTCTCGCCGACGAACTCGCCGAGGGAGACCCCGAGCTGGTCCTTCTTCGTAGGGATGATCGCGGTGTGCGGGATGGGCAGCCCCAGTGGCCGCCGGAAGAGAGCGGTGACCGCGAACCAGTCCGCGAGCGCGCCGACCATGCCGGCTTCGGCCGCGGCGGCGACGTACCCGGCCCAGCCGCCCGCGCCCCAGGCGTTCTGGGCGTACTTGGCCAGTACGTAGACCAGCGCGACCAGGAGCAGCAGTCCCGTCGCGGTGGCCTTCATCCGGCGGACGCCCTGGCGGCGCTCCTCGTCGGCCGCGCTGAACACGAACGCCCCGCGGGCGGGTACCGCCGGCCGCGCCGCCCGCCCGGTCGCCTTCGGGCCGCCCTGATCCGAGGCCCTGCCCGGGTCCGAAGGGCCGCCCGGCGGCGGTCCCCCGGGCGGGGGGTCGATCGGCCGCGGGGTACTGCCTCCGGCGGTGGTGCGGTTGTCCACGTGCTCCTGCTTTCCCCGGGGACGCCGGTTTGTCTGCATAGCATCCGACTCCCGGGAGCCGCGAGGAGTTCCCGGCACGCCGTGTCACTCCCGCCGGCGCCATCGCGCCCCCGTGCGGACACCCGTGCGCGTACCCGCATCCGGACCGCTCAGCCAGCGGGGGAACCGGGCGCCCCCCGCGTCGGGCCGGACCGACGCCGAGCCGGACCGGCGCCCGCACCCGTCCGGCGCCGGCGCCCGGCCGGCCGCCCCGACGTCCGCCGGCTCCGCCCCGCTCCCGTCAGTGCTTCTTGCGCAGCGACTTCGGACCGTCGGGGCCCTTGGGGAGCTTCGGGGACTTCGGCGCCTTGACCCTGACCTCCACCCCGCCCCAGAACGCGAAGCCCGTCACGACCACCCGGGGGGCGCCCGGCTCCGCCGGTCCCGGGGTGTCGCGCTGGTCGAAGGCGCCCATCACGCCGATGCCCCGGACGTCGACCTCGACCCCCGGCGGCACCGTGATCTGGACGCCCCCCATGACCGCGACGCAGCTGATCACGACCTCGCGCTGGGCGAAGTCCGCCTCGCGCAGGTCCAGCTCCCCACCGCCCCAGAACGCCACCGCGTCGAAGCGCGCGGGGACGACCCACCGGCCCTTGCGCTGGAAGCCCGACATGACCGCGACCGCCCCGGACGAACTCCCCGCCTCCCGGCCGACCCGCTCGGCCCAGGGCCGCACCGTGCCCCCGCCCGCGAACGGCACCGGCACCGGGGAGGCCGCCGGGACGACGCCCCCCGGGACGCCCGGCACCGCCGGCAGGTCACGGGTCAGCGGTTCGAGTTCCGCGTACGTACGGGACGTGTAGGCCGCCTCCAGTCGCTCCTCGAACTCCTCCATGTCGAGTCGGCCCTCGGCCACCGCGTCGCGCAACCGCTCCGCCACCCGGTCCCGGTCGGCATCGGACGCCCTCAGCTCCGGCAACGGCTTCTCCGGCCGCTCGTCACTCATGCGGCCCAGCCTATGCACGGATCCACGGGAGTTGTATGGCCCGCCGCCCCCCTGCACCCCGGCCTCGACCCTGATTTATCCCCGACCCGCGGAGGGTTCCGCCCCCGAGCCGCCGACGCCGTCACCCCCGACCCGCGGAGGGTTCCGCCCCCGAGCCGCCGACGCCGTCATCCCCGGCCCGCGGAGGGTTCCGTCCTCGAGCCGCCGACGCCGTCATCCCCGGCCCGCCCCCTCGTCACCCCCGGCCCGCGTACATCCGCGCGATCACGTCCTCGATGTCCGGCTCCCGCACCGACAGGTCCACCAGCGGGTACCGGGCCGCCACCTCCGCCACCAGCGGCGCCGCCGAGGCCCCCGCCGGGAACGCCAGCCACTGCCGCGGCCCGTCCACCTTCACCACCCGCGCGCCCGGCACGCTGAGCGGCGCGAGCTCCCGCTCCAGGTCCACCACCAGCGTCCGCTCGCTCTCCCCGACCGACCCCGCCGAGTGCAGCCCCTGCAGCGGCCCGTCGTACATCAGCCGGCCGTGGTCGATCACCATCACCCGCTCGCACAGCTGCTCGATGTCCTGGAGGTCGTGCGTGGTCAGCAGCACCGTCGTGCCGAGCTCCTCGTTCAACTGCCGCAGGAAGCCGCGCACCTTCGCCTTGCTCACCACGTCGAGCCCGATCGTCGGCTCGTCCAAGTACAGCACGTCCGGATCGTGCAGCAACGCCGCCGCGATGTCCCCGCGCATCCGCTGCCCCAGCGAGAGCTGGCGCACCGGCACGTCGAGCAGCTCGGCCAGGTCCAGCCGGTCCACGCAGCGCTCCATGTTCTGCGCGAACCGCGCCGCCGGAATCCGGTACATCCGCCGCATCAGCCCGTACGAGTCCTTCAGCGGCAGGTCCCACCACAGCGTGGTCCGCTGCCCGAAGACCACGCCGATCCGGTGCGCGAGCCGCATCCGCTCCCGCGCCGGGTCGATGCCCGCGACCCGCAGCCGGCCGCCGCTCGGGGTCAGGATGCCCGTCAGCATCTTGATCGTGGTCGACTTCCCGGCGCCGTTGGGCCCGATGTAGCCGACCATCTCGCCCCGCGCCACCTCGAAGCTGAGCCCGTCCACGGCCCTGACCTGACGCTTCTCCCGGCGCACCAGCCCCACCCGGCGCCGTACGTCGAACACCTTCTCGACCCCGTCCAGCGTGATCAGCGCATCCGCCACAGCCAACTCCCTAGCTTCCCGTGCTTCGGTACGAACGGACGCCCGCACGCCACGCCAGCGACGCGGGCAGGAACACGGCGAACGCCACCAGCGGGCTCACGAACGCGGCCCACTGCGGCAGCCCCAGCGGGTCCGGCCGGCCCAGCAGGTACAGCGCGGGCAGCCAGTTGACGAAGGCCAGCGGGACGATGAACGTCACCCCGCGCAGCAGGTCCTTGCCGAACACCGTCGGCGGGTACTGGAGCATCGTGCAGCCCCCGTACGTGAAGGAGTTCTGCACCTCCGCCGCGTCCCCGGCCAGGAACTGGAACGCCGCGCCCGCCACCATCACCGCCCCGAAGATCGCCGCCCCCGCCGTGATCATCACCGGCACCAGCAGCACCTTGCCGACGGTCCACTCCAGGTCCAGCGCGGACACCGCCCAGGCCAGCAGCCCCAGCCCCTGGGCCATCCGGCCCAGCCGGCGCAGCGCGAACCGGTCCGCCGCGACCTGCGCGAGCACCGGAACCGGACGCACCAGCATGGTGTCCAGCGAGCCGTCGCGGATGCGGGAGCCGATCCGGTCGGTGTTGCCCAGGAGCAGGTCCGCCAGGCCCAGGGAGGCCGAGCAGGACCCGTACAGCAGGGCGACCTCGGGCAGCGTGAAACCGCCCAGGACGTCCACGTGCGAGAACATGATCGCGATCGCGACGAAGTCCAGGAGCGTGATCGCCGCGTTCCCGAAGGTCGACAGGAAGAACGACGTCCGGTACGTCATCGTCGACCGGATCCACATCGCCACGATCAGCCCGTACCCCCGCACCCCCTCCACCGCCCGGTTGCGCCGGGGCAGCTCCGGCCCCCACTCCGTCCGGCTCCGCGCCAGCACCGCCTCAGCCACCCTGGACCACCACCTTCCGCGTCGCCGCCGACTGCACCAGCCGGCCCGCCCCCAACAGGACGACCGCCCACCCGGCCTGGAACGCGAGCGCCCCGGCCGCCGCCCCCGCCCCCGCGTGCTCACCCAGCAGCACGTCCATCGGAACCTGGAGCATCGCCGCCCACGGCAGGGTCCGGACGACCTCGCCGAAGCCGCCCGGGAACACGGTGAGCGGCAGCAGCATCCCGGAGAAGAAGATCGTGACCACGGTGGCCATCAGGTTGATCCCCGCCCCGTCCATCAGCCAGAACGCCGCCAGCCCCAGCAGGTAGCGCAACGCGAAGCTCACCACCAGCCCGAGCGTGACGGAGACCAGGAACAGCAGCCAGCGCGCCGGGTCCGCCGGCAGCGCCAGTGGGAACGCCAGCGCCCCCGCCAGCATCGGCAGCGCCCCGCGCCCCGCCAACTGAAAGGCGGCCCGGCCCAGATCGGCCGCCAGCCACCACAACTGGAGGTCCGCCGGCCGGTACAGGTCGACGGCGATGTCCCCCGTGCGCACGCGCTCCTGGAGCTCCTCCTGGAACCCGCCGCCGATGAGCGCCGCCGCGGCGAGCAGCGCCTGGCTGACCCACACGAAGGTCAGGGCCTGCGCCTGGTCGTAGCCGCCGAGTCCCGGCCGCTCGTCCCACAGCGCGATGTACGTGTACGCGACGATGAAGCCGAACACGGTGTTCGTGAACACCCCCGCCGCCGTCGCCGTCCCGTAGGTGGCGTAGCGCCGGAATCCCCCGGCCGCGACCGCCAGGTAGAGACGTAACCACGACCGTGCTCCCCCGCCAGCTCTCTGACGCACCGTATCCCTCCGTTTCCCACGTCGTTCCTACGTCGGCCAAAGCGCGCGAGCTTAGTGCGGAGGGGCGATCCCCGCGACCGGTTTTACGCCCGTCCGGCTCGGAACCCGCGGCCATCGGGTAGACACCATGAGGTACAGAAGTGGATATTTCGCACGGCGCCGAGGAGTCCTGGAGATGAGCGACCCGTCACCACCACCGGGCTGGAACCCTCGCGACCCGGACACCCCGCCCGGAGACCCGCGGGCCCGGCAGTCCCCGCGGCAGCCCGGTACCCCCCGACAACCGGGCACGTCACAGGACCAGGGACCACCCGGGAAACCCGGGAAGCCCGGCAGGAGGACGCGCGGCCGGCGGACCGGCGTGCGCCGCTACCTCCCCACTTGGCGCATGGTCGCGGGCGGCGTGCTGCTGGCGGCACTGCTGCTCGGCGGCGCCCTCGTCGCCGGCTACCTCCTGGTCGACATCCCCCCGGCCAACGCCGCGGCCACCGCCCAGTCGAACGTCTACCTCTACTCGGACGGCTCCCTGATCGCCCGCGACGGCGAGGTCAACCGGGTCAACGTCGCGCTCTCCCAGGTCCCCCGCACCGTCCAGGAGGCCGTACTGGCCGCCGAGGACCGGGACTTCTACTCCGAGCGGGCGGTCGACCCCAAGGCGATGCTCCGGGCCGCCTGGAACACCGCCACCGGCAAGGGCACCCAGTCCGGTTCCACCATCACCCAGCAGTACGTGAAGAACTACTACCTGGGCCAGGAACAGACGATCAAGCGCAAGGCCAAGGAGTTCTTCATCGCGATCAAGCTCGGCCGCGAGAAGTCGAAGGACTACATCCTGGAGGGCTACCTGAACACCAGCTACTTCGGCCGCAACGCCTACGGCGTCCAGGCCGCCTCCCAGGCCTACTACGGCAAGGACGTCGACCGGCTCACCACCGCCGAGGGCGCCTACCTCGCCACCCTCCTCAACTCCCCCAGCGCCTTCGACGTCGTCTTCCACCCGCAGAGCCGCCCGCGCGCCGTCGCCCGCTGGAACTACGTGCTCGACGGCATGGTGAAGAAGGACTGGATGCCCGCCGCCGAGCGCGCGGCCACGCAGTTCCCCGAGCCCGGCAAGGTCCGTACGGCCGCCGGGCTGTCCGGCCAGCGCGGCTACCTCGTCGAGGCCGTCAGGGACTTCATCGTCGATCGGAAGGTCCTCGCCGACAAGACCCTCGCCGAAGGCGGCTACCGCATCACCACGACCATCGACCGGCGCCGCCAGAACGCCTTCGTCGAAGCCGTCGACGGCGAGATGGTGAGCAGGCTCGAACCGGACAAGCGCAAGGCCGACCGCCTCGTACGGGCCGGCGGGGTCTCCATCGACCCGGCCACCGGCAAGGTCGTCGCCATGTACGGCGGCATCGACTACACCAAGCAGTACGTCAACAACGCGACCCGGCACGACTACCAGGTCGCCTCAACCTTCAAGCCGTTCGTCTTCGCGGCCGCCGTCGAGAACGGCTCCCGCACCCAGGACGGCCGCCGCATCACCCCCCACACGGTCTACAACGGCGACAACAAGCGCCGCGTCGTGGGCACCCGCATCCCCTACGCCCCCGAGAACGAGGGCCAGGTGTCGTACGGGAACATCACCGTCACCACCGCCACCGACCTCTCCGTCAACGCCGTCTTCGCCCAGATGGTCGTCGACGTCGGCACCGACGAGGTCAAGAAGACCGCCGTCGCCCTCGGCATCCCCGAGGACACCCCCAACTTCGACTCCGGCCCGGCCATGGCGCTCGGCACGATGCAGGCCAGCGTCCTGGACATGACCCAGGCGTACGCGACGCTCGCGGACCACGGCCGGCGCACCCCGTACACCTTCCTGGAGGAGATCACCAAGGGCGGCGACACCGTCGGGCTCCCCGCCCGCGAGCCCGCCCAGGCCGTCAGCCGCGAGGCCGCGGACACCACCACCTCGGTGCTGGTCAGCGTCGTCGACAACGGCACGGGCACCGCGGCCCTCGCCGCGGGCCACCCCGCGGCCGGCAAGACCGGAACCGGTGAGCTGGACCGCTCGGCCTGGTTCGCGGCGTACACCCCGGACCTGGTCACGGTGGTGGCGATGATGGGCCAGGACCCCGACACCGGCACCCTCCAGTCCCTGTACGGCGCCCTGGGCGAACCCCGGATCGGCGGCGGTGGCTACCCGGCCCGGATCTGGGCCGCGTACACGAAGACGGCGCTGGAGGGCACCGACCCGCTGGACTTCGAACTCGACCTCCAGCCCGGCGCGGCCGACCCGCCGCCACTGCTGCCGCCGTCCGAGTCCGACACCCCGCCGCGAACCCCGGGCGGCCGCACCCCGACGCCCCCGCAGCGGCCGGGCCGGCCCACGCCCCCCACCCCGTCCACGGGCGGCCAGGACCAGGGCGGCCGGACGAACAACGGCCAGGGCGACGGCGGCCGCACGGACGGCGGACAGGGCGACGGGGGCCAGGGCGACGGCGGACAGACACAGGGGGGCCAGACGCAGGGAGGCCGGACGAACGGCGGCCAGACAGACGGCGGCACCACCCAGGGCAACCAGGGCGGCACCACCGCGGGCACGGAGGGCACGGAGGGGGGCGCCACCGAGGGGCTGCGCCCGCCGCCGTCCGCGTTCCTGGAGTGACACACCGGCCGGACCCGGGCCGGGGTGCGCCCCGGTCCGGTCACTGGCCGGAGGTCGCCTTCAGCCCCACGACGGCCACCAGCAGCAGGCAGATGAAGAAGATCCGGGCGGCGGTGACGGGCTCACCCAGCACCGCCATACCGAGCACGGCCGCACCGGCGGCGCCGATGCCCACCCACACCCCGTACGCCGTGCCGATCGGCAGGGTCTTCGCGGCGTAGGACAGCAACACCATGCTGGCGACGATCCCGGCACCCGTGAACACACTGGGCCACAGCCGGGTGAAACCCTCGGTGAACTTCATTCCGATCGACCAGCCGACTTCGAGCAGACCGGCGACGAGCAGCAGGATCCAGGCCATGACGGCACCTCCGGGACGAGAGCGAACGGGGTGCGTCGTCTTGTCCTCAACCCGGTACGGCGCGTCTCGTCGGGGTACTCTCCCACCGTAGCAAAGGGCGGGGTGCGGGGCCGGTGACCCTGGTCACCGGCCCCGCACCCCGCCCGTCGTCGTGTCCGCCCCGCCGTCAGGGACTCAGAGGTACAGCCCGGTGGAGTCCTCCGACCCCTCCAACCGCTCGGCGGCCACGGCGTGCAGGTCGCGCTCGCGCATCAGCACGTACGTCGCCCCCCGCACCTCCACCTCGGCCCGGTCCTCGGGGTCGTACAGCACCCGGTCGCCGGGCTCGACACCCCGCACGTTCTGCCCGACCGCGACCACCTCGGCCCAGGCCAGCCTCTTGCCCACCGCGGCCGTCGCCGGAATGAGGATGCCGCCGCCCGAGCGGCGCTCGCCCTCCGGCAGGTCGGACTTCACGAGCACGCGGTCGTGCAGCATGCGAATGGGCAGCTTGTCGTGGGTGGTTTTCTCGCTCACGCCCCGAACCTACCCGCCCGCACCCGCCCGGCACGCCGGAGGGGTCGTCAGCGCTTGCGGCGCGCCGACACCACGATCAGGCCGACGACACCGACCGCGAGCAGGGCCACGGGCACGATCCGCTCGACGCGCGGAGCCCCGTCCTCGTCGCGGAACCGGCTCGTCACGTCCGTCACCAGACGGTTCACCGACACGTAGGCGCGCCCGGCGGTGTGGTCGACCGTCGAGGCGACCTTGGCCTTCGCGTCCCCGATGATCGTCTTCGGGTGCATGCGCACGCCGATCTCGTCGAGCGTCTCGGCGAGCTGGTCGCGGCGGCGGACGATGTCCGCCTCGATCTGTGCGGGGGTCCTGGCTTCCGGCACCGCGCTGCCTCCGTCGTCGTGTGGTCTGTGGGCATGATCCGTCATGGACACTCTGTCAGCTTAGGCTCATGCCGTACCGATCCCCTCCCGAGGAGACTGTCTGACATGAGCGAGCGACTCCAGCCGGGCGACACCGCCCCCGCCTTCACCCTGCCCGACGCGGACGGCAACGAGGTCTCGCTCGCCGGCCACAAGGGCCGCAAGGTGATCGTCTACTTCTACCCGGCCGCCCTGACGCCGGGCTGCACGAAGCAGGCCTGCGACTTCACGGACAACCTGGACGCCCTGGCGACGGCGGGCTACGACGTCATCGGCGTCTCCCCGGACAAGCCGGAGAAGCTGGCGAAGTTCCGCGAGCAGGAAAGCCTGAAGGTCACCCTGGTCGGCGACCCCGACAAGGCCGTCCTGACGGCGTACGGGGCCTTCGGCGAGAAGAAGCTGTACGGCAAGACGGTGACCGGGGTGATCCGCTCCACGGTGGTCGTGGACGAGGAGGGCAAGGTCGAGCACGCCTTCTACAACGTCAAGGCCACCGGGCACGTAGCGAAGATCATCAAGGACCTGGGCATCTGACCCTCCGCCTGCCCCGCCGGAGCGGCCCGCACCCCCCGGCGCGGGCCGCTCCGCTGATCGGCCGATATCCCCCGTAACCGCCTGCCCACCACCCCGTCACTCCGTACGAGGGCCGTACGCACGGCCGGGGGTTCGGCACCGAGTGGCGCGACTCGGCCTCGATACCTCACATTTCACGCGGCGGTCCTGGAGCACCACACCCCCTCGCCCGCCGAAGCTCACCGCGCCACACACACTCGTCACCCTGCCGAAGGGGTCCCCCCGGACCAACCGGGCTCGGCCGCATCGCGCCTTGCAGGAAACCGGTCATCCGTACACCTGCACCATGTGCGGGTACCCCGGCGAGTGGCTCGGCCGGCCGATCACACTCCAGATCGACCACATCAGCGGAGACTGGCTGGACAACAGCCCCGAAAACCTCCGCTACGCATGCCCCAACTGCCACTCTCCGACTGATACGTGGTGCCGCAAACGCCGCCCCGCCTCTGTCGCTTCCCCAACCGCCGCCCCGTAGACTGATTGCGCCCCAGACGGACCTGGTGTCCGAATTGGGCAATATGTCGCGGTTGTGATGGAATGGCTAGACATGCTGGGTTTAGGTCCCAGTGGGGTAAAACCCGTGGGGGTTCGAATCCCCCCAACCGCACACCTACGACGAGGGTCCCGTACGCAGCTGCGTACGGGACCCTCGTCGTACCGGGCGTCAGCCGCCCAGCAGTTCCCGGACTTCCGGGATCAGGGCGCGGAAGGCCTGGCCGCGGTGGGAGATGGCGTTCTTCTCCGCCGCCGTCAGCTCCGCGCAGGTGCGGGACTCGCCCAGGGGCTGGAGGACCGGGTCGTAGCCGAAGCCGCCCGTGCCCGCCGGGGCGTGGCGCAGAGTGCCGAGCAGGCGGCCCTCGACGACGCGCTCGGTGCCGTCCGGGAGGGCCAGGGCGGCCGCGCAGAAGAAGTGCGCGCCGCGGTGCTCGTCGCCGATGTCGCCGAGCTGGGCCAGCAGGAGCGCGAGGTTGGCGGCGTCGTCGCCGTGGGCGCCGGCCCAGCGGGCGGAGAAGATGCCGGGGGCGCCGTTGAGGACGTCCACGCACAGGCCGGAGTCGTCGGCGACGGCGGGCAGGCCGGTGGCCCGGGCGAGGGCGTGGGCCTTGAGGAGGGCGTTCTCGGCGAAGGTGACGCCGGTTTCCTTCACGTCCGGGATCTCGGGGTACGCGTCCGCGCCGACCAGTTCGTGCGGCAGGCCGGCGTCGGACAGGATCGCGCGGAGTTCGGTGACTTTGCCCGCGTTGCGGGTGGCGAGGACGAGGCGGCTGGGCGTGGAGGTCATGCCGGCCATTATTCCGGTCCGCGGGGGGCCAGCGGCCGGACGCTTCCGCGCGGGCGGCCCGACGGGCCGGTCCGGGGGGCCGGGACCCGCTCCGGGGGCCGGGGCCGCGCGACCGGGCCCACACCCCCCGTGCCCGCCCCGCGCGCCGCGCCCCGGTCGCGTCAGCCGGGGGTGCAGACCTTGGAGAGTTCGCTCGCCGCGTCGGCGACGGGCTGGATGTCCGGGGTGGCGTCGCCGCCTTCGATCGAGGTGCGGACGTTCTGGACCGCCGTCTCCATCGAGTCGATGGCCTTGCCCAGATCGGCGTTGTCCGTCTGGTCGCCGATCTTCTTGAGGTTGGCCTCGATCGCGTCGAGCGCGTTCTGGGCGTCCTGCGGGCTGTTGCCGGCCTGGGAGACCGCCTGCTGGAGGTCGTTCGCGCCGTCCGTGATGGCCACCGCCGTGTTGGCGCAGTCCATCGCCGTGGAGATGGCGTCGCAGGCGGAGAGGCCGGGTATGGCCAGGGCCGCGGCGAGGGCCACGGCGGCGATGCGGTGCTTCGGCTTGATCGGCTTCACTTCGGGTCCCCCAGGAACTCGGATACGTGGACATCGGGTGCGCAGGTGCGCGACATCGGGTACGCGGGTATGCGGACGGGCGCACGGCTCTGACACCGTGCGCCCGTACCGGCGTAGACGCCGGGTCGCGCCCGGCGGTTGCCGCCTACAGTTCCAGCGCGCCCCGCTGGATGGCCTCGAGGTCCGCGCAGCCGCCGGCGGCGAGGTCGAGGAGGGCGTTCAGTTCCTTGCGGTCGAAGGGCTCGCCCTCGGCGGTGCCCTGGACCTCGACGAAGCGGCCGTCGCCGGTGCAGACCACGTTCATGTCGGTCTCGGCGCGCACGTCCTCCTCGTAGCAGAGGTCGAGGAGGGGCTCGCCGTCGACGATGCCGACGCTGACGGCGGCGACGGTGCCGGTGAGGGGCTTGCGGCCGGCCTTGACCAGCTTCTTCTTCTGGCCCCAGGCGACGGCGTCCGCGAGGGCGACGTACGCGCCGGTGATGGCGGCGGTGCGGGTGCCGCCGTCGGCCTGGAGGACGTCGCAGTCCAGGACGATGGTGTTCTCGCCCAGCGCCTTGTAGTCGATGACGGCGCGCAGCGAGCGCCCGATCAGGCGGGAGATCTCGTGGGTGCGGCCGCCGATCTTGCCGCGTACGGATTCGCGGTCGCCGCGGGTGTTGGTGGAGCGGGGCAGCATCGAGTACTCGGAGGTGACCCAGCCTTCGCCGCTGCCCTTGCGCCAGCGCGGGACGCCTTCGGTGAAGGAGGCGGTGCAGAAGACCTTGGTGTCGCCGAAGGAGATGAGGACGGAGCCCTCGGCGTGCTTGCTCCATCCGCGTTCGATGGTGACCGGGCGGAGCTGTTCGGGCGTACGGCCGTCGATGCGAGACATGGCTCCGAGCCTAGTCCCTGTGGGGGAACGCGAGGACCCCGTCCCGGGGGTGGGGGACGGGGTCCTCGGTGGTGCTGTGGTGGGTCCGGTCAGTGGGACCGGATCACATCATGTCTTCGATGTCGGCGGCGATCGGGTCGGCGTCGGTGCCGATGACGACCTGGATCGCGGTGCCCATCTTGACGACGCCGTGGGCGCCGGCGGCCTTGAGGGCGACCTCGTCGACGAGGGAGGGGTCCTTGACCTCGGTGCGGAGGCGGGTAATGCAGCCCTCGACCTCTTCGATGTTGTCGATACCGCCGAGCCCGGCGACGATCTTCTCAGCCTTGGTGGCCATGTGTTTCTCCCTGGGTGTGACGAAGAACGAGTCTCGGCGGCCAGTACGCGGAATCCGCCCGTGGGTCCGTTTCGTCACGGTAACTCACGGTTGGCCCAACTTCACGGGCGCGTGCCCGGTCCCTGCCGAATGATGACGATCAGCAGCAACCTGTCCACAACTGGTCTACACCAGTGTGCCGCAAGTGTTGCGGCTGCCAAAAACGAGCCGGTCAGGGAGGACGCCGATGAGCGCGAGCAGCGCGGGCAGCACCACGGGAGTGCCGCGGCAGAAGTGGTGGAACGGCTTGTTCCAGGGCCTGCAGAAGATGGGACGCAGCCTGCAGCTCCCGATCGCCGTCCTGCCGGCGGCGGGCATCCTGAACCGGCTCGGCCAGGACGACGTGTTCGGCAAGGACGGCCTGGGCTGGAACGACGTCGCGCGGGTGATGGCCGCCGCGGGCGGTTCCCTGCTCAACGCCGACCTCGGCCTCCCCCTCCTCTTCTGCATCGGCGTCGCGATCGGGATGGCCAAGAAGGCGGACGGCTCCACCGCGCTCGCCGCGGTGGTGGGCTTCCTGGTCTACCGGAGCGTGCTGCGGGCCTTCCCGCTGGCCTGCCCCGAGGGCACGAGGGACATCGGGGGCGGCTGCCTGGGGGCGGACGACACCTTCGCCGAGTACAACTTCCAGAACCCGGGCGTCTTCGGCGGCATCATCATGGGTCTGCTGGCCGCCTGGTTCTGGCAGCGCTACCACCGGGTGAAGCTGGTCGACTGGCTGGGCTTCTTCAACGGCCGCCGGCTGGTGCCGATCATCATGACCTTCGTCGCGATCGCGTTCGCCGTGCTGTGCCTGTGGGTCTGGCCGCCGATCGGCGGCGCACTGGAGAGCTTCTCGGACTGGCTGGTGGGCCTGGGCTCGTGGGGCGCCGGGATCTTCGGCATCGCGAACCGCGCGCTGCTGGTCATCGGCCTGCACCAGTTCCTGAACGTGCCCGTGTGGTTCCAGTTCGGCAGCTTCACCAAGCCGGACGGTCAGGTCGTGCACGGTGACATCCCGATGTTCCTGGCGGGCGACCCGAACGCCGGGCAGTTCCTCTCCGGCTTCTTCCCGATCATGATGTTCGCCCTCCCGGCGGCGGCGCTGGCCATCACGCACTGCGCCAAGCCGCTGCGGCGCAAGGAGGTCGGCGGGCTGATGCTGTCGGTCGGGCTGACCTCGTTCGTCACCGGGATCACGGAGCCGCTGGAGTACTCGTTCCTGTTCGTGGCGCCGCTGCTGTACGTGATCCACGCGGTGCTGACGGGCGTGTCGATGGCGGTGACCTGGGCGCTGGGCGTGCACGACGGCTTCAGCTTCTCCGCCGGCCTGATCGACTACGTCATCAACTGGAGCCTGGCCACGAAGCCCTGGATGATCATCCCGATCGGCCTGTGCTTCGCGGTCGTCTACTACGCGGTGTTCCGCTTCGCGATCACGAAGTTCGACATCCCGACCCCGGGCCGGGAGTCGGACGAGGAGATCGAGGCGATGGAGTCGGAGAACACCAGGGCGTAGCCGAGCCGTGATAAAGCGGCGCACGACCCCGTCGGGCCTTCGGTCCCGGCGTCGCGGCCCTCGGATCCCAGGATCCGGGGGCCTTCGCCATGTCCGGAGGTCCGGGGTTCCGGATGCGCGGCCGGTTCGGGCCGGATGTGGCGCAGACCACAGGAAATTGAAGGTTCCTTATCTAACCCTCACCGTGTTACAACTGGTCTACACCACCTATTGGTGTAGACCATGCGGGCTGGTTCGGCCCCTGCGGTCCACCTTTCTGAGACGTCGCCATCTCCAGTTTCCTTGTCCCCTGGCGGCGCCTTGCCCACTGGAGGAACCACATGTCCACAGCGACCGCTGCGGAAAACAAGAAGGGCGCTGGCGTGATGGCCGTCATGCAGCGCATCGGCCGGAGCCTCATGCTCCCCGTTGCCGTGCTGCCCGCCGGCGCGCTCCTGCTCCGCCTGGGCGCCGACGACATGCTCGGCGACAAGGACGTGTTCCCGACCTTCATCCTGAAGATCGCCGGATACATGGCCGCCGGTGGTGGCGCGATCCTCGACAACATGGCGCTGCTGTTCGCCGTCGGCATCGCGATCGGCTTCGCCAAGAAGTCCGACGGTTCCACGGCCCTGGCCGCCGTCACCGGCTACCTGGTCTTCCAGAAGGTCCTCGCCACCTTCACCGACGGCAACCTGCCCCAGGTCGCCAAGGTCGTCGGCGGCAAGATCGTCAACGTCGACGCCCCGGTCAACGCCGGTGTGCTCGGCGGTGTCGTGATGGGCATCATCACCGCGCTGCTCTACCAGAAGTTCTACCGGACCAAGCTGCCGGACTGGGCGGGCTTCTTCGGCGGCCGCCGCCTCGTCCCGATCCTCTCCGCCCTCGCGGGTCTGCTCACCGGCATCGTCTTCGGTCTGATCTGGCCGGTCCTCGGCACGGGCCTGCACAACTTCGGTGAGTGGCTGACCGGTTCGGGCGCCGTCGGCGCCGGCATCTTCGGTGTCGCCAACCGCGCGCTCATCCCGATCGGCATGCACCACCTCCTGAACTCCTTCCCCTGGTTCCAGGCCGGTTCGTACGACACCGCCAACGGCGCCGTCCACGGTGACATCGCCCGCTTCCTCGCCGGTGACCCCTCCGCCGGACAGTTCATGACCGGCTTCTTCCCGATCATGATGTTCGCCCTCCCGGCGGCCTGCCTCGCGATCGTCCACTGCGCCCGCCCCGAGCGCCGCAAGGTCGTCGGCGGCATGATGTTCTCGCTCGCCCTCACCTCCTTCGTGACCGGTGTGACCGAGCCCATCGAGTTCACCTTCATGTTCATCGCCCCGGTGCTCTACGCGATCCACGCGGTCCTCACCGGTGTCTCCATGGCCCTGACCTGGGCCCTGGGAATGCGCGACGGCTTCGGCTTCTCCGCCGGCCTCGTCGACTTCGTCCTCAACCTGGGCATCGCCGAGAAGCCCTGGATGCTGGCGGGCGTCGGCCTCTGCTTCGCGGTCGTCTACTACTTCGTCTTCCGCTTCGCGATCACCAAGTTCAACCTCCCCACCCCGGGCCGCGAGTCCGACGAGGAGCTCGCCGAGCTGGCGAAGGCCGAGGCGAAGTAAGCCTCAGCCCCACCCGCCGCACCCGGCACGTCAGGACCGAAGCCCCTGCCTTTCCCTACGAAAGGCAGGGGCTTCGGCGTGCCCGCGCTGCCTAGCGTGGAAGGCATGACTCCCCCCGCACAGCCCCGCATCCTCGACCTCGACCGCGACCGGCTCGCCGCCCTGCGCGGGCGCGCCCTGACCCGGGCCGTGGCCGCCGCCGAGGGGCGGACCATGGTCGCCGAGGTGTTCGCCGAGCGCGCCGCGCTGTCCCCGCACCCCGACGGGAGCGGCGTGCACAACGCCGAGCTCGTCGCCGCCTTCGGCGCGGACGTCGTCGTACTGAACCTGATCGAACGGGCCTGGGACGGCGAGCGGCTGCGGCTCCCGGGGCTGGGCGAGTTCACCTCCTTCACCGAGCTGGCCCGGGTCATCGGCCGGCCCGTCGGCGTGAACCTGGAACCCGGCGACGTGCCGGAGATCCGGCGCGCGAAGCCCGAGTACGCCAGACGGCTCCTCGACATGGGCGCGGCCCTCCTGTGCATCACGGCGAACCCGGGCACGGGCGGCTCGTACGGGGCCATGGCCCGGGTCACCGACGAGCTGCGCCGGGGGCTGGGCGACGACGCGGCCCTCTGGTCGGGGAAGATGCACCACGCCGGGCACCCGGAGCGGATCACCACCGCGCGGCTGACGGCGCTGGTCGACGCGGGCGCGGACGGCGTGGTCATGCCGCTGCCCGGGACGCTGCCGGGGGTGACCCGGGAGCTGGCCGCGACGGCGGTGGCCGCCGTGCAGGACGCGGGCGCGATCGTGATGGGCGCGATCGGCACCAGCCAGGAGGGCAGCCACGCGAACGTGGTGCCGCAGCTGGCGCTGAACGCCAAGGAGGCGGGCTTCGACGCGCACCACTTCGGGGATTCCTACATCCCGGGCCTGTGCGACCCCGAGGTCATGTACGCGTACTCGGTGGCGATCCGCGGCCGCCGCCACACCTGGAACCGCATGGCGCTCGGCGGCCGGTGCGCCCGGCCCGCGGCGGAGGCTGCCTAGAGCTCGTAGACGGCGCCCGCGTGGGCCAGGTCGACGGGGCCGCCGTAGACCGCGCGGGCGTCGGCGAGGTTGCGTTCGGCGTCCGTCCACGGCGGGATGTGCGTGAGCACGAGCCGGCCGACGTCGCCGCCGCGGGCGTACTCGCCGGCCTCGCGGCCGTTGAGGTGCAGGTCCGGGACGTCCTCCTTGCCGTGGGTGAAGGAGGCCTCGCAGAGGAACAGGTCGGTGCCCTCGGCGAGCAGGCCCAGCTCGGGGCAGGCGCCGGTGTCTCCGGAGTAGGTGAGCGAGCGGCCGCCGTGCTCGACGCGGATGCCGTACGACTCGACCGGGTGGCTGACCCGCTCGGTGCGCACCCGGAAGGGGCCGATGTCGAAGGTGCCGGACTTCAGGGTGCGGAAGTCGAAGACCTCGCTCATCGAGCGCTCGTCGGGAACGTCGTCGTAGGCGGTGGTCAGGCGCCTCTCGGTGCCCTCGGGGCCGTAGACGGGCAGGGCGGAGCAGCGGCCGCCCTCGTGCCGGTAGAAGCGGGCGACGAAGTACGCGCACATGTCGATGCAGTGGTCGGCGTGCAGGTGGCTCAGGAAGATCGCGTCGAGGTCGTAGAGGCCGCAGTGGCGCTGGAGTTCGCCGAGGGCGCCGTTGCCCATGTCGAGGAGCAGCCGGAAGCCCTCGGCCTCGACGAGGTAGCTCGAACAGGCCGATTCCGCGGACGGGAACGAGCCCGAACAGCCGACGACGGTGAGCTTCATGGAGCGTGAACCTCCGTGGACGGTCCGTGGACGGAATGCGGGCCGTGCGTGGGTCGAGCGTAAAGCGCGAAACGTCGGGTCGCTCCTCCGCGGCAGGCCGTTGTGGGGGGAATCACCTGCGCTGTCACCCGGGGGAGCGACGGTGGGTACGGGCGTTGCCATGGCCGGGTGTCCCCTGCCGTGCCGGGGCTTCCCCACACGGCTACGGTCGAAACATGGACACCTCCTGGTGGCCCGCGGTGGCCGCGGTCGTGGCCGTCGCGCTGGTGGTGCTGGTCGCCGGAGGACGGCTGGGGCTCACCCGCCGGGCCCCGCCCGCACGGGGGACGGGTCCGCCGCCGCGGCCGCGGGCGGGCGAGCTGTGGCGCCTGGCGGACGGCCGGCTGTGCCTGGTGCTGTCGGCGGGGCGGGTACGGGACCACCGGGCGCGGGTCGCGTGGATCACGGGGAAGTACGACGACCGGCGCGCCGGGGTGATGCCGCTGCCGCCGGGGACCGCGGGGTTGCACGGCCGGGCGGGTTACCTGGAGGCGGACCGGCCGGCGGAGGTGTCGGTGTGGGAGTTCCGCGACCGGGCGGGGGTGCTGGACCCGACGGTGTGGGACGAGGTCAAGGGACTGTGGGGCGGCCGGTGATCAGCGTACGGACGGTGCACGACCCGGCCGGAGCGGACGGGGATGCGGACGCGGACGCGGCGCTGCCCGGACTCCCGGGGCTCCGCCCCGGACCCCGCGCCTCAAACGCCGGCGGGGCTGATGGTGTGGCCCCGGCCCGGCCTGTCACGTACGCCGCCGGCGGGGCTGGAGGCGCGGCCCGGCCCGGCGGTCGACGTCGTGGCCGGACCGGGCGTCCTTCGCCACCTTCGGGCGGGGCGCCCGGCCCGCCGCGGGGCGTCGGGTGTCAGGCCCAGAGCTGGCCCTGGAGGACCTCGATGGCCTCCTCCGTCGTCGCCGCCGTGTACACGCCCGTGGACAGGTACTTCCAGCCCCCGTCGGCCACGACGAACACGATGTCCGCCGTCTCGCCGGCGGCCACCGCCTTGCGGCCGACGCCGATCGCCGCGTGCAGGGCCGCGCCCGTGGAGACCCCCGCGAAGATGCCCTCCTGCTGGAGCAGCTCCCGGGTGCGGGTGACCGCGTCCGCCGAGCCCACCGAGAAGCGGGTGGTGAGCACGGAGGCGTCGTACAGCTCCGGGACGAAGCCCTCGTCGAGGTTGCGCAGGCCGTACACGAGGTCGTCGTACCGCGGCTCGGCCGCGACGATCTTGACGCCCTCGACGTGTTCGCGCAGGTAGCGGCCGACGCCCATCAGGGTGCCGGTGGTGCCCAGGCCCGCCACGAAGTGGGTGATCGACGGGAGGTCGGCGAGGATCTCCGGGCCGGTCGTGGCGTAGTGCGCGCCCGCGTTGTCCGGGTTGCCGTACTGGTAGAGCATCACCCAGTCCGGGTGCTCCGCCGCCAGCTCCTTGGCCACCCGGACCGCGGTGTTCGACCCGCCCGCCGCGGGCGACGGGATGATCTCGGCTCCCCACATGCGCAGAAGGTCCCGGCGCTCCTGCGAGGTGTTCTCCGGCATCACGCAGACGATGCGGTAGCCCTTGAGCTTGGCCGCCATCGCCAGGGAGATGCCGGTGTTGCCCGAGGTGGGCTCCAGGATCGTGCAGCCGGGGTACAGCCGGCCGTCCTTCTCGGCCTGCTCGACCATGTGGAGCGCGGGGCGGTCCTTGATCGAGCCGGTCGGGTTGCGGTCCTCCAGCTTGGCCCAGATGCGCACCTCGTCCGAGGGCGACAGCCGGACCAGCCGGACCAGCGGCGTGTTGCCGACCGCGGCCAGCGGGGAGTCGTAGCGCATTACTTCGATCCGCCGGCCACGGCCGGAAGGATGGTGACGCTGTCGCCGTCCTTGAGCGCGGTCGAGATGCCGTCCAGGAAGCGGACGTCCTCGTCGTTGAGGTAGACGTTCACGAAGCGGCGGAGCTTGCCGCCGTCGATGATGCGCTCCTCGATGCCCTTGTGGCGGGTCTCCAGGTCGGAGAACAGCTCGGACAGGGTCGCGCCCTGGCCCGACACGGCCTTCTCGCCGTCGGTGTAGGTGCGGAGGATGGTCGGGATGCGGACCTCGATGGCCATGGCGGGCTCCTGTGTCGTGAGGATCTGGGGTGGTGCGAGGGCGTGGGCGTCGATGCGGGCGCGCGGTTCTCGTGCCCCCGCGCGACGGGGCGGCGTGGTGCTCAGGCAAGGTGTGGTGCTCAGGCGGGGCGTGGTGCTCAGGCAGCAGGACAGATGGCACTGGCGAGGCGGCACAGGTCGACGTGCAGCCGCGCCACGAGCAGCAGCCTGCCGGGCGTCTCGTTGCTCACGTCGTGGGAAACCATGCGGTCATGTTAACGATTCCCGACCGGCGGTTTGGAGTGTGATCCCGCATCGTGGACACCCGCGGCTCACATACTGGTCAGTAGGCCGCGACGACCTGTACTTCCTCTTCGCTGATCACTCCGTCGACGATGCGGTACGAGCGGAACTGGAACTCCCCGAGGCCGTCCTCGTCCGCCGTCGAGACCAGGACGTAGTGGGCGCCGGGCTCGTTCGCGTACGTGACGTCGGTGCGCGAGGGGTAGGCCTCGGTCGCCGTGTGCGAGTGGTAGACGATCACCGGCTCCTCGTCGCGGTCGTCCAGTTCGCGGTAGAGCTTCAGCAGGTCCTTCGAGTCGAACTCGTAGAACGTGGGCGAGCGGGCCGCGTTGAGCATCGGGACGAACCGCTCGGGGCGGTCGGTGCCGGCCGGTCCGGCCACGACGCCGCAGGCCTCGTCGGGGTGGTCCTGGCGGGCGTGCCCGACGATCTGGTCGTAGAGGGCCTGGGTGAGGGTCAGCATGAGCGACAGGATAAGCAGACGGGCCCTCCCGTACCGAGGGGCGGTACGGGAGGGCCCGAATGATGGACACACCGCCCTGGGGGCGGGTGTCGGGAGCGTGGTTCCCGGCCGCGGCGGGCGGCCGGGAACCACGGGCGGCGGGGCCGCCTACGAAGACTGCGACGACCGCGAGGACTCCGGGGACTGCGGGGCCTCCGGGGACCGCGAGACCTTGTTGAAGGCGGCGCCCTGCGGGTTGCGGGACTTCAGGACGAGGTAGGAGACGCCGAGCAGCAGGCCCCACAGCGGGGCGCAGTACAGCGAGACCCGGGAGTCCTTGTCGACACCCATCATCACGATGACCATGCCGATGAACAGCAGGGCGAACCAGCTGGTCCACGGGGCGCCGGGGGCGCGGAAGCTCGACCGGGGCAGTTCGCCGCGGTCGGACGCGGCGCGGTACTTGATCTGGCAGACCAGGATCATGATCCAGGCCCACATGCCGGAGATGGTGGCGAAGGAGACGACGTAGTCGAAGGCCTTGCCCGGGGCGACGTAGTTGATCCAGACGCCCACCAGCATCAGCGCGGCGGAGAAGGTGGTGCCGATGAGCGGGGTGCCGCTCTTGGTGAGCCGGGTGAAGACCTTCGGGCCCTGGCCGTTGAGCGCGAGGTCGCGCAGCATGCGGCCGGTGGAGTACATGCCCGAGTTGCAGGACGACAGGGCCGCGGTCAGGACGACGAAGTTGACGATCGCGGCGCCGACACCGAGGCCCATGCGCTCGAAGGCGGCGACGAAGGGCGAGACGCCGGGCTGGAAGTGCGTCCACGGGACGACCGACAGGATCATGATGAGCGCGCCGACGTAGAAGACGGCGATGCGCCACGGCACGGTGTTGATGGCCTTGGGAAGGGTCTTCTCCGGGTCCTTGGACTCGCCGGCGGTGACGCCGACCAGCTCGACCGCGAGGAAGGCGAACATCACGATCTGCAGGGTCATCAGCGTGCCGCCGATGCCCTTGGGGAAGAACCCGCCGTCGTTCCACAGGTTGGAGACGGACGCGGTCGCGGCGGCGTCGGAGAAGCCGATGGTGAGGATGCCGGCGCAGATCAGGATCATGCCGACGATGGCGGTGACCTTGACCATGGAGAACCAGAACTCGAGCTCCCCGAAGAGCTTCACGGAGATCAGGTTGGCGCCGTAGAGGATGACCGTGAAGATCAGCGCGTACGCCCATTGCGGGAAGCTGTCGTGCGTCCAGTACGACATGTACTTGGCGGCCGCGGTGACCTCGGTGATGCCGGTGACCACCCAGAACAGCCAGTACGTCCAGCCGGTCGCGTACCCCCAGAACGGGCCCAGGAACTCGCGGGCGTAGTCCGAGAAGGAACCGGAGACGGGGCGGTACATGAGCAGCTCGCCCAGGGCCCGCATGATGAAGAAGATGACCAGGCCCGCGATCGCGTAGGCCAGGATCAGGCTCGGGCCGGCCTTGGAGATGGCCTTGCCCGCGCCCAGGAACAGGCCGGTGCCGATGGCGCCGCCGATCGCGATCATCTGGATCTGGCGGGCCCCGAGCGCGCGGTGGTAACCCTCGCCGCCCTCTCCCCGCGTGCCCTCGCCGGGCGTCTTGCCGTGCTGCTCGACCTGCACAGAGGTCATGTCTGGTGCGCCTTTCTCCACGCCGACCCGCGCCCTCTGCAGGCCGCGGATCGGGTCCTCGATCCCCCCGGATACGGATGGAGTGCACGCCGGCGGTCCGCCGGTTCAAGCAGGCCGGGGAACATGGGTGGCGTCCCGTCGGCGATCGTGAAGATTTATCACGGGCTTACGGGCGATCGAGGCAGGAGAATGTGACGCGGACCACCGCAAATTCGGGACATAGGACGTGAAACGCTTCAGATCACCGCAACGCGGTGATCTGATCGTTATCCGGATTTGAGCGTCCGCTGAGCGAACGCAGTCCGTCGTTGAGGAACTTCTGAGGGTTCCCGGAGGCCGTGCGCCCCCCGAAATCTCAGAGGGTCTCGATGAGGGTCTCCTGGAGCCCGCCGAGCCAGAGGTACGCCATCACCATCGGCTTGCGCGGGTCGTCGTCCGGCAGCCGGAACAGGACCGCGCCCTCGTCGTCCTCCGTGATGTCCAGGCGGGCCGCGATCGTCAGGCGCAGGTCGTTGAGCGCGCCGAGCCAGCGCAGCGGCAGCTCGCCCTCCAGCTCCAGCACCGCCGCCCCGTCGCCGGCCGGGGTGAGCCCGTCCAGGCTGCGGACGACGGCCAGCGCGTCCTCGCGCTTGCGGGCGCGCAGGTCGTTCTCGGTGAACCGGCGGAACTCCGCCGCCCGGGCCGTCAGCTCGGCCGCGTCCACGCCCGGCTCTACGCCGCCGCCGGGAGCCCCGTACGCGTCGGGGAACAGCCGGGCCAGTGCCGGGTCGGTCGGGGGCTCGGAGGGGCCCTCGGCGAAGAGCGCGGCCAGCGGGTCGGCGTCCTCGGCGGGCTCCGGGGCGCCGGGGCCGATCAGCTCCAGCAGCTGGACGGCCAGCGAGCGCAGGATGGAGATCTCGATCTCGTCCAGCGCGATGGCGGCGCCGCCGCCCCTGCGGGTCTCGAACGTGCCCCCCATCAGCCGCGGTCCTGCGTCAGGGTCGCCCACAGGCCGTAGCCGTGCATGGCTTGCACGTCGCGCTCCATTTCCTCGCGGGTGCCGCTGGAGACGACCGCCCGCCCCTTGTGGTGGACGTCCAGCATCAGCTTGTGCGCCTTGTCCTTGGAGTAGCCGAAGTACGCCTGGAACACGTACGCCACGTAGCTCATGAGGTTGACCGGGTCGTTGTGCACCAGGGTCACCCAGGGGACGTCGGGTTCCGGGACCGCGAAGGTCTCTTCGGCCGATTCGGTGCGTTCGATCTCTACAGGAGCAACACTCACTCGTCCCATGCTGCCACTGCCGGGGGCCCGTCGCACAAACGGGCCGTACATCTCGTCACTCTGACGAAATGTGCGCTAGCATCCCAGCCATGAACCCTGCGGACCTGGGCCTGCCGGTGGACGTGCCGTCGACAGCGCTCTTCACGGACCATTACGAGCTCACGATGCTGCAGGCCGCCCTGGCGAACGGCACTGCCGACCGCCGCTCGGTCTTCGAGGTATTCACCCGCCGGCTGCCCGAGGGGCGCCGCTACGGGGTCGTCGCCGGCACCGGCCGGGTGCTGGACGCGGTGGAGAACTTCCGCTTCGACGGCGCCGTGCTGGAGTTCCTGCGCGAGCGGGCCGTGGTCGACATGCGCACGCTCGACTGGCTGGCCTCCTACCGCTTCTCCGGGGACATCTGGGGCTACCCCGAGGGTGAGGTCTACTTCCCCGGCTCCCCCGTCCTGCGGGTTGAAGGCAGCTTCGCCGAGTGCGTGCTGCTGGAGACCGTGATCCTGTCGATCCTGAACCACGACTCGGCCATCGCGGCCGCCGCCTCCCGGATGTCCTCGGCGGCGGGTGCGCGCCCGCTGATCGAGATGGGCGCACGGCGCACGCACGAACTGGCGGCGGTGGCCGCGGCGCGGGCCGCGTACGTCGGCGGCTTCACCTCGACCTCGGACCTGGCGGCCGGCTTCCGGTACGGCATCCCCACCGTCGGCACCAGCGCCCACGCCTTCACCCTGGTCCACGACAGCGAGCGCGACGCGTTCACCGCACAGGTCGCCTCACTGGGCCGGGGCACGACGCTGCTGGTCGACACCTACGACGTCACCGAGGCCGTCCGCACGGCCGTCGACATCGCCGGGACGGACCTGGGCGCGGTGCGCATCGACTCCGGCGACCTGCTGCTGGTGGCCCACCGGGTCCGCGCGCAGCTCGACGACCTGGGGGCGACCGGGACGAAGATCGTGGTCACCTCGGACCTGGACGAGTACGCCATCGCCTCGCTGGCGGCGGCGCCGGTGGACGCGTACGGCGTCGGCACTCAGCTGGTGACGGGCAGCGGGCACCCCACCTGCTCGATGGTCTACAAGCTGGTGGCGCGGGCGACCTCGGCGGACCCGAAGGCGGCCTTGGCCCCGGTGGCGAAGAAGTCCTCGGGCGGCAAGACCTCGCTGGGCGGCCGCAAGTGGGCGGCCCGCCGGGTCGACGCCGAGGGCGTCGCCGAGGCGGAGGTCGTGGGCCTCGGCCCGGTCCCGGCCGCACTGACCGACCACCAGTTGCTGACGCAGCTGGTCAAGGCGGGCGAGGTGATCGCGCGGGAGCCGCTGGAGGCCGCCCGCGACCGGCACCGTACGGTCCTGGCCGGCCTGCCGCTGTCCGCGACGCAGCTCTCACGGGGCGAGGCCGTGCTCCCGACCGAGTACGTCTGACCCCGCGCCGGGCAGGTCCGGCCGCCGCCGGGCACCTCCGGCCCCGCGCCCGGACCGGGGCACCGCCGGCCGGGTCGGGGCCCCGGTTTCGGGAAGGGGCGGGGTGGGGGAGGAACCTCCGCAGGCCCCCGCCCCGCACACCACCACGAACCGAAGGGCACGCGCCATGCACCGCGCACTGATCGTCGTCGACGTACAGAACGACTTCTGCGAGGGCGGCAGCCTCGCGGTCACCGGCGGGGCCGACGTCGCCGCCGCCGTGACCGAGCTGATAGGCCAGGCCACGCCCGCGTACCGGCACGTCGTCGCCACCCGCGACCACCACATCGACCCCGGCGCCCACTTCGCGCACCCCCCGGCGCAGCCCGATTTCGAGACGTCCTGGCCCGTTCACTGCGTCGCCGGGACCGAGGGAGTCGGCTTCCACCCGAACTTCGCGCCCGCGGTGGCGTCCGGTTCCGTCGCCGCCGTCTTCGACAAGGGCGCCCACGAAGCCGCGTACAGCGGGTTCGAGGGGGCCGACGAGAACGGGCTGACGCTCGACCGGTGGCTGCGGGACCGAGACGTGACCGAGGTCGACGTGGTCGGGATCGCCACGGACCACTGTGTGAAGGCCACCGCCCTCGACGCCGCCCGCGCCGGTTTCACCACCCGCGTCCTGCTCGACCTGACGGCCGCCGTCGCCCCGCACACCACCGCCCGCGCCCTGGACGAGCTCCGCGCGGCCGGGGTGGAGCTGGTCGGCGGCTGACCCCGGCCGAGGGGCCCCGGCCCGTCCCGGCCCGCCCCGTCCGGTGCCTAGCGCCCCAGCAGGGCCCGGATCGGGTGCCAGAGCTCCTCCGCCACGTCGGGGGCGCAGCGCCACAGCAGTCCGTCCGGATGGTGCAGGACGGCCGTGACCTCGTCCGGGGTCGGGGGCTGGGCGTTGCCCCGCAGGTACACCGCGCGCATTCCGAGGTTCCGCAGCCTGGTCAGGGCGCGGGCCCGGTTCGCGGCGTGCACCAGCACGCGGACGCTTCCGCTGTCGCCCCCGTCGCCGTGCGACGGCCTCGGCAGCGTGAGCGCGACCACCACGCTGCCGCCTGGCAACCTGACGAAACCTCCACCGGGCATGATCTTCAGCTCCCCCGTCAATAAGAACACTCAGCCCGTGCATCTAAACGCGAACGGCCGCCGCCCGCTAGAGGGCGACGGCCGATCATGCTTTGACCTGCGATTTTACCGTGAAACTACTTGGAGGGGCCGACTTCGACCGTCATCTGGAGACCGTCGTAGGCCTCCTTGAGGATCTTGATCTTCGTGTTGGTGTCAGTGACCTTCACGGAGCCGGTCGGGTTCTCGTCGTAGTAGTACTTGCCCTTGCGGTCGTCGAAGACCAGGTTCGTGGGCTTCGGCTTGACGAAGAGCTCCTCGCCGTTCTTGTGCAGCGTGAACGCGTCCGTCGAGTAGGCGCTGAACGTCGCGTCGTACGGCTGGATCTTGTTCCGCAGCAGCGTGCCGTCGGCCCACTTCATGGGCTTGGCGTTGGCGTCGATCGGCAGGATCAGGCCCTGGCCCGGGTGCTGGCTGGTGTTGTTGTCCTTCTGGGAGGTGTCCCACTGCCAGATCAGCAGACCGTCCTGGTACGGGTAGTGCTCGACCCAGTCCGGACGGGTGTTGCCGAAGCCGAAGTTGTACGGGCCCACCTTGAGGGTGGAGTCGTACGACACGTAGCGGCGGTTCTCGGCCAGGTAGTACTGCGCGTACTCCTTGGTGAAGCCGGCGCCGATGCGGGAGAAGCCCTTGCCGGTCCAGCCGTTGTCGCCGTTCTCGGCGCCGTCGGCGAAGACGGCGGAGCCGTCCGCGGTGATGGTGACGGCGTCGGCGGTGAAGCCCTTGCCGCCCGCGCCGCCGTCCGTCTGGTAGCGGAAGCGGAGGTCGACCTTCTTGCCCGCGTAGGCGTCGAGCGGGAAGTTCAGCGACTTCCAGGCACCCGAGGCACCGGTCAGCGAGGGGCTGCCGCCGGCGTCGGCCGGAAGGGCCTCGCCGTCGGCCGTGCCCGCGAGGGCGGTCCAGTTGGCGCCGCCGTCGGTGGACACCTCGGTGTAGAGGTAGTCGTACTCGGCCTCGATGTCCCACCAGCCCTTGAGGGACAGGGCGGCGGACTTCTTGCCCGTCAGGTCGACCGACCGGGTGAGGGTGTTCTTGAGGTCGTCACCCATGTTGCTCCACCACTGCGAGGAACCCTCGGCGGGAGCGACGACGTCGGTCTGGACCTTCTTCTTGGGCAGCTCGACGACGAGCGCCTGCTTGTCCTTGGTGTTGTACGCGGAGACGCCCAGCTTGTGGGTGGACTTCGTCGCGGCCTTCGCCTTGTCGTAGTTCAGCCAGCCCAGCTGGAGCTTGTCCCAGGCGGTCATGTCGCCCGGGAGGTCGCCTATGGAGTCCTTGCCCTTGCCGAGCCACGAGCCCGCCGACATCAGGGACCAGAAGCCGACGCCGTTCTCGCCGCCACCGGAGGTGTCGTAGAGGTCCGGCAGGCCCAGGTCGTGGCCGTACTCGTGCGCGAAGACGCCGAGGCCGCCGTTCTCCGGCTGCATCGTGTAGTCGCCGACCCAGATGCCGGTGTCACCGATCTGGGTACCGCCGGCCTTGTTGTTCGCCGGGCCGGTCTTGCCCGCGCTGGTGCCGTACGCGTACCAGCGGTGGGCCCACAGCGCGGTGGTGCCCTGCACGCCGCCGCCGGCCGACTCGTCCTCGCCCGCGTGGACGATCTGGAAGTGGTCGATGTAGCCGTCGGACTCGTTGAAGTTGCCGTCGCCGTCGAAGTCGTAGCGGTCCCAGAGGTCGTACTGGGCCAGCTGCGCCTTGATCTGCGCGTCGGTCTTCCCGGCCTTCTTCTGGGCCTCCGTCCACGCGAGGACGCCGTCCTTGACGGTGTCCCACACGTTGGAGCAGTTGGTCTGGCCGCAGTAGTTGGAGCCGTAACGGGCTTCGTTGTACGGGACCTTCACCCAGTCGGAGACCTCGCCCTCGACCGAGTAACGGCCCGAGGAGGTCTTCTCGTAGTAGGTCTTCAGCGAGTCCTTGCCCTTGCCGGTACCGAAGTACAGGTCCTGGAAGTAGCTGCGGCTGAAGTCCGCGCGCCAGGCGGTGCTGTTGTCCAGCTTCCGGTCCGGCTGGGCGATCGTGTTGTGCAGGGGGCCGGGGGTGCCGCCGTACTTGGGCGCCTCGGGCTTGGGGCCCGGGCCGTCCGGGTCGTGCATGGTCGTGTTGTCGACCTGGTCGCCGAACTCCACGAGGATCGTGAAGATCTTGTCGGTCTTCTCCCGGCCGAGCTCGACGTACTTCTTCTCGTCGAGCTTGACGACCTTGGAGGCACCGCGCTGCTCGACGTCCTTCTTGCCGGTCAGCACCTGATCCAGGGCGGCCTTGCGCTGCTGCGCCTGCTGCTCGCTGAACGGGCCCTTGAGGTCGTGCTCGGCCACCTTGGCCGGGGCGGTCGGGTCCTGCCGGTCGGCAGCCGGGGCGCCGATCGGGCTGGGATTGGCCTGGGCGGCGGTGACGCTGAAGAAGGTGACGCTGGTCGCGCAGGCGGCCATGGTCACGGTGACGGCAGCGGCGCGCAGCGCGCGTCGTCTGACGGAGTTGCTGGTCACTTGATGTCGTTCCCCTCCCGCGGCCGCGACGTAGGTCGGAACTTCTCCATAGGAGCGGGGGGTTCCGCGCGGCGCGCGTCTCAAGTGACGACATTTGACCGGAGAGACGCGAGAAAAGACAGACCTTGACTTGTTCGTTACAACTGCACTATGCGGGCAATGAGTTCCGCTATTCGGACGTTCCGCAGCCATATGGGGCGAAGGGTGCTTCCTCGACGGCACACCCGTCCGATTCACGCCACTTTCCCGCCCCGTTCAGGCCACGTCGGGGCACGAGAAATGATTCCGTGCGCCCCCCGTGCTCCGGCACCGTGGGTTAGGTCACGCTTACTGGCGGTTCCCCACGGGCATCTCCCGTCGTAGAGTCACTTGACGCGCGACCTTGTTGAGCCGACTCCCCCTCCCCTCCCTGAGGACGGATATCGCCATGCCGCGTCCGACTGCCGCACAGCTTGCCTACGGGTCCGCCACCGTCATCGTGTCGACGATCGCCATGCTGCTGCTCTCGCAGACCAGCACGGGGCTCGGAGTCGGTGTCGTCTCCGCGGCCGCCCTCGCCCTGGGCCTGCTCGTCGCACTCACCGTGCCCGTACCGAAACGCCGCGGCCGCCACACGGTCCGTACGGCGCCGGCCGCCCGGGTACCCGAGCAGAGGACGGCGGCGTCCGAACACCCCGTGCACCACTGAGGGTTACCCCGTCCGGCCGGCGCCCGACGCGCCGCAGGCGGCCTCCCCGGAGGGAGACCGCCGCTTCGTGCTGCGCGCCGTCGTAGCCGGAGGGCCTAGGCGGACCTGACCACCACGGTCTTGGCGACCTTGTCGTGCAGGCCCTGCTTGTACGGCTTGTCCACGAGGATCGAGATGATCAGCGCGATCGGCCACAGGCAGAAGCAGCAGATCAGCGTCGGCAGCCACAGCACGGCGGCGCGGCTCAGTGCCGGGCCGGACTGGGGGACGCTGCCGTCGTTGAGCATCGCGACGCGCAGGCCCATCGTCTTCTTGCCGATCGTCTGGCCGTTCTTCTTGGTGAAGAACCAGTCGTAGCCGACGTAGGCGAGGATCGAGATCAGCGTCATGATCAGGCCACTGCCGCTGTAGGACTTGGTGACGACCTCGGAGATGTCCTCGCCCCGGTCCGTCTCGACGGTGTAGCGGTTCGTGCCGAACGCCAGCTGGATCAGGAACAGCGGGACCGCCACGATGACCACGTCGATGATGCGGGCGCCGAGCCGCTTGCCGATGTCGGCGAGCGGGGGCATCCCGGCGAGCGGATCGGGCATGCCACCGCCTCCGCCGTAGGGGTCGCCGCCTCCGTACGGCGGGGGCGGGGGCGGGTATCCACCGCCGCCGCCCGGGCCTCCGGGGGGAGGGGGCGGCGGGTGGCCGCCGCTCCCGGGGGGCGGTGAGCCGTACGGCGAACCGCCCGACGGAGGCGTCGGTTCCTGGGGCTTCTTGAGGAACGGGTCGTCCTCGGGCGGCTGGCCCTGCGGCGGCTGGTCGGTACTCATGGCCCGAGTCGAACCCGGCTCCCGGACCCCCGCAACGGGACGGCGTCCGTTCGGGGGACGGGCCGCCCCGGGTGGCT
The DNA here is from genome assembly GCF_042715295.1 of Streptomyces sp. NPDC058701. Taxonomy (NCBI): domain Bacteria; kingdom Bacillati; phylum Actinomycetota; class Actinomycetes; order Kitasatosporales; family Streptomycetaceae; genus Streptomyces; species Streptomyces sp. NPDC058701. The sequence continues at coordinate 19,237 of NZ_JBHXSY010000008.1, read as the reverse complement.
CAGCGGGACACGTACGTCCCCGCCGCCCGGTCGTGCCAGCCGCGCCGGCGCGGCCGGTCGAACAGACACCAGAGGCTGCCGGGGAGGCCGAGGAAGGCGTACACGAGCCAGCGGCGCAGGGCGGCGCCGACGGTGGGCGGCCGCAGGGTGGCGACCGCCAGGACCCGTACGCCGAGCAGCTTCTTGCCGGGAGTGCGGCCCCAGCGCGCGGTCGGCAGCACCTCGTAGAAGACCCCGAAGAGGAGGACGGCGCCGAGGACGAGGCCCACGTCGGTGGCGATGGTGGTGTCGAACAGCCAGACGGTGGTGGTGCGGCCGCCGGCCCGGGCGGCGTCCACCTTGGCCTGGAGGTGCGCGGTGGCCGTGGGGACCAGGGGCAGGGCGACGGCGGCCGCGACGGCTCCGAACACCAGGGAGTCCAGGACGCGGGCCACGACCCGGCGCCCCAGTCCGGCGGGGCGTGCGGCCCGCTCAGCCATCCGCTCGAACACGGCCCGGGAGGTGGCGCCGCGGGCCGTACGGGCCCCCTCCTCGGGCTCCGGCAGCGTCGGGCCGGCTCCCCCGGCCCGCGGCTGCCACCCGGACGCGGCGGCCGACTCGGCGACGGGCACCCGGGGGGCGGGCCGGGCGGCGGCGGGCACCCGGGGGGCGGGCCGGGCGGCGGCGGGCCGCACGGGGGCCGGGCGGGACGCGGGCTCGGCGGCACCGGGGCGGGCGGCCGCGGGCCGGGCGGCTGCCGGGTTCGCGCGGCGGGGCGCGGCCTCCTCGCGGGCCGGGGCCTCGGGGGCGGCGGGCGGCGCGGTCGCCGAACGGGCCGGTGCCGGGGCCGGGGCGGGAGAGGCAGCGGCCTCGGCCGGACGCGGGGCCGCCGGGGCGGACGCGGCGGCGCGGGGGCTCGCCTCGGGCCAGGAGGACGTCAGGCCGGAGACCACGCCGCTCCCGCTGCCACCCGGGGCGTCGGGCCACGCCGGCGCGGAGACGGCCGGCGCGGAGACGGCCGGCGCGGAGACGGCCGGCGCGGAGACGGCCGGCGCGGT